>JAJSZB010000183.1:0-13324 GCA_050613715.1 Streptomyces sp. IBSBF 3018
CCCCCTCCATCCCGGACCCTTGCGCGCCCCCGGGCCCGCGCGGCCGCCGCCTCCCCGGGCGGCCCGCCCGGCTACTCGTCGATCTCGAACCAGATGGCCTTGCCGTCGCCGCGCGGGTCCACACCCCACGCGTCGGCCAGCTCCTCCATCAGCACCAGACCGCGCCCGGAGGAGGCCATCTCGCCGGGGCTGCGCCGGTGCGGCATGTCGTCGGAGCGGTCGCCGACCTCCGCGTGCAGTCTGCGGGTGCCCGGCATGCCGATGACCTGCGCGGTGAGCACCGCGTCCTCGTCGGTGTGCACCAGCACGTTGGTGATCAGCTCGGAGACCAGCAGCACCGCGGACTCCACCTGGTCGGGTGACCGCCAGTCGTGCAGCAGCGCCCGGACGTCGTCGCGGGCGGCGCTGATCTGGGCCGGCGCGTTCTGCGCCACCCGCAGCACCGTGCGGCGCACCGGCACCGCGCAGGTCGGGCCGTCCGGGTCGCGGCGCAGCAGCACCAGCGCGATGTCGTCCTCGCGGCGGTCGGCCAGCGGCCCGGTGGTGTGGTGCGAGGCCGGCCCGTGCACCGCCCTGACCAGGGAGTCCGCCAGCTCCTCCAGATCGTCGGAGGGGCCGGCCTCGAAGACCTCGAAAACCCGGTTCCAGCCGGTGTCCAGGTCGTGCCCGCCGGTCTCGATCAGCCCGTCGGTGCACAGCAGCAGCACCTCGCCGGGCTCCAGCGCCAGCCGCGCGGTGGGGTAGTCGCTGTCCGGCTCGATGCCCAGCGGCAGCCCGCCGGGGGTGCGGCGCACGATCGTGGTGCCGTCGCCCAGCCGGACGGCCGGCTCCGGATGGCCCGCCCTGGCCACGTCCACGCTGCCGGTCGCCGGGTCGACCTCCAGATACAGGCAGGTCGCGAAGCGCACGTCGTCGGGATCGGCCTCCTGGGTGAGGCCGGCCAGGAAACGGGAGGCGCGCGAGAGCACCGCGTCCGGGCCGTGCCCCTCGGCGGCGTACGCCCGCAGCGCGATGCGCAGCTGGCCCATCAGGCCGGCCGCCCGCACGTCGTGCCCCTGCACGTCGCCGATGACGATGGCGGTGCTGCCCGAGGGCAGTGCGATCACGTCGTACCAGTCGCCGCCGACCTGGAGCCCGCCGCCGGTGGGCACGTAGCGGGCGGCGACCGCCATCCCGTCGATGCCGGGCTCGCGCACCGGCAGCATGGTGCGCTGCAGGCCGTCGGACAGGGCCCGCTCGGACTCGTGCACATGGGCCCGCGACAGCGCCTGGCCGAGCATCCGGGCCACCGTGGTGAGCACCGACCGCTCGTCCGGCGTGAACAGCACCGGCTCGCGGAACGCCGCCATCCAGGCGCCGATCGTGGTGCCGGCCACGGTCAGCGGCAGATACGCCCACGAGACCCGCTCGAAGGTCCTGACCACCGGCCAGATCCCCGGGAAGCGCCGCTCGTACTCCTGCGGGCTGGCCACGTAGACCGCCTGGCCGGTGCGGGCGACCTGGGCGGCCGGGTAGTCCGCGGCCAGCGGCATGCCGTCGAAGGCGTCGTTGGCGGCGGCGCCGTCCTGGCCGTGGTGGCCGATGAGCACCAGCCGGTCGCCCTCGACGCCGAAGACCGCCAGGCCGTCGGGGGAGAAGCCGGGCATGGACAGCGTGGAGGCGACCCGCAGCACCTCCGCGGTGGAGTCCGCCTCGGCCAGCGCGCGGCCCGCGTCCAGCAGGAACGCCTCCCGCGAGCGCCGCCAGTCCGCCGGCGCGGCGCCCGGGCCCCGGCCGGCCCGCTCGCGCACCTCGTGCACGGTGCCGCTGAGCAGCGGGCCCTGCGGCCGCAGCCGGGCCCGCACGGTGCGCGTCACGCTGCCGTCCCGGCCCACCACGCGCAGCAGCGACTCGGCCACCGTGCCCTCCGCGGTGGCCAGCGAGACCGCGGAGGCCAGCGCCACGTAGTCCGAGGCGTGCAGGCAGGCCCGTACCGCGGCCGAGCGGTGCGTGGCGGGGCCTCCGGACAGTCCCAGCAGGCGGGCCGCGCGGCCGTCGACCGTGACGGTTCCGGTGGATTCGTCCCACTGCCACAGGCCGTAGCCCGCGGCCGCGAGGACGTCCTCGGTGCGCATTCGCCCAGTTTAGGAGGACAAGGGTGGTATGGGTCAACGTATCCGAATGGGGAGCGGGCCGGTGCCGCCGGTAGGCTGTCGGGGTTCACCCCGCGGCCGCCACGCCGAGCCGCGCGTCCCCACCGAACCGACGACTTGGACGAACGATGCACCGGTACCGGTCCCACACCTGCGGAGAGCTGCGCGCCACCGACGTCGACACCGACGTCCGCCTGTCCGGCTGGCTGCACAATCGCCGCGATCTGGGCGGCATCCTCTTCGTCGACCTGCGCGACCACTACGGTTTCACCCAGCTCGTCGCGCGCCCGGGATCGCCGGTGTACGAGCAGCTCAGCAGCCAGTCCAAGGAGTCCGTGGTGCGCGTGGACGGCCGGGTCGTGGCCCGCGCCGCGGAGAACGTCAACCCGGAGCTGCCGACCGGCGAGGTCGAGGTCGAGGTGACCTCCCTGGAGGTGCTCGGCGCCGCCGACCCGCTGCCCTTCCCGGTCTTTCCCGAGGACAACGCGAACGAGGAGCTGCGGCTCACCAACCGCTTCCTCGACCTGCGCCGACAGCGCATGCACCGCAACATCATGCTGCGCACCCAGGTGATCTCCTTCCTGCGCCGGGAGATGACCGCGCTCGGCTTCAACGAGATGGCCACCCCGATCCTGTCGGCCACCTCGCCGGAGGGCGCCCGCGACTTCCTGGTGCCCTCCCGGGTGCACGCCGGCAAGTTCTACGCGCTGCCGCAGGCCCCGCAGCAGTTCAAGCAGCTGCTGATGATCTCCGGCTTCGACCGCTACTTCCAGATCGCGCCGTGCTTCCGCGACGAGGACTCCCGCGCCGACCGCTCGCCCGGCGAGTTCTACCAGCTCGACGTCGAGATGAGCTTCGTGGAGCAGGAGGACGTCTTCGGCGTCATCGAGAAGGTGATGACCGACCTGTTCACCGAGCTGGGCGGCGGCCGCACGGTCACCTCGCCGTTCCCGCGCATCCCGTTCCGCGAGTCGATGCTGAAGTACGGCAACGACAAGCCGGACCTGCGCACCTCGCTCGAACTGGTCGACGTCTCCGCGGTCTTCGCCGACTCCGGCTTCAAGGCGTTCGCCGGCAAGCACGTCCGCGCGCTGGCCGTGCCCGACACCGCCGACCAGCCGCGGAAGTTCTTCGACTCGCTCGGCGAGTACGCGGTCTCGCTCGGCGCCAAGGGCCTGGCCTGGGTACGGGTCGGCGGCTCCGCGGAGAAGTACGAACTCAGCGGCCCGATCGCCAAGTTCCTCACCGAGGACGACACCGCCGCGCTCGTCGCCGCGGTGGGCGCCGAGCCGGGCACGGCGATCTTCTTCGGGGCCGGGGAGTTCGACGAGGTCTCCCGGATCATGGGCCCGGTCCGGGTCGAGGCGGCCAAGCGCGCCGGGCAGTTCGAGGAGAACGTCTTCCGGTTCTGCTGGATCGTGGACTTCCCGATGTTCGAGCGCAACGAGGACACCGGGCAGATCGAGTTCTCCCACAACCCGTTCTCCATGCCGCAGGGCGGGCTCGAAGCGCTGGACACCAAGGACCCGCTGGACGTCCTGGCCTGGCAGTACGACATCGTCTGCAACGGCATCGAGCTGTCCTCCGGCGCGATCCGCAACCACGAACCCGCGGTGATGTACCGCGCGTTCGAGATCGCGGGCTACGACAGGCAGACCGTGGAGGCGGAGTTCGGCGGGATGCTGCGCGCGTTCCACTTCGGCGCGCCGCCGCACGGTGGCATCGCGCCGGGCGTCGACCGCATGGTGATGCTGCTCGCGGACGAGCCCAACATCCGGGAGACGATCGCGTTCCCGCTGAACCAGAACGCGCAGGACCTGCTCATGGGAGCGCCGTCGGAGGTCTCGGAGGCGCGGCTGCGCGAGCTGCACCTCAGCCTGCGGCGCCCCGCGCCCAAGTCCTGAACCCGGCGCCCGGGCAACCTCGCCGGGGCCGCACCCGGTTGGAGGGGTGTGGAGAGGACAGACGGTGAGCGAACCGGGGTTCGAGGAGTGGGTGGCGGCGCGGGGCCCGAGACTGCTCCGCGTCGCCTGGCTGCTCACGGGCGACGCCCACCTCGCGGAGGACCTGCTGCAGACCGTGCTGGCCAGGATCTGGCCCAAGTGGTCGCGGATCGCCGCGGAGAACCCCGAAGCGTACGCGCGCAAGGCGCTGGTGCACACGCACGCCTCCTGGTGGCGGCGGCGCTGGCGGGGCGAACTCCCGCACGGGGAGCTGCCGGACCGGGCCGCGGCGAGCGACCCGTTCGCCGCGGTCGACCTGGAGGACGCGCTGGCCGCGGCGATCCGCTCGCTGCCGGTGCGTCAGCGCGCGGTCGTGGTGCTGCGCTACTTCGAGGACCTGAGCGTCGCGGAGACCGCGGCCGTGCTGCGCTGCTCGGAGGGCACGGTCAAGAGCCAGGCGTCCAAGGCGCTGCACTCGCTGCGGTCCCGGCTGCCGGCCGCCGTCGCCGTGGACGGGGGCGAGCGCGATGACTGACCTCCCCCCCGAGGGCGCCCGCGAGGAGCAGGAGCTGCGCGTGCTGCTGGAGCGCGCCGTGCCCCAACTGCCCGCGCCCGCCCAGCGGCTGGAGAGCGTACGGGAACGGGTACGGCGCCGCAGGCGGCGCCGGGCCGCGGGCCTGTCTGCGACCGCGGTGCTCGCGGTCGCCGCCGCGGGACTGCTGCTGCCGGGTGCCACCGATCCGGGCGGCAGCCCGCCGCCGGACGCCACCGGCACGCTCGCGCCGACCGTCCCCGGCACGCTCGGGCCGACCTCCCCCGGCGCCGCGTCCGGCACCGCCTCCGACCCGGCGGCCGGCAGCGCGCCGCCGACGGCCGTGCCCACGACGCCGTGGGACGCCACGTCGGCGCCCACCGCGATGCCGCGCGCGTTCCCCACGCTCAGCGGGCTGCGGGTGGCGGTGCCCGCGACGTGGTCGGTGCTCGTCGCGCAGGACAGCACCAGGGCGTACGTGTCCTCGCAGGACCTCGCGCTGCCCAAGGGCGGCTGCGCCGGCCAGCGCGACGACTTCTGCACGCCGCTGGTGCGGATGCTGGACACGGACGGCGTGCTGGTGCAGTTCACGCTGTCGCTGAACCAGAGCATGGCCGACAAGGCGCGGGGGGCCGGCCGGTCCGGCGTGAGCGGCGAGAGCGTGCTCGGCGCGTGCCGGGCGGTCGGCGGCACCGAGCAGCTGGGCGCGATGCTCGCCGACGGCTCGGGCTCGCCCGCGGTCGTCGTCGCCACCGCGTGCCTGGCCGACCCCACCCCCGAGCAGGAGACGCGCGCCCGCGAGCTGATCGCCGGCGCGGACTTCTCCTGACCGCGCGCCCGCCCGACGCCTTCTGATCCCCGATGCCGACCTCGGGCTCCGACCCGGGGTCCTGACTTACGCCGCTGACCTCGGGCTCCGACCCGGGGCCCTGATCCCCGACGCCGATCCCGGGCTCCGCCCCGGGCCCTGACTCCCGGCCCGGTCCGGGGCGCCGACTTCCGGCCCCCGACTCCGGTCCTGCCTCGTGAAAGGCCCGTACGCCGCCATGTCCACCGATCCGTTCCGCCGTCCCCCGCGTCTCCGTCGCTCTCTCCGGTCCCTCTCGTCCTGCCGTCCCCTGGCGTCCCGCCGTCACCGCCGCCGTCGCGCCGCCGTGTCCGTGCCGGTCGCGGTGCTGGCCTGTACGGGTGTGCTGGCCGCCGCCGCGCTGGTCGCCGGGTGCGGCGCGGGGCAGGAGTCGGGGGCGCGGCCGTCCCGGATCGCCGACGTCGCGCCGCTCACCAGCGGGCAGCCCGCGGTGGGCCGGGCCGGCCGCGGGGCGCCCCAGCCCGACGGCTCCGCGCCGCCCACCGCGCCCGCCGAGACCACCGCGCCCGCGCAACTGCCCGGCGTCGGCCCCCGTACCCGCGCGCAGATACCCGCGGACGCCGAGCAGGCGGTGCTGGTCACCGGCGACGGGCACGACGCGACCACCTCGACCGTCCGGCTCTTCCGCCGCGACGCCCGGGGCGGCTGGGCCCCCGCCGGGCCGCCCTGGCGCGCGCACAACGCGGCGCACGGCTGGTCCGACCACCACCACACCGGCGATCTGCGCTCGCCCATCGGCGTGTTCACGCTCACCGACGCCGGCGGCCGGCTGCCCTCCCCCGGCACCAAGCTCAGCTACGACCACGCGCCGATCGGCTTCGACGTGCACGGCACCGGCGTCGACGGCGAACCGCTGGCCGGCGCCTTCGACTACGTCATCGCGATCAACTACAACCGCAAGCCCGGCATGTCCCCGCGCGACTGGACCCGCCCCATGGGCGAGTCCCGCGGCGGCGGCATCTGGCTCCACGTCGACCACGGCGGCCCCACCGAGGGCTGCGTCAGCCTCCCCAAGCCCGTGATGGTGACCCTGCTGCGCACCCTCGACCCAGCCCTCCACCCGGTGGTGGTGATGGGCGACGTGCAGTCCTTGTCCGCCTGAGCGGTCGCGCCGCTCACAGGGCGAGGTGGCGCCGGAGTGCCGCGTCGATGGACAGTGCGGCCTGCGGCGACACCTCGCCGAGCCGTTTGACGAGTCGTTCCACGGCGACGGCCCGTACTTGCTCGCACTGAGCCTTGGAGTCCTTCGTCAGGCCGTTCTCCCCGGCGGGCAGCAGGACCTGGAAGGCGTAGACGCGCTCGGTGTTGCCCGTGACCGGCACCACCGTGACCACGCCGCGGCCGTGCCGCTCGACGGAGCGGTTGGCCGCGTCGTTGGAGACGACGACCGCCGGGCGTGCCTTGCTGGCCTCGCTGCCCCGGACCGGCTCCAGGTCGACGAGATAGATGTCGCCGCGCCTCACCCGGACGCCCCGTCGGAAGCCGTCGACTCCCACAACCGGGCGTCCTCGGAGGCGTCCCACTCGTCCCACGCCGCCGCATACTCGTCCTCCAGCCGTGCCGAGCGCAGCATCTCGATCGCCGCGTGGATCACGGCGGACCGGGACTCGGCGGACGTCATGGCCGCGTACTCGTCGACGAAGTCCACATCGGACTCGGGCAGACTGATACTCAGCTTCATACCCGCGATGCTACCGCAGGTACGACTGGGCGTCCTACTGGCCGGTCCCGGTGGCCTCCGGGTCGCCGCCGAAGCGGGTGATGTACGACTCCAGGTCCTCGTCGGTGATCTTCGCGAACAGGACCGGCGGGACCGTGAACGGTGTGCCCGCGGGCACCGCGTCCAGGGCTGCGGCCTGCTGGGGGGTGACCCACGTGGCGTCGTCGGCCGGCAGGGCGAACGCCCCGCGCATCGCCTTCGCCGAGGCGGGGATGAACGGCTCGGAGACCACCGCGTACAGGTGGATCAGGTTCATCGCGGTGCGCAGCGTCAGCGCCGCGCCCTCCGGGTCGGTCTTGATCTCCAGCCAGGGCGCCTTCTCCTCCAGATAGGAGTTGCCCGCGCTCCACAGTGCCCGCAGCGCCTGGGCGGCCTTGCGGAACTGGAGGGTGTCCATGTGGGTCTCGTACTCGGTGAGCAGGGCGGCGATCTGCTCGCCCAGCCGCGCCTCGACGGCCCCGGGCTTCGCGCCGGCCGGCACCTCGTCGCCGAACCGCTTGCGGGAGAAGGACAGCACCCGGTTGACGAAGTTACCGAGGGTGTCGGCCAGGTCCTTGTTCACCGAGGACGCGAACAGCTCCCAGGTGAAGGAGGTGTCGTCGGACTCCGGTGCGTTGGCCATCAGGAAGTAGCGCCAGTAGTCGGCGGGCAGCAGGTCGAGCGCGGCGTCGGTGAAGACGCCGCGGCGCTGCGAGGTGGAGAACTTCCCGCCGTAGTAGTTCAGCCAGTTGAACGCCTTGACGTGGTCGACCTTCTTCCACGGCTCGCGTGTGCCCAGCTGGGTGGCGGGGAACATCACGGTGTGGAAGGGCACGTTGTCCTTCGCCATGAACTCCGTGTAGCGGACGGGATTCTCGCCGGAGTCCGCCTGCCACCACCACGACTTCCAGTCGCGGTTCGCCGGATCCTCGTCCGCCCATTCCTTGGTGGAACCGATGTACTCGATCGGCGCGTCGAACCAGACGTAGAAGACCTTGCCCTCGGCGGCCAGTTCGGGCCAGGTGTCGGCGGGGACGGGGACGCCCCATTCGAGGTCGCGCGTGATCGCGCGGTCCTGCAGCCCCTCGGTGAGCCACTTGCGGGCGATCGAGGAGGCCAGGGTCGGCCAGTCGGCGCTGGTGGCGTCGATCCACGCCTCGACCTCGCCGGCCAGCGCGGACTGGAGGAGGAAGAGGTGCTTGGTGTCGCGGACCTCCAGCCGGTCGCTGCCGCTGATCGCGGAGCGCGCCTCGATGAGGTCGGTGGGGTCGAGCACCCGGGTGCAGTTCTCGCACTGGTCGCCGCGCGCCTTGTCGTACCCGCAGTGCGGGCAGGTGCCGACGATGTAGCGGTCGGGCAGGAAGCGCTCGTCGTCCAGCGAGTAGACCTGCCGGATGGCCCGCTCCTCGATGAAGCCGTTGGCGTGGAGCGCGCGGGCGAACTCCTGGGTGATCTCCCGGTTCTGCGCCGAGGAACTGCGGCCGAAGTGGTCGAAAGACAGCTCGAAGCCGTCGTAGATCGCCTTCTGCGCGTCGTGCGCCTGCGCGCAGAAGACGTCGACGGGAAGTCCGGCCTCCTTGGCGGCGAGTTCCGCGGGCGTGCCGTGCTCGTCGGTTCCGCAGATGTAGAGGACCTCGTGGCCGCGCTGGCGCAGGTAACGGGAGTAGACGTCCGCCGGGAGCATGGACCCCACCATGTTGCCCAGGTGCTTGATCCCATTGATATAGGGCAGGGCGGAGGTGATGAGGTGACGAGCCATTGCAGGCTGCTCCCGATTCGTTGCGCGGAGTGAGTTCGTCCAACTACGGACCGTCAATATCATATCCGACCCGCCAGCCGTATCCCGCCGGGATTTCCCGCCGCCGAACGGGCAGACGACGACTGGGGGTGGGGATCACGGCCAGTGACTGCACGTGCACTTGCACGTGCAGATGCACGTGCTCGCATCACGAGTTATCATCTCCGGTACCAGGCAAGGCACTTATGGGGAGAAGCTGATGCGCCAAACGCACAACGGAATGGCGGCAGAAGACCTTACGGGCGTCGTCTGGCAGAAGAGCCGTCACAGCAACGCCAATGGCACATGCATGGAGTTCGCGGCGCTGCCCGACGGCGACGTCGCCGTACGCAATTCACGCTTTCCGGACGGCCCCGCGCTCATATACACGCGCGCCGAGATCGAATCGATGATCATCGGCGTCAAGGCGGGGGAGTTCGACCACCTGATGCCGTGACGGCCGTACGACCGCGACGGCCGTCCGATGCCATAACGGCACCATTCGCTTTTTATCGCCCTTTACTGGGCGTTCATTCCTTGCACATCGCGACGGGTGCGAGGAACAGCGCCCAGACCACCTTGCCGGCGCCGTTCAGCGGGTGCCATCCCCAGTTCTCGCTGTACGACTCGACCAGGTGCAGGCCGCGGCCGGTCTCGGCCACGTAGTCGGGGTCCTTGGCGATCGGCGCGACCCCGCTGGGGTCGCGCACCGCACACACCACGCGCGAGGTCCAGCGCACCAGGCTCAGCCGGATGGGAGTGCCGACCGCGCCCACCGGCACGGCGTACCGCAGCGCGTTGGTGACCAGCTCGGAGGCGACCAGCTCGATCGACTCGCGCAGCGCGGCCAGATCCCAGCACTGGAGCGTCGACGTGGTGAACCTGCGGGCCTCGCGGACCGATTCGAGTGCCGCGGGCAGCTCGCAGGTGGCCCCGTGGTTGGCGGTGAGTCGCTCGGGCGCGAGCACGCCTTGCCATAACGGTTCCAGCACTGCCGTGGCCTCTGCCCTCATGCGAGCCCCCGAGGTGTCTGCACGACCCCCATGCTCATGGATCGGCACCCTGTGATGCAAGAGCGTCTGCACGTGCATCTGCATGCAATGATGCACGCGGCGTTGGAGAGTGACCGAATGGGTACTGCCCGCAGTGCATTAGTGGCAGACTGCTGATGAGCCGAGGGCGGAGCGTGACCTATGAGTGCAGGGCAGCCGGGAGGCGGGTCCATCGTGCGACGAATGCTGCTGGGTGCGCAGCTGCGGCGACTGCGGGAGACCCGGGGCATCAGCAGAGAGGACGCGGGGTACTCGATCCGCGCGTCCGAGTCGAAGATCAGCCGCATGGAGCTGGGACGGGTCAGCTTCAAGGAGCGGGACGTCGCCGACCTGCTCACCCTGTACGGAGTCACCGACGACGGCGAGCGCCTGGCCATGCTCGGCCTGGTCCGCGAGGCCAACGCGGCCGGCTGGTGGCACGGTTACGGCGAGGTCATGCCGACCTGGTTCCAGACCTACGTCGGCCTGGAGGAGTCCGCCGCGCTGATCCGCACCTTCGAGGTGCAGTTCGTGCACGGGCTGCTGCAGACCGAGGAGTACATAAGGTCGGTGATCCGGCTCGGCCACCCCGAGGCGGCCGAGCCCTGGGTGGAGCGCCGGGTCGGTCTGCGTCTGGAGCGGCAGAAGCTCCTGGTCTCCGAGCAGGCCCCGCACTTCGTGGCGGTGATGGACGAGGGCGCGCTGCGGCGTCCGTTCGGCACTCCGTCGATGATGCGGGAGCAGGTACGCCATCTGCTGGAGGCCGCCGAGGCGCCGAACGTCGGCGTGCGCATCCTCCCCTTCGCGGCCGGCGGCCACGCGGCGGGCGGAGGCGCCTTCACCCTGCTGAGCTTCCCCGAGTCCGACCTGCCGGACCTGGTCTACCTGGAACAGCTGACCGGCGCGCTCTACATCGACAAGGTCGACGAGGTGGCCGAGTACACCCGGGCGATGGACGCGCTGGACCGGATGGCGCTGGACACCACGGCGTCGCTGGACTGGCTGCACGCCTTCCAGCGGGACCTGTGAGCGCCGGCCGGCGACGTCGCGCCGCCCGCGGCCCGGAGGTCCGCACCTGTGAATCCGGCCGGGCGCGGCCGGTGTTCTTGATCTTCACTCCCCGGGGTGAATAACGTCCCTCTATGTCCGCAACGCCCTCCCGGGCGGCCGCGGGGTGGCACTACGGTTGCCGCAGGTCACGCGTGGGGCTGGCGTTACGAGGGGGACGTACGGTGCAGCAGGGGGAGCAGTCACGCGCGGGTGACGCCGTACCGCCGCCGACCGAGCACGCCCGCAGCTACCGGCTCGGAGCGGTGACGGTGGTGGAGCTGCGCGGCGAGATCGACCTCGGCAGCGCGGACGCGATCGAGCCGCATCTGGCCGCCGCCGCGCAGGGCCCGGCGCCGCTGACCGTGGTGCTGGACCTGGGCCCGGTGGAGTTCATCGACTGCTTCGGGCTCTCGCTGCTGGTGCGCGCCCGCCGCCGGATCACCGACCGCGGCGGCCGGGTGGCCATGGCCTGCGACCTGCGGGCCACCAGGAAACTGCTCGCGCTCACCGGGCTCGACGGCCTCTTCCATCCGTACCGTCATCTCGACGACGCATTGCGTGACCATATGCAGTGACCCGGCCTGGGCGCGGCGATTTCGGCGCGTGCCGGAATGGCTGCTTTCGGGGCTTTCGGGAGGCCCTTCTCACATTTAACCGCGTCCACATTTTCAGCCCGTACAGTGGTTCGCCGGGCCATGGCCCGGACCGGACGGAGTGTGACGGGAGTCATATATTCCGCCCGAACCAAGTGGTAAACGTGGGGCTTCCGTCGAGTGCGCGCAAGCCACCGGACCGAAGGTGTGGGAATGGGCGTACGTGGGCGCAGGCGCGAGCGCAGCCGCAAGCGCTGGGTCATCGGCATCGCCGTGGCGCTCGTGGTGCTGGTGGTCGGCGCCGGCGGGGCGATCTACCTCAAGCTCAACGCCAACATCAGCACCTTCGACTCGGCCGGACTGAGCAAGAACCGCCCGGCCGCCGCGCAGGCCGACGCCAACGGCGACAAGCCGGTGAACGTCCTGCTGATCGGCTCCGACACCCGCTCCGGCGAGAACGGCAAGCTCGGCGGCTCGGCGGCCGGCCCGATCGGCCGCTCGGACACCACGATCCTGCTGCATGTCTACCCCGACCACAAGCACGCGGTGGGCATATCCATACCCCGCGACTCGCTGGTGGACATACCGCCGTGCCTGCTGCCGGACGGCAAGTGGTCGCCGGACCAGCCCAAGGCGCAGTTCAACTCGGCCTTCTCCATGGGCAACACTGCCAAGGGCAACCCGGCCTGCACCCAGAACACCGTCGAGAAGCTCTCCGGCCTGCGGGTGGACCACACCATGGTGGTCGACTTCGCCGGCTTCGCGGCCATGACCTCCGCCGTGCACGGCGTCGAGGTCTGCGTGCCCAACGACATCTACCAGGGGGACATGAACCCCAACCTCGGTCACAAGGGCAACGTCGTCCTCCAGGCCGGGATGCAGAACCTGTCCGGGCAGAAGGCGCTGGACTACGTCCGGGTGCGGCACGGCGTCGGCGACAACTCCGACGTCGGCCGGATGATGCGGCAGCAGGCGTTCCTGTCCGCGCTGATCAGCAAGGTCAAGAAGAACGGCATGAACCCGACCACGCTGCTGCCGCTGGCGGACGCGGCGACCAAGTCGCTGACCGTCGACCCGGGGCTGGGCAGCGCGAGCAAGCTGATGTCGTTCGGCCTGTCGCTCAAGGGCATCGACCTGAAGAACATCCAGTTCATCACCGCGCCGTGGAAGTACGACGGCCCGCGCATCGACCTGGTGCACCCGGACGTGGACGACCTGTTCGCCGAGCTGCGCGCGGACCGCACGCTGCAGGGCGTCAACGCCTCCGGCAAGGTGCAGCCCAAGCCGACCCCGGCGCCGACCGTGGACGGCACCGGCATAGCGGTCGACGTCTTCAACGGCACCACGACCACCGGGCTGGCCGGCAAGGCCGCGGACAAGCTCACCGCCGACCACTTCACGGTGACCGGCACCTCCACCGCCAAGTCGCAGGACCACCCGACGACGCGGGTGGAGTACGGCTCGGCGGACGCCGCGCAGGCCAAGTCGCTGGCCACGCTCTTCCCCGGCGCGGAGCTGGTCCCGCTGAACATCGACGGCATCAACCTGGTGCTCGGCCAGGACTACGCGAAGACCGCCGCGGCGACGCCGAAGCCGCTGTCCACGGCGATCACGCAGCAGGCGCGGAGCGCGGACGCGAACCCGTGCTCGAAGCTGTCGTACGGGTGAGCCGGGGGTCCGGGCGGGGGCGGTCGGCGGG
>JAJSZB010000184.1:0-16565 GCA_050613715.1 Streptomyces sp. IBSBF 3018
CAGCCGCCCCCGCCCGTACGCCTCCCCGTCCGTCCCCGACGCGCACCACCGCTGAAGCCGCTTCCGAGGCCGCTTCCGCGACCCCTGCCCGGGGCATGGGTGCAGTACGGGAGGATGGTCGGGTGATCCCACCCGCTTCCGCAGACCCGCTGCTGCCCGCGCCCGCTGTCCGCCTGATCGCCACCGACCTCGACGGAACCCTGCTGCGCGACGCCAGGACGGTGTCGCGGCGCACGGTCGACGCGCTCGCCGCGGCCGAGGCCGCCGGTATCGACGTGTTCTTCGTCACCGGGCGTCCGGCGCGCTGGCTCGGCGTGGTCGCCGATGTGCTGGCCGGGCACGGGCTGGCGATCGTGGCCAACGGCGCCGGGCTGTACGAGGTGCGGACCGGTGCGCTCGTCGAGGCGTTCCCGCTGCCGGAGACCGACGCGCTGGAGGTCGCGCGGGCGCTGCGCGAGGCGCTGCCCGGCACGGCGTTCGCGGTGGAGCGCGCGCACGTCTTCCGGCGCGAGCCAGGCTACGCGCCCGGTGAGCCGGACAGCGGTGCGCCCGCGCCGCTGGAGCAGCTGCTCGCCGAGGACCTCGACCAGCCGCTGCTGAAGCTGCTGGCCAAGCACCCGGACCAGGACCCGGACGCCTTTCTGGCGGCGGCGCTGCGGGTCGCCGGCCGACAGGCCGAGATCACCCGATCGAGCGAGACCGCGCTGCTGGAGATCAGCGGGGCGGGGGTGAGCAAGGCGAGCACGCTCGCCAAGTGCTGCGCCGAGCGCGGGGTGATCGCCGCGGAGGTGGTCGCCTTCGGCGACATGCCCAACGACCTCGCGATGCTCGGCTGGGCCGGCACGTCCTACGCGGTCGCCAACGCGCACCCGGCCGTCCTCGCCGCCACCACCCACCGCACGGCGTCCAACGAGGAGGACGGCGTCGCCCAGGTCATCGAGCGGATCGTCGCGGCGCGGCGCCAGGGCTGAAGCGTGGCGGCGGGCCCGCCCGCGCCGCTGAACGCTGCCGCCGCCCCGCACCTGCCGCCGCTCCCCCCGGGCCGGCGGCGCCCCGCCCGTCCCCTCAGCGCGCGAGGGCGGCGACCACCTCCTGCGCCGTGCCGGCCGCACCTGCCGCACCCGCGTGACCCGCACCCGCACTCGCGTGACCCGCACCGGCCGTCGCCGCCGCGTCCGCCGCGCGCTCGCGTTCCAGCGTGCGGCGGAACGGGCCGTCCGCCGCGGCCAGTTCCGCGTAGGTCCCGCGCTGGACCACCCGGCCGGCGTCGAGGACGAGGATCTCGTCGACGGCGTCCGGCGCCGCGAGGCCGGCCAGGCGGTGCGTGATGAGCAGCGTGGTGGTGCCGCGGGTCGCGGCCAGCAGGTCCGCGGTGAGCGCGTCCGCGGTCGGCACGTCGAGGTGCTCGGCGGGCTCGTCCAGGATCAGTACGGGGAAGCGGGCGAGCAGCGCGCGGGCCAGCGCGAGGCGTTGCCGCATGCCGCCGGAGAGCCGGGCGCCGTGCTCGCCCACCGCCATGTCCAGGTCGACGTCCAGCCGGGCAGCGGCCAGCGCCTCGCGCAACTCGGCGTCGGACGCGCCGGGCCTGGCGAGGCGCAGATTCTCCCGCACGGTGCTGTCGAAGACATGCGCGTCCTGCGCGCACAGGCCGACCAGGCGGCGTACGGCGTCCCCTTCGAGGTCCGCGGCGGGCCGGCCGGCCAGCGTGTACGTGCCGGACTCCGCGTCCAGGAACCGCAGCAGGACGTGCGCGAGCGTGGTCTTGCCGGCCCCCGACGGCCCGACCACGGCCACCCGGCGGCCCGGGGTCAGGGTCAGGTCGACGCCGCGCAGCGCGGGTTCGACCCGGCCGGGGTGGCGGGCCGTCAGCGCGCGGACCGCCAGCGGGTACGGGCTCGCGGGCGGGTCCTGCGGCGCGTCCGGCTCACGCACCGGGACGGGCGCGGTCAGCACCTCCCGTACGCGTTCGGCCGCACGGCGGCTGCGCCGGCGCTGCTGGGCGGCGAGCGGCATCCCCGCGACCGCCTCGAACGCGGCGAGCGGCGTCAGCACGACCACCGCGAGCAGGACGCCGTCCAGCCGGCCCGCGGCGGCGGCCCGTACCCCCACCCAGGCGCAGGCCGTCACGGTCAGGCCGCTGACCAGGGCGGTCAGACCGGACCCGAGCGCGGTCGCGGCGGCCGAGCGCGCGCCGATCCGGCGCAGGGCGTCGTCCGCGCGGACGGCGTCCTGCCGGCGGGCGGGCAGCGCGCCCGCCACGGTCAGCTCGGCGGTGCCGGTGAACAGCGCGAGCACACGGGCGGAGAGCTCGCCGCGGGCCGGCGCCGTACGGCTCTCGGTCCTACGGGCCACGGTCGCGGAGAGCGCGGGCACGGCGGCGCCCGCCAGGAGCAGGCCGGCGGCGAGGATCAGCCCGGCGGCCGGCAGCAGCCAGCCGGTGAACGCGGCGGCGGCGGTGGCCGTGACGCCCGCGGTCACGGCGGGCAGCAGCCAGCGCAGGTAGTGGTCCTGGACCGAGTCGACGTCGGCGACCAGGCGTGAGAGCAGGTCGCCGCGGCCGGTCAGGCCCAGGCCCGCGGGTGCGAGGCGCTCCAGCCGGGCGTAGACGCGTACCCGGACCTCGGCGAGGGCGCGGAAGACGGCGTCGTGGCCCATCAGCCGCTCGCCGTAGCGGAAGACGGCCCGTCCGATGCCGAAGGCGCGGGTCGCGGTGACGGCGACCATCAGGTAGAGCACGGGCGGCTGCTGCGCGGCGCGGCTGATCAGCCATCCCGAGGTCGCCATCAGCCCGACCGCGGACACCAGCGCGAGCACCCCCAGCCCGGCGGCGGCCCCGAACCGACCGCGGAACCCGGCCATGCCCCCGAGTCCGAGCCCCCGCGCCAGCCCGCGCTCGTGATTGCGCTCCTGGTCGCGCTGAGATCCGGGCCGGCGAGCCACCCCCGGAGCCGCGGGCGAAGCCACCGCCGGAGCCACCGCCGAAGCCGCCGTCGGGGCCGGGGCCTCGTGACGGGCCGCGTCCGCGGCTCCGCTCGTCGCCGCTGCCGGGGCCGGAATCGCGTGGGTGCGGTCGGCCAGAGGAAGCAGGGCCGGGCGGTGGGCGGTCATCAGGACCGTGCGGCCGCGGGCGAGGTCGCGGAGGGAGGAGATGACCGCGGCCTCGGTGTCGCCGTCGAGGTTGGCGGTCGGCTCGTCGAGCAGGACCAGCGGGCGGTCGGCCAGGAAGGCGCGGGCCAGGGCGATGCGCTGACGCTGGCCCGCGGAGAGCCCCGCGCCGTCCTCGCCGACCGGGTCGTCCGGGCGGGCGAAGTCCGCGGCGCCCGCGGCGGCCAGCGCGGCGGCCACCTGCGCGTCGGTGGCGTCCGGCCTGGCCAGCCGTACGTTGTCGGCGATCGTGCCGGCGAACAGGTGGGGGCGCTGCGGCACCCAGGCGATCTGCCGGTGCCAGGAGGCCGGGTCGACGTCGGCCAGGTCGACGCCGCCGACCAGGACGCGGCCCTCGGCGGGCGGCGCGAAGCCGAGCAGCGCGGCCAGCAGGGTGGACTTGCCGGCCCCGCTCGGACCGGTCACCGCGACCGTCTCGCCGGGCGCGAGCACCAGCGTGGTCGCGGGGAGCACGCCGCCCTCCCGTACCTCGACGCCGTCGACCCAGATCACCGCGGTACGCAGGTCGGGCGCGGGCATCAGGGCCCGCCCGGCGCCGTCGACGCCCGGTGCGGACAGCGGCGCACGCGCGGCAGCGTCCGACACGGACGACATGGACGGCGCGGACGGCGCGGACGGCGCGGACGACACAGGCGACACGGACGGCGCGGACGGCGCCCCCTCGGCGCCGCGCCCGGCGGACGGCAGCGGGGTCCGGAGGACCTCGAAGACCTCCTCCGCCGCCGCCAGGCCCTCCGCCGCCGCGTGGTACTGCGCGCCCACCTGCCGCAGCGGCAGATACGCCTCGGGCGCGAGCACCAGCACCAGCAGCCCGGTGTGCAGGGAGAGTTCGCCGTGGACCAGCCGCATGCCGATGCCGACCGCGACGAGCGCCACCGAGATCGTGGCGAGCAGCTCCAGCACGAAGGACGACAGGAACGCGATGCGCAGGGTGCGCAGCGTCGCCCTGCGGTAGTCGCCGGTGATGCGGCGGATGTTCTCCGCCTGGACCTTGGCGCGGCCGAAGACCTTGAGCGTGGGCAGGCCGGCGACGACGTCCAGGAAGTGGCCGGACAGCCGGCCCAGCAGCCGCCACTGGCGGTCCATCCGCTCCCGCGTCGCCCAGCCGACCAGCACCATGAACACCGGGATCAGCGGCAGCGTCACCACGATGGTCAGCGCCGAGATCCAGTCGGCGGTGGCGATCCTGGCCAGCACCACCGCGGGCGCCACCGCGGCGAGGGCGAGCTGCGGCAGGTAGCGGGCGAAGTAGTCGTCGAGCGCGTCCACGCCGCGCGTCGCCAGCGTGGTCAGCTCGCCGCTGCGGCGGCCGGTCAGCCAGCCGGGGCCGAGCGCGGTGGCGTGCTCCAGCAGCCGGGCGCGCAGCTGGGACTTGACCGCGGCGCCGGCCCGGTACGCGCACAGCTCGGTCAGCCAGGCCACCAGCGCCCGGCCGACGGCGACGCCCGCCAGCGCCGCCAGGCGTCCGCCCAGCGCGCCGTCGCCCTCGCCGTGCTGGAAGCCGCCGACCACGATGTCCGCGATGAGGACGGCCTGCGCGACCACCAGCGCCGTGCCGAGCAGGCCCAGCAGGACCGAGCCTGCGAGGAAGACCCGCGTGGCGCGCGCGTACCGCAGCAGCCGGGGATCGACCGGTTTCACACCCCTCGCCCCCCTTCGTGTTCCACGTGAAACATCGGTGCACCGCCGGCGGACGTCCGCCTGCCTCCCGTGGATGTCCGCGTGCCTCCCGCGCCCATCAGTGCACCGCCTGTGCGATGTGCTGCGTGCCGATGCGCTTGCGGAAGACCCAGTAGGTCCAGCCCTGGTAGAGCAGCACCAGCGGGGTCGCGATGCCCGCGCACCAGGTCATGATCCGCAGCGTGTACGGGGTCGCGGAGGCGTTGGAGACGGTCAGCGACCAGTCGCTGTTCAGCGTCGAGGGCATCACGTCGGGGAACAGCGTGAGGAAGAGCATCGCGACCGCCGCCGCGATGGTGACGCCGGAGAACGCGAACGACCAGCCCTCGCGCCCGGCGAGGTTGGCGCCGAGCGCGGCGGCCAGCGCGACGACGGCCACGACCAGCGTGACCAGGCTGCGCGTGTTGCCGCTGTGCGCCTGCGTCCAGACCAGGAAGCCCGCCGCGAGCACGGCGGCGACCAGCCCGGCGCCGGTGGCGAACGCCCTGGCCCGCTCGCGGATCGGCCCGAGCGTCTTGAGCGAGGCGAACACCGCGCCGTGGAAGGTGAAGAGGGCCAGCGTGACCAGCCCGCCGAGCAGCGCGTACGGGTGCAGCAGGTTCCAGAAGCCGCCCACGTACTCCTTGTGCGCGTCGATCTTCACGCCCCAGGCGATGTTGGCGAAGGCCACGCCCCACAGGAACGCCGGCAGCAGCGAGGTCCAGAAGATCGCATGCTCCCAGTTGCGCTGCCAGCGCTCGCTGTCGCGCTTGGCGCGGTACTCGAAGGCCACGCCGCGCACGATCAGGCAGACCAGGATCAGCAGCAGCGGCAGGTAGAAGCCGGAGAAGAGGGTGGCGTACCAGTCGGGGAAAGCGGCGAAGGTGGCGCCGCCCGCGGTGAGCAGCCACACCTCGTTGCCGTCCCAGACCGGGCCGATGGTGTTGATCAGCACGCGCCGCTCGGTGCGGTCGCGGGCGAGCAGCCCGGTGAGCACGCCGATCCCGAAGTCGAAGCCCTCCAGGAAGAAGTAGCCGGTCCACAGGACGGCGATGAGGACGAACCAGACGTCGTACAGGTGCATCTCGCGCTCCTTTCCGGGCTCAGTACGAGAAGGCCATCGGCCGGTCGGCGTCGGCGTCGTCGTGGTCGCCGCCGATCCGGGTGGGGGAGCGGCGGTCGTCGTCGGTCAGCTCCGCGGGCCCGGCCTTGACGTACGTGGCCAGCAGCCGCACCTCCACGACGGCGAGCAGCGCGTAGAGCGCGGTGAAGACGGTGAGCGAGGTGACCGCTTCGCCGGTGGAGACGCCGGGGGAGACCGCGGCGGAGGTCCGCAGCAGGCCGTAGACCACCCACGGCTGGCGGCCTGTCTCGGTGAAGATCCAGCCCCAGGAGTTGGCGAGCAGCGGGAAGACCATGGTCAGCAGCGCGATCCGCCAGTACCAGCGGGACAGTCCGTCGCCCAGGCGCAGCCGTGAGGTGACCATCAGGTGCGGCACCTCGTCCTCGCCGGTGCGGTGCTCGGCCGCGACCCAGATTCTGCGCCGGGTCAGCCACAGGCCGGCCGCGCCGACCGCGATGGACACGACGCCGAAGCCGATCATCCAGCGGAAGCCCCAGTAGGCGACCGGGATGTTCGGCCGGTAGTCGCCGGGGCCGTACTTCTGCTGCTCGGCCTTGTTCACGTCGTTGATGCCGCCGACGTGGGAGTGGAAGTCGTCGGTGGCCAGGAAGGAGAGCAGGTCGGGGATGTCGATGGCGACCTTGTTGTGGCCCTTGTTGACGTCGCCGACGGCGAAGACGGAGAACGGCGCGCCCTTCTGGCCGTCCCACAGCGCCTCGGCGGCGGCCATCTTCATCGGCTGCTGCTTGAACATGACCTTGCCGAGGGTGTCGCCGCTGATCGCGGTGAGCGCGCCGGCGACGACCGCGACGACCAGGGCCGTGCGCAGCGAGGAGCGCATCACCGTGATGTGCTGCTTGCGGGCCAGGTGGTAGGCGCAGATGCCGATCATGAACGCGGCGCCGGTCAGGAACGCGGCGGACATGGTGTGGAAGAACTGCGCCAGCGCGGTGTTCTGGGTGAGCACGGCCCAGAAGTCGGTCAGCTCGGCGCGCTTGGTCGCGGGGTTGTAGCGGTAGCCGACCGGGTGCTGCATCCAGGAGTTGGCGGCGAGGATGAAGTACGCCGACAGGATCGTGCCGATCGAGACCATCCAGATGCAGGCCAGGTGGATGCGGCGGGGCAGCCGGTCCCAGCCGAAGATCCACAGGCCGATGAAGGTCGACTCGAAGAAGAACGCGATGAGCGCCTCGAAGGCCAGCGGGGCGCCGAAGACGTCGCCGACGAAGCGCGAGTAGTCCGACCAGTTCATGCCGAACTGGAACTCCTGGACGATGCCCGTCACCACGCCCATGGCGATGTTGATCAGGAAGAGCTTGCCCCAGAACCTGGTGGCCCTGAGGTAGGTGTCCTTGCCCGTGCGCACCCAGGCGGTCTGCATCCCCGCGGTCAGGGCGGACAGCGAGATCGTCAAGGGGACGAAGAGGAAGTGGTAGACGGTGGTGATCCCGAACTGCCACCTGGCGACGTTCACCGGCTCCAGCGCGAGCTGCACGGTACGCCTCCTTTGCTGCCGAAGGGGCGGTTGCCCCATGTTCACCGGACATGCCCTGCCTTATGGGCACGACACGTTCGCTTGTGAACGTGAATACATTCACAAAGTAGTATCGCGCATATGAGAACGCCCCCTGACACCGGGGGTGGGTCAGGGGGCATCGGGGCAGGTCAGCGGGGCCGAACGGCCCTCCGCGACGGCCGTACGGCTCCTTACAGCTCCTTGCGGAACGCCTCCGCGGTCCGCAGCAGGATGTCGTTCGCCTCGGTCTCGCCGACGGTGATCCGCACGCCCTCGCCGGCGAACGGCCGGACCGTGGTGCCGGCCCGCTCGCACGCCGCGGCGAAGTCCGCGGTGCGCTCCCCCAGCCGCAGCCAGACGAAGTTCGCCTGCGTCTCGGGCACCGTCCAGCCCTGGCCGGTCAGCGCCCCGACCACCCGGGCACGCTCGGCCACGAGGGCGGCGACCCGCTCCAGCAGCGCGGGCTCGGCGCGCAGGCTGGCCACCGCGGCGTCCTGGGCGAGCTGGCTGACCCCGAACGGCACCGCGGTCTTGCGCAGCGCGGCGGCCACCGGCTCGTGCGCGATCGCGAAGCCGATCCGCAGGCCGGCCAGGCCGTACGCCTTGGAGAAGGTGCGCAGCACCGCGACATTGGGCCGGTCGCGGTACACGTCGACGCCGTCGGGCACCTCGGGGTCGGTGATGAACTCGCGGTACGCCTCGTCGAGCACCACCAGCACGTCCGACGGCACCCGGTCGAGGAATCGTTCCAGCTCGGCCCTGCGCACCACCGTGCCGGTGGGGTTGTTGGGGTTGCAGACGAAGACCATCCGGGTCCGCGGGGTGACCGCGTCCGCCATCGCGTCCAGATCGTGCCGCTCGTCGGCGGTCAGCGGCACCCGCACCGAGGCGGCGCCGCTGATCTGGGTGATGATCGGATAGGCCTCGAAGGACCGCCAGGCGTAGATCACCTCGTCGCCGGGGCCCGAGGTCGACTGCAGCAGCTGCTGGGCCACACCGACCGATCCGGTGCCGGTCGCGATGTGCGCGGCCGGCACGCCGAAGCGGCCGGCCAGCTCCTCGGTGAGCGCCGAGCAGGCCAGGTCCGGGTAGCGGTTGAAGGCGGCCGCGGCGGCGGTGGCCGCCTCCAGCACGCCGGGCAGCGGAGGGTACGGGTTCTCGTTGGAGGACAGCTTGAAGGCCGGGCCCGCCGGGGCCCCGCCGTCGTCCGCCGCCGCCGGAGGTCGTCCGGGCTTGTACGTCGGGATGCCGTCCAGTTCCGCGCGCAGCTTGGGGGTGCTCATGGCCACACCCTACGAGCGGCGGACGGCGGCCGGGGAGGTGCCGTACGTCACCCGCCCGGGGGTTGTGCCCGGGTGGCGCGCGCGGTGGCGCGCGTCCCTCGTAGGAGTGAGTTGACCGGATCGCCACACTCGGACCGATGGACGGGTGAGGAGCGCGACCTGGCCCGTATCGTCCCGTGCCGGGCGGCTGCCGCCTGCATATTCATTCCGCATACGGTTTTCGATCTTGCAGAAACCGTTCTTCTGTGGGTCGGCGGAGGCCCCTCGGTCCGGAAGCCGTACGGACCAGCTGCGCCCTACTATCGGCACGCCATGACAGCAGCAGGGAAACACCAGGCGAGCCGACCCGTCGGACGCCGGATGGAGCGGGCGGGGATCAGGGACGTCGCCGCTGCCGCCGGGGTCTCGATCACGACTGTCTCCGACGCGCTCAACGGCAAGGGCCGACTGCCCGATGCCACACGGCGCCATGTCCGCGAGGTGGCCGACCGGCTGGGCTACCGCCCGTCCGCGGCCGCCCGCACCCTCCGCACCGGCAGGTCGGGCCTGATCGGCCTGACGGTGACGACCTACGGCGAAGAACCGTTCACCTTCACCGAGTTCGCCTACTTCGCGGAGATGGCCAGGGCCGCCACCTCCGCGGCGCTGGCCCGCGGCTACGCCCTGGTGATCCTGCCCGCGTCCTCCCGGCACGACGTGTGGGGCAATGTCGCGCTGGACGGCACCGTCGTCATCGACCCCTCCGACCAGGACCCGGTGGTCACCGAACTGGTCCGGCAGGGCGTGCCGGTGGTCAGCGACGGCCGCCCGGCCGGCAGCCTGCCGGTGCAGGCGTGGGTGGACAACGACCATGAGGAGGCCGTGCTCGGCATCCTCGACCACCTCGCGGACGCCGGCGCCCGCCGGATCGGGCTGCTCACCGGCACCAGCACCGACACGTACACCCGGCTGTCCACCACCGCGTACCTGGAGTGGTGCGAGCGGGTCGGCCAGGAGCCGGTCTACGAGGCGTACCCGGCCCACGACCCGTGCGCGGGCGCGGTCGCCGCGGACCGCCTGCTGGCCAGGCCCGACCGCCCCGACGCGGTGTACGGCCTGTTCGACCCCAACGGCACCGACCTGCTGGCCGCGGCCCGCCGCTACGGGTTACGCGTGCCGGACGACCTGCTGCTGGTGTGCTGCAGCGAGAGCGGCGGCTACGCGGGCACCGACCCGCCGATCACCACGCTGTCGCTGCAACCGCGGCGGATCGGCACGGCGGTGGTGCAGTTGCTCATCGACGCGATCGAGGGCATCGCGCCCGCGCACCCGGTGCAGCAGGTGATGCCGACCGAGCTGATCGTCCGCGCGTCCTCCCAGCGCCGGCCGCACCGCACGACGGTGAGCGCGCCGCGCGGACCGGCCCGCGAGTAGCGGGGGCGCGCGCCCGCGGGCCGCGGATAAGGGATGGTTTGTCTGGACCATCTGAAAACCAGGTGCCTGGGTATGTCACAACGCGCCAGCGTCATTCCTATGATGGGCGGATGGCGGCGCGATCGTGGAGGGGTCGATGACTCAGGGGGCAGGTCAGGGGTACGAACCCGGTTCCGGGTACGAGCCCGCGCCCGGCTATGCGACGGCGCCCGACTACCGGGAGGCGTACCCGCCGCCGCAGGCGCACGCGCCGGCCGCGTACGAACCGACCCGGCCGGACGTCCCGCTGGTCCCGCAGGACTACACGCCCACCGCCCGCGACCTGCCGGTGATCACCCCGACCCACGAGTCCGGCGACCGCCCCGGACCGCTGTACGTGGTCGGCGACGTGCACGGCTTCCTCGACGAACTCCTCGCCGCCCTGCGGGAGAACGGCCTGGTGGACGAGGAGGGCCACTGGTCGGCCGGCAGCGCGCGGCTGTGGTTCCTCGGCGACTTCACCGACCGCGGCCCGGACGGCATCGGCGTCATCGAGCTGGTCATGCAGCTGTCCGCGGAGGCGGCGGCGGCGGGCGGCTACTGCCGCGCGCTGATGGGCAATCACGAGCTGCTGCTGCTCGGCGCCCACCGCTTCGGCGACACGCCCGTCAACTCCACCGGCGGCACGGCCTCGTTCCTGGCCGCGTGGCGGCTCAACGGCGGCCAGCCCTCGGACATGGAACGGCTGGAGGACCGCCATCTGACCTGGATCTCCCGGCTGGACGCGGCCCACCTCACCGACGGCCACCTGCTGCTGCACTCCGACACCACCGCGTACCTGGACTACGGCAGCAGCATCGAGGAGATGAACGACGCGGTCACCGGCGTGCTGCAGCGCGGTGACGCGGACGAGTGCTGGGACCTGTTCCGCAAGTTCACCAAGCGGTTCGCCTTCCGCGGCGACGGCGGGCCCGAGGCGGCCCGCGAACTGCTGGGCACCTACGGCGGCATCCGCGTGGTGCACGGGCACAGCCCGATCCCGTACCTGCTCGGCGAGGCCGGCGGCGAGGCGCCGGCCGACCCCGAGGAGCGGCCGCACCACGTGCCGGGGCCGATGGTCTACGCGGACAGCCTCGCGGTGGCGATGGACGGCGGCGTGACCATGGAGGGCCGGCTGCTGGTGGCCCAACTCCCCCTGGTGGGACACCCGGTCGGCTGAGCCGCGGCGCACGGACAACCGGACGTACGGCGAACGGTCGGCTGAGCGCGGCCCAGGCGCGGCCGTGCGGGTCGACCGCCGACAACAGTGCGGCGGATCGGTCGCCGACGGCAATGCGGGGGACCCGGCAGGCTCGGGGCGTCCACATTTCCTGGTTGCACCCTGTCACGACCCCCCGTACCGCCCTACCATCGGCTGTATCCGTAGGCACACCGCTCTCCAAGGCGTCCGACCGGACGAGCCGGTTCCACGTGGAACATTCCGGCCGTGCACGGAGAGTCGGAGCATCGGGGGATGCACATGAACAGCGCTCCACATCTGCTCACCGAGGACCGTCCGGACTTCGAGCGCGTTCTCGACGAGGCGCTGCACCTGGTGCTCGGCGAACTGCCGCTCCAGGACGAGGTCGCGGCGCCGCTGAACGCCGAGCAGTTGCGCACCCTGGCGCTCGCCGCGTCCGACGTGATCGGCGCGACGGCGAGCGAGGAGTACGACGCGTACCGCGCGATCAGGGCCGAGGCCCGCGAGACGGCGCGCGAGTCCGCCCGGCTGCGCGACAACCGGGCGTTCGGCTATGCGGCGATGGGGGTCGCCGAGGGCGCGGGCTCCGGCGCCGGCCTGGTCGCCGTCCTCGCGGTGCTCACCCCGCTGCTGGCCGGCGCGGCGGCACTGATCTTCCTGCTCATCGGCTACGCGTTGCAGGCCGTCTCGCCGGAGCCCGGCATCGCCTCGCCGCTGCGGACCGCCGGGTGGTTCTTCGCCGCGGTGACCGCCGCGTCGATCCTGCTCGGCGCGATCGGACTGCTGCTGACCGCGCTGCGTGACGGCTCGTCGGCCATCCACGACACGCCCGACGCGATGCCGCCCGAGGTCGCCCGGGCGCGCGACGCCTGGCAGGACGCGCTGCTGGACCGCGGGATGCTGCCGTTCCTCTACGAGGCGCTGGCCGATGCGGGGGCCGCGGCCGGAGGGGGGCTGGGCACGACAGGACCGGGCCGTGACCGGGGCGGGGACCTGGAAGAGACCCTCGACGGAGAGCCGCTGGCCGCCGCGCCGCCGTCGAGGATGCCGGACCTGGGCTACTCCCGGCCCGACTTCTCCTCGCCGCAGGACCCGCAGGCGACCGCGCCGCGGTTCAGCTCGCCGGACTTCAGCAGCCCGGACTTCACGACGGGGGCGGACCGCCGCGGCGACCCGCGGTGACCGGAGCGGTCGCGGTCCGGGGCCGGGACCGACGTGGCGAGCACGGCGACCGCGGCGAACAGCCGCGGACAGCAGCGCTAGCGGCGGGTCCGGCCTCGCCGCTGCCGGGGCGCCGCCCGGTTGGAGGCGTCCGGCTCGCGGGGGAGCGCGGCGGTTGGTTCACTGCTGGGGAGTGAGGTCCAGCGCGGGGCCACCGCCGCACCGGGAGGAATCATGCGCGTCCGTCGTTCGCTGACCGTCCTGTGCGCGGTCGTCCCGCTCGCGTGGGCCGCGGCCGGCTGCTCGAACAACCCCGGCGGCACGGTCTCGGCGAGCGGGATCAAGAGCAGCCAGGAGATCCTCGACCCGGCGCCGGGCGCCTGCCACCGCTTCATGGCCGGCGGCGTGAACTCCGTGGACAACCAGACGGGCATGGACCTCCACCTCCACGTCGGCGCCGACTGCACCGACCCGGCCGGCCACCCCGCCTTCTACCTGCCCGCCACCCTGGCCACGACCACCGTCCCCGGCCGCGCCTTCTGGCACAGCTTCACGACGGTCAACGCCGAGGCCCCCGTCCCGGCGAACTGACGCGAGCGGCGCCCCGGAGCCGGGCTGACACGAGCGGGGGGGGGGGGGGGGGGGGGGGGGGGGGGGGGGGGGGGGGGGGGGGGGGGNTACAGGAGGGCCGCCCCGCGCCCGGGGGGTAAGCGGGGGCGCGGGGCGCCGTCACGAGCCCGGCCGGCCCGCGGCCTCAGTCGGCCAGCGGCAGGTAGACGCGGTTGCCGGCCGCCGCGAACTCCTCGGACTTGCGGGCCATGCCCGCGGCGATCTCCTCCTGCGTGGCGCCCGCGTCGGCGCCGTGCGTACGGCGGATGTCCTGGGAGATCTTCATCGAGCAGAACTTCGGGCCGCACATGGAGCAGAAGTGCGCGGTCTTCGCGGGCTCGGCGGGCAGCGTCTCGTCGTGGAAGGCGCGGGCGGTGTCCGGGTCGAGGGCCAGGTTGAACTGGTCCTCCCAGCGGAACTCGAAGCGCGCGTCGGACAGCGCGTCGTCCCACTCCTGCGCGCCGGGATGGCCCTTGGCGAGGTCGGCGGCGTGCGCGGCGATCTTGTAGGTGATGACGCCGGTCTTCACGTCGTCGCGGTCGGGCAGCCCGAGGTGCTCCTTGGGCGTGACGTAGCAGAGCATCGCGGTGCCCCACCAGGCGATCATCGCGGCGCCGATGCCCGAGGTGATGTGGTCGTAGCCGGGGGCGACATCGGTGGTCAGCGGGCCGAGCGTGTAGAACGGCGCCTCCTCGCACACCTCCTGCTGGAGGTCGATGTTCTCCTTGATCTTGTGCATCGGGACGTGCCCCGGCCCCTCGATCATGGTCTGTACGCCCATCCGCTTGGCGACCGAGTTCAGCTCGCCCAGCGTGCGCAGCTCGGCGAACTGCGCCTCGTCGTTGGCGTCGGCGATGGACCCGGGCCGCAGACCGTCGCCGAGCGAGTACGTGATGTCGTAGGCGGCCAGGATCTCGCACAGCTCCTCGAAGTGCTCGTAGAGGAAGCTCTCGCGGTGGTGGGCCAGGCACCACGCGGCCATGATCGAGCCGCCGCGCGAGACGATGCCGGTCTTGCGGCGGGCGGTCAGCGGCACGTACCGCAGCAGCACGCCGGCGTGCACGGTCATGTAGTCCACGCCCTGCTCGGCCTGTTCGACGACGGTGTCCCGGTAGACCTCCCAGCTCAGCTCCTCGGCGCGGCCGTCGACCTTCTCCAGCGCCTGGTAGAGCGGCACGGTGCCGATCGGCACGGGCGAGTTGCGCAGCACCCACTCGCGGGTGGTGTGGATGTTGCGGCCGGTGGACAGGTCCATCACGGTGTCGGCGCCCCACCGGGTGGCCCACGTCATCTTCTCGACCTCCTCCTCGATCGAGGAGGTGACCGCGGAGTTGCCGATGTTGGCGTTGACCTTCACCAGGAACCGCTTGCCGATGACCATCGGCTCGATCTCCGGGTGGTTGACGTTCGCCGGCAGCACCGCCCGGCCGGCCGCGATCTCCTCGCGGACCACCTCCGGCGGCACGTTCTCGCGCAGCGCCGCGAACTCCATCTCCGCGGTGATCTCGCCCCGCCTGGCGTAGGCGAGTTGGGTCACCGGCGAGCCGTCGCGCGAGCGGCGCGGCAGCCGCGGGCGGCCGGGGAAGACCGCGTCGAGGTTGCGCAGCCCGCCGCGCGGCGCGGTGTGCTTCAGCCCGTCGTCCTCCGGCCTGACCGGCCGCCCGGGGTACTCCTCGGTGTCGCCGCGGCCGATGATCCAGTTCTCGCGCAGCGGCGCGAGCCCCCGCCGCACGTCGGTCTGCTCGTTGGGGTCGGTGTACGGGCCCGACGTGTCGTACAGCGTCAGGTCCTGGCCGTCGGTGAGGTGCACACGGCGGACCGGCACCCGCAGGTCGGGGCGCGAACCCTCCAGATACCCCTTGTGCCAGCCGATGTCGCGCGTGCGCGCGTCCTGCATGGTCATGTGAGACCCACTCCCTACGCCGGCATTACCCGGTAACAGGTTCAGCGGTCGGCGCAGCGCTCGCCCCTCACGGCGATGTCAGCGCCCTCTCAGCCCGGTGCTCCGAGCTCCCGCGTTTGCAAAGGTGCTGCCAACGGTAGCCGTTGGGTGCGGACAGGCACCAGGCCCCCTTGCGATGATCGGCCGGTGGACATCCCCCCTGGATCAGACGCCCACGGGCACGGGCACACGCACACGCACGGCCCGGTGCCGCCGGTCTCCACGCGTCTGCGCAAGGTGATCGCCGCGGTCCTGGTGCCGTTCGCGGCCGCGGTGGTCGCCGGCCTGGTGCTGCTGTGGCCGGGCGGCGCGCCCGGCCACGCGCGCAGCGGCGTCGGCTTCGACCAGCAGACCCGGCCGGGGCGGGTCGTGCAGCTCGTGGACGTGTCCTGCAAGGCGATCGGCGCCGCGCCCTCGTCCGCCGGGGTCGGGGACCACTGCCAGAAGGCGGTGATCGAGGTGGAGTCGGGCCCGGACCAGGGCACGAGGTTCACCGAGATCGTGCAGCCGGACCAGACCCGGCGCTACACCGAGGGGCAGGGCGTGGTGCTGGCGTACGCGCCCAACGCCCCGGCGGGCGAGCGCTATTCGGTGACGGACGTGACCCGCGGCTTCCCGCTGTCGCTGCTCGCCGGGATCTTCGCGGTCGCGGTGATCGTCGTGGGCCGGATGCGCGGCGTCATGGCGCTGGTCGCGCTCGTGGTGTCGTTCGGGGTGCTGACGCTGTTCATCCTGCCGGCGATCCTGCGCGGCCACGATCCGCTGCTGGTCGCGGTGGTGGGCGGCAGCGCGATCATGCTCGCGGCGCTGTACATGTGCCACGGCGTCAACGCCCGTACGTCCGTGGCGGTGCTGGGCACGCTGTGCTCGCTGTTCCTGATCGGGCTGCTCGGCTCGGTCTTCGTCGACCGCGCGCACCTGACCGGCAACACCTCGGACGAGACCGGCGTGATCCACGCGCTCTACCCGCACATCGAGATCAAGGGCGTGCTGCTGGCCGGCATCATCATCGGCTCGCTCGGGGTGCTGGACGACGTGACGGTCACCCAGGTCGCCGCGGTGTGGGAGCTGAAGGACGCCGACCCCGGCATCAGCAGGCGCCGGCTCTACGCGGCGGGGATGCGGATCGGCAGGGACCACATCGCGTCGGTGGTCAACACGCTGGTCATGGCGTACGCGGGGGCCGCGCTGCCGCTGCTGCTGCTCTTCTCGATCGCGCGCAGCGGGGTGGCGCGGGTGGCGAGCAGCGAACTGGTCGCGGAGGAGATCGTCCGCACGCTGGTGGGGAGCATCGGGCTGGTCGCGTCCGTGCCGCTGACGACGGCGCTGGCGGCGCTCGTGGTGAGCGCGGACCGGCGGTCCCCCGGGGCGGCGAGCGCAGCGGTGGCGGGCGCCGGCGGCGGGGCGGCGGGGCCCGGCCCGGCGGGGGGGCCCCCCCCCGGGGGGGGGGGGGGGGGGGGGCGCCCCCCCCCCCA
>JAJSZB010000184.1:16575-19065 GCA_050613715.1 Streptomyces sp. IBSBF 3018
CGCGACGGGCGGCGGCGGTGGGAGCCACCGCCGCCGCAAGTGAACGCCGGGCCCGCGCCCGAAAGGCGCCTCGGAGCCGGGCCCGGAGCGGACCCCCGAGGGGGCCGTCACCAGTCGCGCTTGGACCCCGAGCCCCCGGAGAAACGCTTGACCACGAGGACCAGCGCGCCGACGAGGATCACGAAGACGATGACCTTGAAGAGCAGGCCGACCACGATGCTGATCAGGCTCGCGACGATCCCGCCGAAGATGACCAGCGCGATGACCGGGATGCCGATCCACTTCACCCACCAGGGCAGGTTCTTCAGCAGCTTGTCCATGACGCTCGTACGCTCCTATGTCACTGCGCGGGTCCCGCGGCGCGGTGTGCGCCACGAATCCTTCACGTACTGACGACTGTAGAGCCATCATCCCCGCCCGCGGAGGCCCGCGGGACCGGAGAGGACCCTGATCCGGCCCCTAGGGTTCCGGCGGGGAGAAGACCACCAGCACCCTGAGGTCCTCGGTGATGTGGTGGAAGCGGTGCGGTGTGCGGGCCGGGACGTGGACGACGCTGCCGCGCGCGACAGTCGTCGTCTCGTCACCGACCGTGATCGCGGCGCGCCCGCTCACCACGAAGTAGATCTCGTCCTGGGCGTGCGGCGTCTGCGGGTCGGTGTCGCCCGCCTTGAGCGCGTAGAGCCCGGCCGACATGGTGCGCTCCTTGAGGAAACGCAGGTAGGCGCCCTGGTTCGCGTCCCGCTCCGCGTCCAGGTCGTCCAGCCGGAACACCTTCATGTCCACTCCTCGGTACCGGTAACGCTACGTCTGCGTCCGGAGTATTGCCCTGCTGATCGCTTCTGCGACGATCACACCATGAAGAATTTCGTCGTCAAGACCTTGGCGAACGCCGGGGCGCTCGGTGTGGCCGTCTGGCTCATCAAGGACATCACCCTCACCGGCGACTCGACCTGGCACAAGATCCTGGCCCTGATCCTCGTCGCGCTGGTCTTCGGCGTCGTGAACTGGCTGGTCAAGCCCATCGTCCAGGTGCTGTCCTTCCCGCTGTTCATCCTGACCCTCGGCCTGATCACGCTGGTGGTCAACGCCCTGATGCTGCTGCTGACGTCGTGGCTCGCGGGCAAGCTCAGCATCGACTTCCACGTGTCGGGCTTCTGGACCGCGGTGGTCGGCGGCCTGATCGTCAGCATCGTCTCGTGGGCGCTGCACGTCGTGCTCCCGGACGACGAGTGAGCGCGGGACGAGTGAGCGCGGGGACCGCCGGCGACAGCACCCGCAGCGTGCACGCCGGCCGGCCGCAGGCCACCGCGTACGAGCCGTCGCTGCCCGGTCCGGTCTTCGTCTCGCACTACCACCTGCCCGGCGAGGCGGCCGGGCCGTATCTCTACGGGCGGGACGAGAACCCGACCTGGGAGCGGCTGGAGCAGGCGATCGCCGAGCTGGAACGGCCGGGGGACGCGGGCACGGACGCGGGCACGGGCGCCGGCACGGGTGAGGGTGAGGACGCGGGCGCCGGTGAGGGCGGGGGCCGCGGGGCCGTCACGCTCGCCTTCGCCTCGGGGATGGCCGCGGTCTCCGCCGTGCTGCTGTCCCAGGTGCGCGCGGGCCAGGCCGTGGTGCTGCCGTCGGACTGCTACCAGACCACCCGCGCGCTGCGGGAGCGGCTGGAGTCGTACGGCGTCGAGGTGCGGCTCGCGCCCACCGCGGGCGACGCGCAGCTCGACGTGCTGGACGGCGCGGCGCTGCTGTGGCTGGAGACCCCGTCCAACCCCGAGCTGGACGTGTGCGACATCCGGCGGCTGAGCGAGGCGGCGCACGCGGCGGGCGCGCTGGTCGCGGTGGACAACACGCTGGCCACGCCGCTCGGGCAGCGCCCGCTGGAGCTGGGCGCGGACTTCTCCGTCTCCAGCGGCACCAAGGCGCTGTCCGGCCACGGCGACCTGCTGCTCGGCTATGTGACCGTGCGCGACCCGGAGCTGGCGGCGGGCGTGCGGGCGTGGCGCAAGACGGTCGGCGCGATCCCCGGCCCGATGGAGGCATGGCTCGCGCACCGCTCGCTGGCCACGCTCGCGCTGCGGGTGGACCGGCAGTCGGCCAACGCGCTGGCGCTGGCGAACGCGCTGCTGGAGCGCCCGGAGGTGACCGGCGTACGCCACCCGGGACTGCCCGGCGACCCCTCGCACACGGTCGCCGCCGCGCAGATGCGCCGCTTCGGCAGCGTGGTGTCGTTCACGCTGCCCGACCAGGCGCACGCGGAACGCTTCCTGGGCGCGCTGCGGCTGACCGTCGAGGCGACCAGTTTCGGCAGCGTGCAGTCGACCGCCGAGCGCCGGGCCCGCTGGGGCGGCGACGCGGTCCCGCCCGGTTTCGTACGGTTCTCGGTCGGCATCGAGGACCCGGACGACATCGTGGCGGACGTGCTCCAAGCGCTGGACGCGGCGGCGCGGTAGGCCCGCGGGGGCGCGGCGGGGGACACGGGAGGGACGCAGG
>JAJSZB010000185.1:0-19552 GCA_050613715.1 Streptomyces sp. IBSBF 3018
GCCCCCGCCCCACCCCCACCCCCCCCCACGGCGGCCCGCCGCCCCCGCGGCCAGCCCGCCCGGCGACGTCGTCGGCAAGATCACCGTCGGCTACCAGGGCTGGTTCGCCTGCGCCGGCGACGGCGCACCCATCGCCGGCTGGTGGCACTGGACGCAGGACTGGGGCCGGCCGCCGTCCCCGTCGAACACCGGCATCAAGTGCTGGCCCGACATGCGCGACTACACGCACGGCTACCAGACCGGATACGGCAACCTCGGCAACGGCCAGCCCGCCACCCTGTTCTCCTCCTACGACCAGCAGACCGTCGACACGCACTTCCAGTGGATGAAGACGTACGGCATCGACACCGCCGCGCTCCAGCGCTTCAACCCCACCGGCGGCGAGGGCCCGACCCGCGACGCCATGGCGCAGAAGGTGCGCAGCGCCGCCGAGTCGCACGGCGTGAAGTTCTACCTCATGTACGACGTCACCGGCTGGACCGGCATGCAGTCGGAGATCAAGACCGACTGGACGCAGAAGATGAAGGCGCACACCGCCTCGCCGCAGTACGCGACGCAGAACGGCAAACCGGTCGTGTGCATCTGGGGCTTCGGCTTCAACGACGCCAACCATCCGTTCTCCGCCGACGCCTGCCTCGACGTGATCAACTGGTTCAAGGCGCAGGGCTGTTACGTCATCGGCGGGGTGCCGCGCGAGTGGCGTACCGGCGGCGCGGGCACCCGTACCGGATACACCGACGTCTACCACGCGTTCGACATGCTCTCGCCGTGGATGGTCGGAGCGATCGGCACCGCGGCGGACTCCGACAACGCGTACACCACGTACACCGTCGGCGACGAGGCGGACTGCGCCGCGCACGGCATCGACTACCAGCCCTGCGTGCTGCCCGGCGACGTCTCCGGACGCCAGCGCGCGCACGGCGACTTCATGTGGCGGCAGTTCTACAACATGTGCCGGGCCGGCGTGCAGGGCATCTACATCTCGATGTTCGACGAGTACAACGAGGGCAACCAGATCGCCAAGACCGCCGAGTCGCAGGCATGGACACCCGTCGACTCCGGTTTCCTCGCGCTGGACGAGGACGGCACGGCCTGCTCCTCCGACTACTACCTGCGGCTGACCGGCGACGGCGGCCGGATGCTCAAGGGGCAGCTCGCACTCACCGCGGTCCGCCCGACCCAGCCCATGACCGGCGGTGGCGGCGGCACCCCGCCCACCACCGATCTGGCGCTGCACCGCCCGACGTCGGAGAGCAGCCACACCCAGGTCTACGGGTCGGGCAACGCGGTGGACGGCGACCCCAGCACGTACTGGGAGTCGGCCAACAACGCCTTCCCGCAGTGGATCCAGGTCGACCTGGGCTCGGCCCTCTCGGTCGGCCGGCTGGTGCTGACGCTGCCGCCGTCCGCCGCGTGGGGTGCGCGCACGCAGACCCTGTCGGTCCAAGGCAGCCTGGACGGCGGGACGTTCACCCAACTGGCGGCGCCTGCCGGACACCTCTTCGACCCGGCCTCGGGCAACACCGCGACGGTCACCCTCCCTTCGGCCGCGACCGCGCGCCACGTCCGGCTCACCTTCACCGCGAACACCGGCTGGCCGGCCGGTCAGCTCTCCGGCCTCCAGGTCTACGCCTCCTGAGCGTCGCGTACTGCGGCCGGCCGCCCAACCGGCCGACGCACAGGGGCGGTTCGCAACCCGCGCAACCCGCGCGACGCCGCGAACCGCCCCCGCGGCGGCGGCCCATGCCCGGCCGCCGGCGCCCGTTCAGTCGCCGATGCTCACATACGTGACCGCCACGGTCGTGGACCGCGCCGTGGAACTCGTCGGCACCGGCACGAAGTCGACCTTTCCCGGTCCGTAGCAGGGGAGTTGGAGGTCGGTGGGGACGGCCACCGCGGTGTCGTAGGCGTCGACGGACACGGGCAGCCCGACCACCGGGCCCGCGTCCTCGAAGCCGACGACGATACGGTCGGCCGAATCGCCGGTGTAGCCGGCCGACTTGGTGGCCGGCGCCGCGACGTGGTGCACGGCCACGGTCTGGCCGGCCAGCGGATGACCGGTCGACGCCGGCGTGACCGGTCCGAAGCAGCCGACCTTGATGACCGCGCCGGTGGCCGTCCCGTTCACGTCGCCGGTGAACCACTGCTGGGGGCCGACCGCCTCGATCGCGCCGGCGCCTGCCGAGGCGGTGGGGGCGGCCGTCGCCGAGGCCGCCGGCGCCACGGCGACACCCAGGGCGGCGGTGGCGGCCAGCCCGGCCGCGGCGAGCACGGCGTGCCCGGACTTCGGACGCGGTCGGCGGGGTCGCTGGGCGATGCCGTTCCTACGGTGCGTGACGTGCCTGCGGTGCGTGACGTGCCTGCGGTGCGCCGGATCGCGGTGCCTGGTGCGCATGCCTACCTCCGAGACGACGTCCGGGGCCATCGGCGACCCCGGGATACGAGGTGCGAACCGTGCAGGAGCACCGGCATCGTAGCGGCGGCACCCCGCGAGCGACCCCGCGCGTACGCGGGCCGGCCGTACGCCGCGCAGCGCCCTCACTTCAGCAGGCGGGACATCCTGCGGTCGGCCAGCGGCTTTCCGCCGGTCTGACAGGTGGGGCAGTACTGCAGCGCCGAGTCGCTGAAGGACACCTCGCGGATGGTGTCGCCGCACACCGGGCACGGCTCGCCCTTGCGGCCGTGCACCCGCAGCCCGGACTTCTTCTCGGCCTTCAGCTCGCGCATCGGCAGCCCGCGGGAGCGCTCGATCGCGTCGGTCAGCGTCGTGCCCATCGCCGCGTACAGCCGGGCCGTCTCCTCCTGCGTGAGCTTGGCGGCCAGCTTGAACGGCGACATCTTCGCCGCGTGCAGAATCTCGTCGGAGTAGGCGTTGCCGATGCCGGCGAGCACGCCCTGGTCGCGCAGCACACCCTTGATCTGGCGGCGCTCGCCGCCGAGCAGCTCGGTGAAGGCGTCGAGGGTGAAGTCCGGGTCCAGCGGGTCGGGGCCGAGCCGCGCGATGCCGGGCACCTGCGCGGGGTCGCGCACCACGTAGACGGCCAGGCGCTTCTGCGTGCCCGCCTCGGTCACGTCCAGGCCGGCGCCGTCGTCCGGCTCGCCGAGCCTGATCCGCAGCGCGAGCGGCCCGCGGCCCGGCTTGGGCGGCGCGTCCGGCAGCTTGTCGCTCCACCGCACCCACCCGCCGCGCGCGAGGTGCAGCACCAGGTGCGCGTCCCCGACCGCGACGTCCAGGAACTTCCCGTGCCGCGCGACCTCCCCGAACCGCTGCCCGACCAGCGCGGTGACCGGCGGGTCGTACGTCTTGAGCGCGTGCACGGCCACCGGGAACACCGCACCGGCGGTGCGCCCGGCCAGGTGCTCCCCGAGGAACTGCCGCAGGGCCTCGACTTCCGGCATTTCAGGCATGCCCCCAGTCTGACCGACCCACCCCCGATCCGCCGCACGCGCCGATGGCTTTCCTAGCCTTGTCCAGCGCCCCCGGAACGCGGTGCGCCCCTTGCCAGCGGGCTTGTCATTGATCGCCTTGACCAGAGCGATAGCCTCCAAACCCCCCTTCCATGCGTAGTCGAAGTAGTTCTTGTTCGTCTGACGGGCTGAACCTCAAGATCTCTCCTTGCCGCATCCCGAGCCCCCGGCCACAGTCCGCCGTCGCCTGATACCGCTCGGGCAATTCGGCCTGCAGAGTACTTGTTTGCTCCGGGAGGGGCCGCTTCACGTCATGCGCGTTCGGGATGACGGCCATACCTGGCCAAGGTCGCTTTGTTGGTGGAGGCGTCTTGGAACGTCAGATCCCACGGGCCAGTGTTTACGTCCATCTCTTTTCCGAAACCTACCCATTTTCCGCTGATCCGGCGACCGGTAGGTTCGGCGAGCATTTGAATTGCCCCGTGATAGCGTGCGCCGCGGTAGTAGCTCGTTTCGGCTGTCTGCTCAACCCAGGTGCCTGTGACGACGCTACCGTCAACTGTCAAATCCATCGTGAGTTGCGAGTCGGACGAGCCGGGAATACTGCGTACCGTGAGTCGGTCTCCGTGCTGAAGAACGACAACATAGTGGAGACCGGTGAAGGTGTCCTGTCGCCCACTTGAGTAGTATTCATAACGGCTTAGCCAAACGCCGCTGAAGTTGCTTTGCGCTCCTGGCCGCACGATGGGCTGTCCGGTCGGCGTTGCTACCCCATTGGGCCGGGTCTCAAGATCATGTCCGCCGCGCCCGTCGCCGGTGACACCCGCTTCGGGAACCGGGGCGGCGAACCCGAGCGACTCTATGGGCAGTCCTGTGACGGTCTCCAAGGCGCGGGCGTACACGGGGCGCGGTGCGGCCGTCGTGCCACTCTCCCAGCGCTGGACGAGTCGTTTGTTGGCGTCGTTGGGTACTCCTGCCCGCTCACCCGCCTGCCGCAAGGCGCGGGCGAAGTCGTCTTGTGACATGAGCAGTCCCATCCGGACCGCTCGAAGCGTGCTGTTCGGCGTTGGTTCGCTCATGCGTTCACGGTAGCCCTCCGGCACCCTGGATGACACCTAAATGACGCCCTTCGTGTCGCCGGAATGTCGCCCCCAATGTCGTCGCGCCAAGGCGTCATTCCGGCGACATTCTTGTCACGCTCAGTGTCGTTCATGAGCGCTGGAGTAACAACCGCAGACCCCCGCGACCGCGCTGCGAGCGGTCCGGGGGCGTGGCCAACGCCGCAAGGAGCGCCGACGTGAGAAACCCTATCGTCCATCTGTTCTTTCCCCTGGTCGTGTTACTGGGCCGGCGGTCCGATGGAGCCATGCAGGCGGTTCGCCGCGGGGGTGTCCCGGCGCGGTCTTGGGGCACGTACACCCCGCCGCAGCCCTGGGAGGTGCCCGGGACGATCGCTCATCCGCGCGTTGCCGCGGCGCTTCCGGAGTTGCGGGGGGATGTGCGGTGATCGGCGCTCTGTCCCCGGCGGGGTCGGCGGGGTCGGCGGGGTCGGCGGGGGATGTCATGAAGACGTGGCCGCCCTCGGCCCGTTCGGTGGCCAGGGTGCGGCGGTTGTTGCTTGAGCGCCTGGACGTGTGGGGCCTGTCCGTTGTTGCCGATGATGCCGTGGTGGTGGTGTCGGAGTTGGTGACCAATGCGGTCACGCACGCGCATCCGCCGTACGGGCACGTGATCGCGACGCGGTTCGAGCGGCTGGAACATGGCGTGCGCATCGAGGTGCACGACATCGCCGAGCGCGGCCCGCAGTTCCGGGGTGGTGCTTCGGACGATGCCGAGTCGGGGCGCGGGCTCGTCCTGGTCGACGCGCTGACCGGTGGGCGGTGGGGCGTGAAAGACCGGGAAGGGCCGGGAAAGGTCGTCTGGGCTGTCATTTCCCGCGCTGCGCCGCTGTGAGCGCGGGCCCGTCGCAGACGCTTCACCGCTCTCCGATGGCCGCCGTGACCGGGTGAGGGCGGCATGTAGTCCCCCGTGCCGTGAGTGGTGCGGGTCGGTGTCCCTGTGTTCTCCCCCGTTGCGGGGCACCGGGGCCCTCAGCGGGCAGGGTGGCTGACCACCCGCTGAGGGCCTTCCCTGTCTTTGCTCAAGAGGAAGAGGAACTGTGCCGCTTTGTGATGTCCGAGTGGAAGCACCCCGGGAAGTCTCGTTGGGCGGGGCGGTGAGTGAATTCGCCGATGCGGTGCTGCCGGTCGTGGAAGAGGTCACGCACCTGCCGGTGGGGGAGCCTCCTGTCATCCGTCTGGTGACGCCGGAAGCNTCGCCGATGCGGTGCTGCCGGTCGTGGAAGAGGTCACGCACCTGCCGGTGGGGGAGCCTCCTGTCATCCGTCTGGTGACGCCGGAAGCCTGGCACGAGGCCCGCGCCGGGTACACCGAACGCGTCATCACGCGCGATGTGCGGGACTTCGGGTTCCCGGAATCCGCCGTTGACGTGTTCCGAACGTCGCCGCTGGTGGAGCCGAGCCGGCATGAACTCCTGTGGCAGCTCATCGAGGGGACCGTCATCGAGACCGAGGAGTGGGTGCCGGAGATTCTCCTGGTGCCGGATGCCCTGTCGGAGTGGGGTGTGGAGGACGACGGGCTGATTCGGATACTCGCCCATCACCTGGCGGGTGTGGCGCAGCACCGGGCCAGTGANGCGGGCGTTCCTGGCGCACACGACGCTTTTCCGGGAGGTCCGGGGTTGGGCCGGCATCGCCACCGGCCATGCTCTGCACGGGCATGCGCGGTGGGCTGACGGCGAGGTCACCCTGCGGTTGCTCGGGCGGAAGGTCGGTGCGCGGACCGGCCGGGAGTCGGTGGACGTGAAGACGCTCATGGCGGTCGTCGACAAGGGCGCGGACGGCGAACCACCCCAGGCGGTCCGGGAAGCGGGCGCGGNTCGACACGCTGAACCTGGCGTGGGCCGATCCCTCGCTGATGCCGACCCGGGACGAGATCGCCGACGCGGAGCAGTGGGTTGCCCGCGTGAAGCCGTAGACCGCCGCGCTCCCTGCTCCGAACGCACGAAAGCGCCCCCGCATGCCTGTGAAAGGCGTACGGGGGCATGCGTTGGCTCCGGCGGCAGAGGGCTTGGGAAGGCTTGCGTGGCCCTCTGGGGGCGTGGGCGGGACAACGCTGGGCCCCTGCCGCACGACCGGTGCGACAGGGGCCCGACTGCCTGACGGAGTGTCAGCCCACCTTGATCATCTTGCGCCCGAGTTGCACAACGCGTTGGGAATCGGTCGGAAGTGCCGAGAGGTGTCTTGCCTGCACAAGGCCACTCTCCGCCGATCCTCGCCGACTGCGCCGACCCTGGTTTTAGATGTCGAAGTACAGCTCGAACTCGTGGGGGTGCGGGCGGAGCTGGATGGGGGCGATCTCGTTGGTGCGCTTGTAGTCGACCCACGTCTCGATCAGGTCCGCGGTGAAGACGCCGCCGGCCTGGAGGTAGTCGTTGTCGGACTCCAGGGCGTCCAGGACCGCGGGGAGGGAGGTCGGGACCTGGGGGACGCCCGCGTGCTCCTCGGGGGCCAGCTCGTAGAGGTCCTTGTCGATCGGCTCGGCCGGCTCGATCTTGTTCTTCACGCCGTCCAGGCCCGCCAGCAGCAGCGCGGAGAAGGCGAGGTACGGGTTGGAGGACGGGTCGGGCGCGCGGAACTCGACGCGCTTGGCCTTCGGGTTCGAGCCGGTGATCGGGATGCGCATCGCCGCGGAGCGGTTGCGCTGCGAGTACACCAGGTTCACCGGCGCCTCGAAGCCCGGCACCAGGCGGTGGTAGGAGTTCACCGTCGGGTTGGTGAAGGCCAGCAGCGACGGCGCGTGCCGCAGGATGCCGCCGATGTAGTAGCGGGCGGTGTCGGACAGGCCCGCGTAGCCCTGCTCGTCGTAGAACAGCGGCGAGCCGCTCTGCCACAGCGACTGGTGGACGTGCATGCCGGAGCCGTTGTCACCGAAGATCGGCTTGGGCATGAAGGTCGCGGTCTTGTTGTTGCGCCACGCGACGTTCTTCACGATGTACTTGAAGAGCATCAGGTCGTCGGCCGCGGCCAGCAGCGTGTTGAACTTGTAGTTGATCTCCGCCTGGCCCGCGGTGCCGACCTCGTGGTGCTGGCGCTCGACCTGCAGCCCGGCCGCCTCCAGCTCCAGGGTGATCTCGGCGCGCAGGTCGGCGAAGTGGTCGACCGGCGGGGCCGGGAAGTAACCGCCCTTGTAGCGGACCTTGTAGCCGCGGTTGTCCTCCAGCGCACCGGTGTTCCAGGCGCCGGCCTCGGAGTCGATGTGGTAGAAGGACTCGTTCGACCGGGTGGCGAAGCGCGCGCTGTCGAAGACGTAGAACTCCGCCTCCGGGCCGAAGTACGCGGTGTCGGCGATGCCCGTGGAGGCCAGGTACGCCTCGGCCTTCTTCGCCACGTTCCGCGGGTCGCGGCTGTACGCCTCGCCGGTGATCGGGTCGTGGATGAAGAAGTTGATGTTGAGCGTCTTGTCCCGGCGGAACGGGTCCACCCGCGCGGTCGACAGGTCCGCGCGCAGCGCCATGTCCGACTCGTGGATGGCCTGGAAGCCGCGGATGGACGAGCCGTCGAAGGCCAGTTCCTCGGTCGGGTCGAAGGTCGAGACCGGGACCGTGAAGTGCTGCATGACGCCGGGCAGGTCACAGAACCGGACGTCGACGAACTTGACGCCCTCGTCCGCGATGAACTTCCTGACGTCGTCGGCGTTCTGGAACATCCAACTCCTCCTAGGCCCGGCCGGAGCGCGGTCGGGTGGGCGATCGAGACGCGGCCAGTGCGGTGGCGCACGCTGACCCCGACAGTAGGGATCAGGGATTTCTCCAGCATGACCCATTTGTTTCGTGGACGTTAACCGCCACGTCGGGGAGGCGCGCACGCGACCGGGGTGCGCGCGCGGGACCTGTGGGGAAGCAGTGGCGAAACGGTGGGGAAGCCGCGGGCGCCCGGCCCGCGGGGGAGCCCGGTGCGGGCGCGAATCGCGGGGGGTTACCGTGGACGGGTGGACAACAGGGATGTCATCGGTTCGTGGCTCTCGGGGCCCCGGGCCGCCGCCGAGCAGATGGGCGTGGAGTTCGGCTACCGCGGTGAGCGCCTCGGGCTCCCCGAGTCGGGGCCGGGCTCCATCGCGTCGGTCGGCCGCCGGATCGCGGCCGTCTTCATCGACTGGATCCTCTGCGTGGTGATCGCATACGGCTTGATCGCGGGCCGTGACGTCCACCTCGCCAACAACTGGGCGCTCGCGGTGTTCGGCGCGGTCACGCTGATCGGCCTCGCGCTGGTCGGCGCCACGCCCGGCAAGCTGATCATGCGACTGCGCGTGGTCGGCGTCGACGGCAGCCGGCTCAGCCCGCCGGCCGCGCTGGTGCGCACGGTGCTGCTGCTGATCGTCATCCCGGCCGTCGTCTGGGACCGCGACACCCGCGGCCTGCACGACAAGGCCGCCAAGTCGGTCGAGGTCCGCGTCTGACCTCCGCGGTACGCGATCGGGGGTGCGGTACGCCCGCGCCGCCGGTCCCGAGCGCGGCCCCACGCGATCCCGGCGCGGTACGCGATCCGCGCGGTACGTGAGCGGGGGCGCGGTCGCCCGCGCCCCCGTGAGTCGTTCCGCCCGCCGCTCCCGTCACCACCCGGGCGTCGCCCGGGCTGCCCCGGCGCCCGGCGCTAGCGGCCCTTCGGCATCCGCATGCCCCTCGGCATCGGGCCCTTCGGGATCGGCATGTTCGACATCAGGTCGCCGAGCGCCCGCAGCCGGTCGTTGACCTCGGTGGTCTTCGGACCGCTCAGCGCCCGTGGCAGCCGCAGCAGCGTGGACCTGATCTTCTTCAGCGGCAGCTCGCCCTCGCCGTCACCGACGATGTAGTCGTGCACCGGCACGTCGAAGACGACCCGGCCGACCTTGCGCTTCTCCGCCGCCAGCAGGCCCTTGACCCGGTTGGGGTTGCCCTCGCCGATGAGCACGACGCCCGCGCGGCCCACCGCGCGGTGCACCACGTCCTGGCTCTTGTTCATCGCGACCGCGGGGGAGACGGTCCAGCCGCGTCCCACGTTCTGGAGCACCGCGGCGGCCGCGCCCGGCTTGCCCTCCAGCTGCCCGAAGGCCGCCCGCTCGGCGCGCCGGCCGAAGACGACCGCCATCGCGAGGAGGGCGAGCAGCAGGCCCAGGATGCCCGCGTAGATGGGGTGACCGATCAAGAAGCCGAGGGCGAGGATGACACCGATGGTGACGATTCCCACAGCCGCAAGGACAAGACCGATCTTCGAGTCGGCCTGCCGGGTCATCTTGTAGGTCTGGGCGATCTGTGCCAGCCGCCCAGGGTTCTCGGATGTTTCCTTCCTCGCCATGCCGCAAAGGATACGTGGCCTGGCGGGACACCGTCACCGCGGCCGGGTCATCGCGGCGGCGCCGGCGGCCTCGGCGGCCCGCGTCAGCGGCCCACGTCGGCGGCCCGCGTCACCTCGGCAGGGTGCCGGCCTCGGGACCGGTCAGACCCGCCATGGCCCGCTCGGCCTCCCGGCGGTCCCTGGCCCGCTGCCGGTCGGCCACCACGGCCGCCCACGCGTTACGGCGGGCGGTCTGCTGGCCACCGCTGAGCAGGAACGTTTCGACGACCCGCAGTGCGCCGGCCACCGGCGCGTACGGGTGCGGACGGGGATGCGCCTGCTGGGGCTGGGACGGCATGGCGTGCTCCTGGGCTCGTCAGCGCGGATGGAGGAACAGCATGGCCACTCCGTGTTACCAGCCGGTGACCGCTCGGTCAATCTCGCATGAAAGCCGCCATGCGTACGCCGGAAGGCGGCGCGGTCAGTGGGCCGCGGCGGCCTGGAGCTGCTCCCGGCGCTCGACGGCCTGCTGGAACAGCCGGCCCGCGCGGTAGGACGACCGCACCAGCGGCCCCGACATCACACCGGCGAAGCCGATCTCCTCGGCCTCCTCCTTCAGCTCCACGAACTCCGCGGGCTTCACCCACCGCTCCACCGGGTGGTGGCGGACCGAGGGCCGCAGGTACTGGGTGATGGTGATCAGCTCGCAGCCCGCGTCGTGCAGGTCGTGCAGCGCCTGGCTGATCTCCTCGCGCTCCTCGCCCATGCCGAGGATCAGGTTGGACTTGGTGACCAGGCCCGCCTCGCGCGCGCGGGTGATGACGTCCAGCGAGCGCTCGTAGCGGAAGGCCGGGCGGATCCGCTTGAAGATCCGCGGCACCGTCTCCACGTTGTGCGCGAGCACCTCGGGGCGGGCGCCGAAGACCTCGGCGAGCTGGGCCGGCTCGGCGTTGAAGTCGGGGATGAGCAGCTCGACCTTCGTACGGCCGGCCGGGCGGTCCGCGGTCATCGCGTGGATCTGGCGGACCGTCTCGGCGTACAGCCACGCGCCGCCGTCCTCCAGGTCGTCGCGGGCGACGCCGGTGATGGTGGCGTAGTTCAGGTCCATGGTGAGCACGGACTCGCCGACGCGGCGCGGCTCGTCGCGGTCCAGCGGCTGCGGGCGGCCGGTGTCGATCTGGCAGAAGTCGCAGCGCCGGGTGCACTGGTCGCCGCCGATGAGGAAGGTGGCCTCGCGGTCCTCCCAGCACTCGTAGATGTTGGGGCAGCCGGCCTCCTGGCACACCGTGTGCAGGCCCTCGCTCTTCACGAGTTTCTGCATCTGGGTGTACTCGGGGCCCATCTTCGCCCGCGTCTTGATCCACTCGGGCTTGCGCTCGATGGGGGTCTGGCTGTTGCGGACCTCCAGGCGCAGCATCTTGCGTCCGTCGGGTGAGACTGCGGACACGGCCGGCTCCCTAAGCTGAGATTCTGCCTACGGCTTCAATTCTTCGGTGAACGCCAGGGTACGCCCTCGCATTCCTGGGCGGCGTCGCGTGCCTGGCAGGTCACACCCGGCACCGCGGATGCCGCTACACCGCGCGCGGCAGCGGCACCGCGGTCGTCAGCACCGCGGTCAGATGCTTCTCGACCACCGGCAGCACCTCGCCGACGGTGACCTCGCGGCCCAGCTCCGCGGAGAGCGAGGTGACGCCCGCGTCCCTGATCCCGCACGGCACGATCCGGTCGAACCAGGTGTTGTCCGGGTTGCAGTTGAGCGCGAAGCCGTGCATCGTCACGCCCTTGGCGACCCGGATGCCGATCGCGGCGAGCTTGCGGTCCTCGCGGCGCTGGCCGGCGTTGGACGGCGCGTACTCCGGGCCGTTGAGCCGCGGGTCGAACTCCTCGTCGGTGAGGCGTGGGTCGAAGTCCAGCGTCAGGCCCCTGGCGGCGCGCTGCTCGACCGGGTCGCCGAGCACCCACACCCCGCTGCGGCCCTCGACCCGGGTGGTCTCCAGGCCGAAGTCCGCGGCGGTACGGATCAGCGCCTCCTCCAGGCGCCGCACGTGCGCGACCACGTCGACCGGCCGGGGCAGCTTCAGGATCGGGTAGCCGACCAGCTGGCCCGGGCCGTGCCAGGTGATCTTGCCGCCGCGGTCCACGTCGACCACGGGGGTGCCGTCCAGCGGGCGTTCGTCGTCGGCGGTGCGGCGGCCCGCGGTGTAGACCGGCGGGTGCTCCAGCAGCAGGCAGGTGTCCTCGATCTCGTCGGCGAAGCGCGCGCCGTGCACGCGGCGCTGCTCCTGCCATGCCTCGGTGTACTCCACCGCGTCGGCCCCGAACCCCAGGTGCACGAAGTGCAGCTCGCTCACGACGACTCCCTCTGCTGTGGCTCTGCTGTGGTCGCAGTGCCCCTCTCACTGTACGGCGGCGGGCGCGGGCGGCGACGGGGGCCCGGTGCGGGCTTGCGCGAGGGCTCGCGTGAGGGCTTGCGCGGGTCCCGGAGGGCGTAGCAGTGAGCACCGGAGCGCGCCGGTCGGTTTACCCGGAAATGGGCCGGGTGGTCGTTCGTTCGGGGGAATATGAGGTTCTTCCGGTGAGCTTCCCGGCACCGACCGTTACATTCACGCCGACTCCAAGACGCGCCCAGCGGAAGTGGACCGCCCTGCCGATGACGGACCGTGCCCCCCAGCCAGAGCCCGACCGCCCGCCGGTGTCCGCCGCGCCGCCCGTCCGGGAGGCCCCGGCCCCCCAGACAGCCGGGGCCGGGGACCCGGCCGCCGCGGGCGAGACCTCGGACGGCCGCGCGACCCGCCCCAACAGCAGGCTCGCCGAACTGATCGCGGAGGCCGGCTTCTCCAACGCGGGGCTGGCCCGCAGGGTCGACCAGCTCGGCACCGAGCACGGCCTGGACCTGCGGTACGACAAGACGTCCGTCACCCGCTGGCTGCGCGGCCAGCAGCCGCGCGGCGCCACGCCCGCGCTGATCGCCGAGGTCTTCACCCAGCGGCTGGGCCGCAGGCTCTCCGCGCAGGACCTCGGCCTGGACGCCGCCGCGCCGGTCTACGCGGGCCTCGAATACGCCTCGACGCCCGGCGAGGCGGTCGACATCGTCAGCGGGCTGTGGCGCAAGGACACCGGGAACCAGCCGGAGGTGCGGAAGATCGCGTTCACGCCGGCGGGACTGGTGGTGCCCAGCCGGGACTGGCTGATCGGGCGGGCCGACGAGTCGGTGGCGTCCGGGTCGCAGGCGGTCGGGTCCGGGTCCGGCGTCGGGGCCGCGGGGCCGGGCGGCGGGCCGGGCGCGGTGGACCCGGGGTCCGTGCCGCCGGGCGCGGGGTTCGGGGCCGCCGCGTCGGCCGCGGTGGAGGCGGCGGGCGGGCGGCCGTCCGGCACGGCGGGGCCGCGGGTGCCGGCCCAGAGCCGGGGGAGCGTGCCGTGGCCCGTTCCCGCGGAGCCGGGCTCGGTCGGCCCCGGCGACATCAGCGCGGTACGGGCGGTCGCGGACCTCTTCCGCACCCTCGACCACGCGTACGGCGGCGGCCACGCGCGCCAGGCGCTGGTCCGCTACCTGGAGCACGAGGCCGAGCCGATGCTGCGCGGCAGCTACGGCGAGACGCTGGGCCGCAGGCTGTTCGGCGCGGTCGCGGACCTCACCAGGCTGGCCGGCTGGACGTCGTACGACATCGGCGCGCACGGGCTGGCGCAGCGCTACTTCGTGCAGGCGCTGCGGCTCGCGCAGGCCGCGGGGGACCGGGTGTTCGGCGGGTACGTCCTGGTGACGATGAGCCGCCAGGCCGTGCACCTCGGGCACGGGCGGGAGGCCGTGCAGCTCGCCCGGGTCGCCCAGCAGGGCGTGGGCACGGCGGCGCCGCACGCGGTGCAGGCACTGCTGCACGCGGCGGAGGCGCGCGGGCACGGGCTGCTCGGGGAGGCGCGGGCGTGCGCGGCGGCGCTGGCGCGGGCCGAACGGGCGCTGGGCGCCGCGCGCGGCGGTGACGAGGTGCCCGGGTGGGCGCGGTTCTTCGACGAGGCGCAGCTCGCGGACGAGTTCGGGCACTGCCACCGGGATCTGCGGCAGTGGCGGGCGGCGGCGCAGCACGCGGAGCGGTCCCTGGCGCTGCGCGCGCCGGCGTACGCGCGCAGCCGGCTCTTCTGCCGTACGGTCCTGGCGTCCGCGAGGCTGGGGCTCGGGGAGGTGGACGCGGCGTGCGCGCTGGGGTTCGACGTGGTGCGGGCCGCCGCGGACATGCGGTCGGCGCGCGCCGCGGAGTACGTCCGGGACTTCGCCCGGCGGCTCGATCCCTACCGGGACGCCGCGCCCGCGAGGGCCTTCCGCGAGCGCCTCGCCGCGCTCCCCCCACGCTGAGCGTGGCACCCACTCCCGGCCCCCGCCGGTGGTGGCCGGCGTGGCGCTGGGCGTCGAGCCCCTGGGGGGCGCGGGTTCGGCGTCGAGTTGACGTCGAGGGTGGTCAGCTCGGCGCTGGGCGTCGAGCCGCTGGGGGCGCGGGGAACTGCTCCCCCAGACTCCGTCCGGGAGGTACCCCCACTAGCCGTCGCGGCGCGGACGGTCGTCACCGGCCCGAGGGGGCTGTTGCTCTCGTACCCGGACCACCGGCCCGCTGGTGGGCTGGTCGCGCGCACGCGGCGTCAGCCGCACATGAGATGCAGCCCCGCGCCCCTTGGGGGCTGACGATGCGCGTTGCGCGCAGGTGACGGCTGGTCAGCGTGGCGCTGGGGCTGGCTTTTCAGGGGCGCGGGGAACTGCGCGCCTGGCCGTCGCGGCGCGGACGGTCGTCACCGGCCCCGAGGGGCTGTTGCTGTCGTACGCGGACTACCGGCCGTGGGTCCTCGCGCCCCTGATCGGCGCAGCGCCCAGCGCTACGCGGCGCGTCGGCCGGGGGTGGGGAGGGCTCCCCGCGAGGGGACGTCGCGGAGAGCCGCCTGCGCGGCGCGGCGCGCGGACAGGAGCGCACCCTGGACCGTGCTCGTACCGCGGTGGTCACCGCAGACGTAGAGCCCGGACAGCACCCGCACCGGCCGCCGCAGATCGTGGGGCGCGCCCATCGCCGGCAACGCCTCCGCGTCCGTACGCATCCCCAGCAGCTCCCACCGGTCCGTCGACACCTCGTACAGCTCCGCCAGGTGCGAACGCACCGCCTTGTCGTCGTCCCCGTCCGGCGGCGGCCCGAGCACCACGGAGGTGACCAGCGCCCGCCCCCGCGGCGCCCGCGTCGGGTCGACCAGGCTCGCCGGGAACGTGTGCGACACCGGCCCCAGCCGGTCCGCGTCCAGCACCAGCGCGGGCTCCCGCAGCGGCGCCTCGGGCGCGGCGTGGTGCACCACCGTCACCTGGTGGAAGCCCGGCACCCGCAGCCCCGGCAGCAGCCCGGCCGCCGTGCGCGCGTCGGTCGCCACGAGCACCGCGCGGCACGGGAGTTCCTCGCCGTCCTCGGTGAGCACCGAGTTGACCGCGACGCGCGCCGCGCCGACCCCGAGGCGTACCGTGCCCGGCGGCAGCGCCGCCGCGAGCCGCTGCGGCACGGTCTCCGCACCGCCCACCGCCAGGCACGCGCGGCCCAGCGCGAAGCCGCGCAGCACCACGTCCGCGACCCTGCTGGACGTGCCCAGCTCCGGGTCGCACAGCAGCGCGGCCAGCAGCGGCCGCAGGAACCCCTCGACGGTGCGCGGCGCGAACCCCCGCGCGCCGAGCGCGAGCGCCGCGGTGGTCTCAGGGCGCGCGGTCAGCCGGGCGACGGGCGTCGCGGCGAGACGGTTGAGCGTGGTGCCGAGCCGTGCCTTGTCCAGCGCCGAACCGATGGGCGCGCGGGCGGAGTTGAACGCGGCGCGGGCCCCGCGCGGATCGCCGACCCGGTAGCCGCGGCCGGCCGACCGCACCACCGCGCCGGGCGCGAGCGGCGCCAGCGGCAGCCCGCGCAGCGCGGGCAGGCGGCGCAGCTCGGGGTAGGAGGTGTTGAGCAGGTGCGGCCCGCGGTCGAGCCGGAAGCCGTCCACGGTGTCGGTGGCGCTGCGGCCGCCGACGCGGTCCGAGCGCTCCAGGACGGTGACCCGCAGGCCCCCGTCGATGAGATGGCGCGCCGCGGCGAGACCGGCCGGCCCCGCCCCGATCACGATCACGTCCGCCGCGGCGGCTGCCCCTTGCCGGCGTGCTGGTGCGAGCACGATGCCCCTCCCGGAGATCGGGTCCGTTCCCCGCTCGCGTACGGCGACGGGCCGGTCGGGCAGGCGTGCGGGCACACGGGGTCCCGACCCCGCGCCCCCGCACGGGGGGTGGCCGCTGTCGCGCGAACGCTGGTAGAGGTCATGCCCCGGACGAGGGCAATCGATGCGGGATGAACGTTCCTTTCCGGACGATCAGGCCGCGCCCGGCCGAGGATCACCCCTTGCCGGGAGGCTCGGAGTGCTCGCCGCGCGCGGGGTGCTCCGCGCCGGGGGCCGCGTCGCCGGAGCCGCCGGAGCCCTCCGCGTCCCCGGAGCCCTTCGCGTCCCCGGAGCCCTCCGCGTCGCCGGCGTCCTGTGCGCCGCGCTCGTGCGGTACGGGGGAGCGCGCGTCGAGCGCCGCCCTGATCGCCTGCTCGATCTCCGGGTACGTGAACGTGAAGCCGGCGTCCAGCAGCACCTTGGGGCGCACCCGCTGGCTGCCCAGCACGTCGCCCGCGAACTCGCCGAGCGCCAGGCGCAGCACCGGCGCGGGCACGGTCGCCACCGTCGGCCGGTGCAGCACGCGGCCCATCGCCTTGGTGATCTCGCGGTTGGTCAGCGGCTCGGGGGCGGTCAGGTTGACCGGGCCGGAGACGGACGGGGTGTCCAGCAGGAAGCGCAGCGCGGCGATCTCGTCGTGCAGCGCGATGAAGCTCCAGAACTGGCGTCCGCTGCCGAGCCGGCCGCCGAGGCCGGCGCGGAACAGCGGGAACAGCGGGCCCCACGCGCCGCCGGCCGCGGAGACGACCAGGCCCGTGCGGGCGTGCAGGGTGCGGATGCCGGCGTCCCTGGCCGGGTCGGCGGCGGCCTCCCAGTCGCGGACCAGGTCGGCCAGGAAGCCGGTGCCGGCGGGGCTGTGCTCGTCGGCCCAGTCGGCGCCGGTGTCGCCGTAGTAGCCGATCGCGCTGGCGCACAGCAGGGTGCGGGGCGGCGACGTGAGCGCGGCCGCCGCGCGGGCGATCGTGCGGGTGCCCGCGACACGGCTGTCGCGCAGCTCGCGTTTGCGGGCGGGGGTCCACCGGCGGGTGCCCACGGGGGCGCCGGCGAGGTGGACGATCGCGTCGGCGCGCTCCAGCTTCGCGCTGTCCACGGTGCCGGCGGCCGGGTCCCAGCCGGCCTCGTCCGGGGCTTTCGGGCGGCGCCGCACCAGTTTGACGACGTCGTGCCCGTCCGCGCGCAGTGCGCGCGTCAGCGCGCCTCCGATGAGCCCCGAGGCTCCACTCATCACGATCCGCATCCCCCCATCCTCCCGGACCCCTGCGCAAAACGCCGCGCTCGGCCCTCGCGGCGCGGAGGGTGGTCACCGACACGAGGGGGTTGTTGCCGTCGTGTCCGGGCCGGCGGCCGGTGGCGGGCTCGTCGCGCCGTTCCCCGCGCCCCTGGTGGGCTGAGGCCCGGCGCCGAGGCGACTGCCGGCCGGCGGGCGCTCAGTTGAAGCGGAGCCAGAGGCGGGGGTAGCGCGCGGACATCGCGGCCTCGTCCTCGAAGTCGAGGGGCGTGCCCTCGGGCGCGTCGTCGGCCGGGGCGGGCAGGCCCAGCTCGGGCAGGCGCACCCCGGTCAGCTGCTCGTACGCCTCGTCCGCGGCGTAGCCGAGGTCCTCCGCGTCGCCGTCCGTCTCCGGATCGAACTCGGGGACCAGCTCCGCCAGGTCGTCCGGCGCGTGCAGCGCGCCCTCGAAGACGTGCCGCCCCTGCCCGATCAGCCAGCAGCGGAAGTAGTCGAACGACTCCTCGTCCGCCCCGCTGAGCATGATGTCCGCCGCGCCCCACAGCTCCCAGGTGTACGCCCGCATGAAGCGCGTCTCGAAGTGCCGGGCGAAGTCCAGCACGGCCTCCGGATCGAGCTGCGTGAGCCGCTCGACCAGCAGGTCCGCGTGTTCCTCCGGATCGCCCTCGGCCGCCTCCCGCGTGCCGTCGACGATCTCCCAGAACTCCGTCTCGTCCATCACGCGTCAAGCTTCCCGGTTGCGGCAGTTCCACGCACGCCCAGCGCGCCGGATGGCACCCGTGTCGTTACCGAAGCCCCGGGGAGGCGCTCAACGCGCCGGCAGCCGCATCCGGTAGACGACCGTGCGGCGCTGCGTGCGGAAGCCCAGCGCCGCGTTGACCGCGAGCATGTGCCGGTTGTCGTCGGCGGTCTCGGTGCGCACCTCGGTGATCCCCGGGTGGTCCGCGGCCAGCCGGCGCAGCATCTCGGCCTTCAGCCGCAGCCCGAGGCCGTTGCCGCGGTGTGCGGGCAGCACCGCCGTGGCGTATTGCCGCGCGGTGCGCCCCGCGCCCGGCGCGGGCACGACGAGTTCGGTGAACCCCGCGATCTCCCCGGCTCCGCCGCCCGGCGGCCCGCTCAGCGCCGCCACCGTCAGCAGCTGCTCGCCGCGGCGCGCCACCACCTGCGCCGCCTCCCGCACCCGCGCCGCGTCCCAGCAGCGCAGGCCCAGGTCCAGGCCGCCGGTCGCCGTCGCGGCCAGTTCGCCGCGGGCCCGGGCGAAGCCGGCGATCAGGTCCTCGGGGGCCGCGCCGGGCCAGAACACCAGGTGGTAACCGCCGTGCGGCGCGTCCGGGCGGTCGCGGACGTGCTCGGGCACCTCGTCGAGCAGCAGCCGCTGGTGGGTCAGCCGCAGCGCCGGCGAGAAGCCGCGCGCGCCGAGGAACGCCTCGACGGTCGTGCCAGCCGCCGCGTGCGCGACCAGGGTGCGGCAGCCCGCCCGGGCCGCCGCCTCGACCACGGTGGCCAGCAGCCGGGAGCCCGCGCCCATCCGCCGGTGCGCCGGGTGGACGGTCAGCCCGACGTCCGCGGTGCGGGCGCGGTCCGGGTCGGAGAACAACCGTAAGGACGCCGTGGCGACCGCGTCCCCGTTCCGCCCGCGCACCAGCCACAGCACCCGCCGGCTGTCCACGCCGGGGACGGTCAGCCGGGCCGTCACGGCCTCCTGGTCGGGCACCGGCTCGCCGGGCCGGTCGTGGGCGAGCGCGGCGGACTGCACGCGGTGCCAGGCGCGGAGGTCGTCGGCGGTGGGCACCGTCAGCGGGGCGGGATTGGCAGGCACCGGGGGACCGTAGCGGCCGGTGGCGGTGCCCGCAAGAACGATCCGCCGCCGGGGGAGCGCCGCCGCGGCCGCAGCACGCGCCCCTCCCGGCGGTGGACGCGTCGCCCGTCGCCCGCGCCACGAGGGCTACGCGCGTCCCTCAGGCCAGATCCGGCCCCTGGCTCCCGTACAGGGCTTCGCGGGCCCGCGCACCCGGCCCCCGGGGCGCTCGCCGGATACGAAGGCCCTACGCCGGACGGACGAGCATGCGTCTACGCACCGGCTACGACCGCCGGATTCCACCGGGCCCGGCCGCGATCCGGTTCCACCCGACCACTGCCCGTTCGCCGCCCGTTTCCCGGGCGGACGCCGGTCGGACGCCGGTCGGACGCCGGTCGGACGCCGGGACGGCAGAGGGCGGCCGGGCGGGCCACGGCCAGGTCGCGGACGACGGACGGGTCGCCGACGACGGACGGGGGGGGGGGGGGGGGGGGGGGGGGGGGGGGGGGGGGGGGGGGGGGGGGGGGGGGGGGGGGGGGGGGGGGGG
>JAJSZB010000186.1:0-13199 GCA_050613715.1 Streptomyces sp. IBSBF 3018
GGGCCGGGCGCGGCCGCGTGGCCGGGCGCGGTCTGCGGGCCGGGCTGCGTTCCGTAGACGCCTGCCTGGGCGCCGGCGGCCGCGCCCGGCGGTACGAACCGGCCGGGCACGCCGTGCTGGTCGCCGGCCCGGTCCGGGGCGTGCACCAGGAACCGGTCCGGGGTCTCCACCTTGGACAGGCTGCGCAGCCACCAGAACCCTGCGCCGAACAGCGCGCACACCACGGCCAGCACCAACTGGCCGAGCAGCGTGCCGTAGGGCTCGACGAAGCTGCGGTTGAAGATGGCCAGCGCGAGGATCACCACGACCGAGACGATGACGACGATCTGCACGCTGCGCCGGGTGCTGGCGCGTTCGGCCATCACGCGCTGGCGCATGTCGACCTCCTCGCGGGCGGACTTGGCGAGCGCGCCGAGCACCTCGCGCAGACCGGGGCCGCGCAGCCGGGCGTTGAGGATGAGCGCGGCGATGATGATGTCGGCCGACGCGTCGTCGATCTCGTCCGCCAGGTGCTGGAGCGCCTCGGGCAGCGGGGTGCGGGCGCGCAGCCGGTCCACCAGGGAGTCCAGATGGCCGCGGAGTGCGGGGGCCGCTGCGCGGGCCGAGGCGGGTATGGCCTGTTCCAGGCCGACGGCGCCGGCGATGGTGTCGCGCAGCGACTCCGTCCAGCCGGCCAGGGCCTCGACGCGCTTCATCGCGGCGCGCTCCTCGGAGGCGCCGCCGAACAGCCGGTCCCAGACGAAGACCAGGATCGCGGTGGCGACGCCCAGCACCGCCCAGCGGGTCAGGCCGAGCACCGCCAGGCCCACGATGACGGCGATCGAGCCGCGCTGGGACAGGAAGCGGATGAGGTCCGAGGCGCGTTCCGCGGCGGTCTCGCCGGCCTGCGGCGGTTTGGGCGCCCAGCCGCGCATGGCGACGACGAACAGCGCGACGCCGCCGCCCGCCGCGGCGCCGGCCAGCAGTCCGTAGAGCACCGACAGGGAGAAGACTCCGGTCATCACCGCCACACCCCCGTGGGCTGGTAGCCGTTGGCGAGCAGTTCGTCGAGGCAGGCGATGGGGGCGTGCGGCATGGCGACGCCCTCCCTGCCCTCGGCGAAGACCTCGCTGGAAAGGACCCGGCCGTCCACGCCGTTGACCTCGCGGATGGAGGTGACGACGCGGCGCAGGGTGCCGCCGCGCTGGAAGTCGTTGCGCCGCTGGACGAAGACGACGAAGTCGATGGCGCCGGCCACCAGCATCTGGGACGCCTCGACGGGCAGCCGCTCCTGCGCCTGGAGGGCGTAGGTGGAGATGCGGTTGAACACCTCGGACGAGCTGTTGGCGTGGATCGTGGACAGCGAGCCGTCGTTGCCCTGGGACATCGCGTTGAGCATGGTGACGATCTCGTCGCCGAGCACCTCGCCGACGATGACCCGGGAGGGGTTCATACGCAGCGAGCGGCGGACGAGTTCGGCCATGGAGATGGCGCCCAGACCCTCGGAGTTGGGCAGCCGCTCCTCGAACGCCACCACGTTCGGGTGGAGTTCGGGGAACTGGTCGAGGCCCAGCTCCAGGGCGCGCTCGACGGTGATGAGGCGCTCGTGGGGCGGGATGACGTTGGCCAGGGCGCGCAGCAGCGTGGTCTTGCCTGCGTTGGTGGCGCCCGCGATCATGATGTTCTTCCTGGCCAGCACGGCGGCGGACAGGAAGGAGCCGATCTCGGGGGTCAGCGTGTAGTTGCCGACGAGGTCGGCGAGGAACACCTTGCCGAGGCGGGCGCGGCGGATGGACAGCGCGGGCCTGCGGGTGACGTCCATGACCGCGGAGAGCCGGGAGCCGTCGGGCAGCCGCAGGTCGAGCTGCGGGTTGGCGGTGTCGAAGGGGCGCGAGGACAGGCCGGAGTATGCGCCGAGCACCTGGATCAGCTCGACGAGTTCCTCGTCGGACTCCGCGACCGCCTCGCCCTGCACCTCGCGGCCGTCGGCGTAACCGATGAAGACCTGGTCGCAGCCGTTGATGTCGATGTTCTCGACCTCGGGGTCGTCCAGCAGCGGCTGCAGCCGGCCGACGCCGAAGAGCGCGGCGTGCACCGCGGCGGCGTACGCCTCCTCGGCCTGCGCGTCCGGCGGGGTGCGCCCGATGGAGATCTCGGAGCGGGCGTACTCCTCCAGGATCTGGGCGATGATCGCGCGCGCGAAGTGCCGTTCGTCCTCGGCCGTCATGGCCAGGCGGCCCTCGACCTGGTCGGTGCGGCGCTGGTCGGCGATGCGGTCGCCGGCCTCCTGCCGGAAGCGCTTGACGAGCTGGTGGTCGACCTCGCTCATCGCCGATCGCCGCCGCTCGGGCGTGCGGCCCCCCGCCGCGGCTGACGGCTCATCGGAAGACCCCGTAGCGCTGCGGCACGTCGGCGGCGACCTGGCGGGCGGAGCGGATCAGCAGGGACTTGTCGAGGCGGCCGCGGCGGCGGCCGTTGAGGGTCTCGGCGCCCGCGGTGTCCATGGCCAGGGTGCCGACCACGCGGGCGGAGATCTGCGAGGCCACCAGCATCTCGTTGACCTGCGCGGCGACACGGGCGCTGGAACCGGCGTCGGCGATCAGCAGCACGCCGATCGGCGGGAAGCCGAGGGTGGCCGCGCCGCGCTGCGAGCCGTGCAGCTTGGCGGAGAGCGCGCCGGCCCGGTCGCGGACCCTGGCCAGGTGCTCGGGCTCGGTGCGGGAGACCAGCAGCACCAGGGCGGCGTGCGGGAAGAGGTCGAGTATGGCCGAGTCGGGGCCGATGCGGCCGCAGTCGGCGATGACGTCGGCGGCGCCGTTGGGCGACTCGCCGAGGGTGGCGAAGGCGCTGCCCAGGATGTTCCACAGCCCGGAGATGCCGGCCGCCTGCTCGGCGCTGCCGAGGCCGACCAGGACGTCGAGACCGCCGGCCAGCGGCTGGGCGTGGTCCCACAACTGCTCGGCGGCCAGGCCGTGCCGGGCGGTCGCGGCGAGCGAGAGCATGCCGGAGTTGGGGTTGAGCACGCCGCCGTGCGCGCCGACCGCGCGGTAGACGAGGTCGCCGCCGGACGGGTCGGCCTCGGCGAGCAGCACCCGCCGGGGCCACACCGCGGCCAGCGCGACCGCGGTGGTGCTGACGCCGGGCGACCCCTTGTCGGCGGCGATAGCGATCAGTGCCATGTCGTGTCGCCGCTCGCTCAGTTCTTGCCGGAAGGGACGACGACGAGCGCGACGCCGCCGTTGGACGCGGCGTAGGCCAGGGCGCCGGCGACGGTGGAGTCGGCGACGACGGAGACGGTGGTGTCACCGCTCGCGCCCTGGTTGTCGGAGCCGCCGGCCAGTGTCTTGACGACGAGGCTGCTGCTGATCGGCGTGCCGGTGGCGGCGCTGTCGGCGCTCGACTTGCCGGTGTCACTGCCGACGGCGAAGGCGGCGACGGTGTCGCCGACCTTGAGGTCGGTGGGGTACTGCCCCTCCTTCAGGGACAGTCCGACCAGCGACTTGCCCGCGGGCAGGCCGACCTGGTTCTTGGTGATCATGGAGGTGACCAGGACCGAGCCGCGGGTGAGGTCGGTGGCGGCCCGGTAGTGGGCGGTCAGGTCGCCGCGCTGGGCCCAGGTGATGAAGTCCACGCCGGTGTTCTCGGAGACCTCGACCTCGCGCAGCGCGGAGGACGGGATGGGCGCGCCGGCCGGCACCGGCTCGGCGATCTCCACCACGGACACCTTGTTGCCCGCGCGCATCACGACGACGGTGGCGCCGAGCGCGCCGACCAGGATGAGCAGGACGGCCAGCGCGGCGAGCGCGGGCTTGCGCTCGCGCGGCGCGGAGGGCAGTCGGTCTCCGCCTACCGGCGCGCCGTGCACCGGTGCAGGAACGGACTGGCGGCTCCGGCCGCCGCCCGCAGCGGATCGTTCCCTGGTCTTCACGTCACTGCCCCCGTCGAGCCGGCGTGTGTGCGATATGGCGCCTGTGGATCGGCCGCGTGGGAAGGTCCGCCGCACTCCGGTCCGGCGACGGCCCCGCAGGCCGGTGTCAAGTCACCGCACGCTATCAGCGCCTTACAAACACCCTCAAGGCGCATTGCGTGACAACCGACTCACAGCCCTGCAACAGAACGGAACGGCCTTTCCCTGACATGCCCACTTCGGGGCTGCCCGGTCCGGGCGCCCGCCCCCACCCCTTTTGTGCGGTCCGGCTCCCCACCACTTTCCCACCGTTCACCGGGCCCGTGTCCAGCCCCGTTTCCGGCCTGTGGACAAACATGTGCAGGTTGTCCACAGGCATCGCACCTGCCGTCCCGCGGGCCGCCCGGAGCGGTTATCGTCCTTGGACAGAACGTGGAAGAACGTGGACGGAACACAGCAGGTACCGGGGGAACGAGGACGCCGTGCGCTTGTCGTTGACCGTGGTCGACCCGCTCGGCGGGGACCGCGCCGATGTGGTGGTGGACACCGAGCCCGCCTCGACCGTGGCCGACGTCGCACGCGAGTTGGGCCGCACGGTCGGCGGCGGCGGCGCGGAGATCATCTCGATCGCCGGCGGCGCCGCGCGCTCCCCGGGCGCGCCCGCGGTCTACGTGGACGGGTACGCCGTCGACCCCGGCTGGTCGGTGGCCCAGTCGCCGCTGCGCGAGGGCGCGGTGGTCAGCCTCTACGACCCGGCGGGCTGCCTGCCCGGCGAGCCGGCCGGCGTGGTCGAGGTCCGGGTGGCCGGCGGCCCCGACGCGGGCGCGGTGCACCGGCTCGGCATCGGCCGGGTGGAGATCGGCCGGGGGCCGGCCGCCCGCATCCGCATCGACGACTCCGAACTGGCCGACCGGGCCGCGGTGCTGACGGTCGGCATGGGCGGCACCTGCCAGGTGACGATCGGCGGCGAGACGAAGGAGTGGCCGCTGGGCGACCAGCTCGCCCTGGGCAACAGCCTGCTGGAGCTCGGCCCGTACATCCCGCCGAACGCCGCGCTGCACCCGGGCGAGGACGGCGCCACGTACGACTACAACCGGCCGCCGAGGCTGTCGCCGCCCGAGCGCACCACGCACTTCCGGCTGCCCAGCCCGCCGCGCGAGCCCAACGCCCGCCCGCTGCCCTGGCTGATGGCGCTCATGCCGCTGGTCATGGCGGTGACCATGGCGTTCATGATGCACCGGATGATGTATCTGGTCATGGCGGTGGTCAGCCCGGTGGTCATGGTCGGCAACTACTTCATGGACCGCAAGAACGGCCGCAAGTCCTTCGCCAAGACGGTCTCGGAGTACCGCGAGCGCAAGGAGGCCATCGAGCGCGACGCACGGACCGCGCTGGACCTGGAGCGCAAGGACCGCGCGGCCGCCTCGCCCGACCCCGCCACCGTGCTCAACACCGCGACCGGTCCGCGCACCCGGCTGTGGGAGCGCCGCCGTGGCGACGCCGACCACCTGCTGCTGCGGGTGGGCACCGCCAAGCTGCCGTCCGAGGTCGTCCTGGACGACCCGGAGCAGGAGGAGCACCGCCGCAAGGTCACCTGGGAGATCGACGACGCGCCGGTGGCGGTGGAGCTGCGCCGCCTCGGGGTGATCGGCTTCGCCGCCCCGGGCGAGGACGCGCGCGCGATGGGCCGCTGGGCGGTCGCCCAGATGGCCGCGCTCAGCAGCCCGATGGACGTCCAGTTCTACGTGCTCACCGAGCAGTCGGGCCAGGCCAGTTGGGACTGGGTGCGGTGGCTGCCGCACTCCCGGCCGACCGACGGCCAGGACGCCGTCGCCCTGATGGGCACCGACGCGGAGACGGTCGCCGCGCGCATCGCCGAGCTGGGCTCGATCCTCGACGGACGGCAGAAGGCCAAGCAGAAGGCGGGCAGCGCGGCCAACCACGCGGCGTTCTTCAAGGACCCGGACATCGTGGTGGTCCTGGACGGCTCGCGGCGGCTGCGCGCGATGCCCGGCGTGGTGCAACTGCTGCGCGAGGGGCCCGGCGTCGGGATCTTCTCGATCTGCCTGGACTCCGAGGAGCGCTTCCTGCCCGGCGAGTGCCAGGCCGTGGCGACCGCGGAGTTCGAGGCCGCGGCCGAGCCCGCGCAGGTCGCCTCGGTGCCCGACCCGCGCGGCGGCGCGGCCCCCCAGGGCGGCTTCCCCTCCCTCAACGCCTGGTACGCCGGCACCCCGCAGACCCAGGCGGTGGCCGCCGAGCCCGCGCCCGGCGCGTTCCGGCTGCGGGTGGAGCAGGCGGGCGCGGCCCGCGTCCGCAAGGTCCGCCCGGACCTGGTGTCGGCCGCCTGGTGCGCCCGGCTGGCCCGCTGCCTGTCCCCGATCCGCGACATCAGCGGCGACGCGGAGGACTCGGCGATCCCCGGCTCCAGCCGGCTGCTCGACGTGCTGGAGCTGGAGCCGCCGACGGCCGACGCGATCACCGCGCGCTGGCGGCTGAGCCCGATCTCCACCCAGGCGGTGGTCGGCGAGTCCTACGACGGCCCGTTCGCCATCGACATCCGCAAGGACGGCCCGCACGGCCTGATCGCCGGCACCACCGGTTCCGGCAAGTCGGAGCTGCTGCAGACCATCGTCGCCTCGCTCGCGGTGGCCAACACCCCCGAGGCGATGACCTTCGTCCTGGTCGACTACAAGGGCGGCTCGGCGTTCAAGGACTGCGTCCAGCTGCCGCACACCGTCGGCATGGTGACCGACCTCGACGCCCACCTGGTGGAGCGCGCGCTGGAGTCGCTCGGCGCGGAGCTGAAGCGGCGCGAGCACATCCTGGCCGAGGCCGGCGCCAAGGACATCGAGGACTACACCGACCTGATGCGGCGCCAGGGCGGCCTGACGCCGATGCCGCGGCTGCTGATCGTGATCGACGAGTTCGCCTCGATGGTCCGCGAACTGCCGGACTTCGTCACCGGCCTGGTGAACATCGCCCAGCGCGGCCGTTCGCTGGGCATCCACCTGATCCTGGCCACCCAGCGCCCCAGCGGCGTGGTCTCGCCGGAGATCCGGGCCAACACCAACCTGCGCATCGCGCTGCGCGTCACCGACGGCAGCGAGTCCTCCGACGTCATCGACGCGCCCGACGCGGGCAACATCTCCAAGTCCACGCCCGGCCGCGCCTATGTGCGGCTCGGCGCGACCTCGCTGGTGCCCTTCCAGTCCGGCCGGGTCGGCGGCCGGCGCCCCGGCGCGGTGCAGAACGTCACGGTGGCGCCGTGGGTGGGCGTGGTGGAGTGGGCCCAGCTGGGCCGCAGCGCGCCGCGCCGGCCGGCCGGCGCGAAGACCGAAGAGGACGAGATCACCGACCTGAAGGTGCTGGTCGAGGCGATCCGCGCGGCCAACGAACGGCTCGGCATCCCGGCCCAGCACAGCCCGTGGCTGCCGGCGCTGCCGGACTCGCTGCGGCTGGACGAGGTGCCGGTGCCGGCCGCGGCGGGCGCGCTGCCGCCCGCTCCCTACGGCGTGGAGGACCTGCCGGCGCTCCAGGCGCGGCGGCCGGTCGCGATCGACTTCCACACCTTCGGGCACCTGTTGGCCGCGGGCGCGCCGCGCTCGGGCCGCTCGCAACTGCTGCGGACGATCGCCGGCTCGCTGGCCCGCACCCTGTCCACCGCCGACCTGCACCTGTACGGCATCGACTGCGGCAACGGCGCGCTGAACGCCCTGACGAAGCTGCCGCACTGCGGCGCGGTGGTGGGCCGCTCCCAGACCGAGCGGGCGATCCGGCTGATCGGCCGGCTCAAGGCGGAGATGACGCGCCGCCAGGAGCTGCTGGCGGCCGACGGCTTCGCGGACATCGGCGAGCAGCGCGCGGCGGCGGCCACCGAGGAGGAGCGGCTGCCGCACATCGTGGTCCTGCTGGACCGCTGGGAGGGCTGGACGCCGTCGCTGGGCGAGCTGGACCACGGCGCGCTGACCGACGAGCTGTTCACGTTCCTGCGCGAGGGCGCGTCCGTCGGCATCCATCTGATCATCACCGGCGACCGGACGCTGATGGCCGGCCGCATCGCCACGCTGACCGAGGACAAGATCGCCTTCCGGCTGGCCGACCGCTCGGACTTCTCGCTGATCGCGATCAACCCGCGCAAGGTGCCCGAGGAGATCCAGCCCGGCCGCGCCTACCGCGCGGAGTCCGGGATCGAGACGCAGGTCGCGCTGCTGGAGGGCGAGACCACCGGCCAGGGCCAGGCCGCCGCGCTGAGCGCGATCGGCGCCGCGGCCACCGAGCGGGACGCGGGCCTGCCGCGCGCCCGGCGGCCGTTCCGGGTGGACGTGCTGCCCTCGCGGCTGGCGTTCGCCGACGCCTGGGAGATGCGCGACACCGACGCGGCGCGCAGCCCCCTGTGGGCGCTGGTCGGCGTCGGCGGCGACGAGCTGACCGGCTACGGGCCCGACCTGTCCGACGGGCTGCCGGCGTTCGTCATCGGCGGCCCCGGCAAGTCCGGCCGCTCGACGCTGATGCTGACGCTGGCGCGCAGCTACCAGCGGCAGGGCGTCAAGCTGGTGATCGCCGCGCCGCGCCCGTCGCCGCTGCGCGAACTGGGCGGCGGCGAAGGGGTGCTGCGGCTGTTCACCGACAGCGACATCCCCGCGGAGGACCTCACCAAGGCGCTGGAGGAGGCCGCGGGCGGCCCGGTGGTGGTGCTGGTCGACGACGCGGAGCTGCTGAAGGACTGCGAGGCGCGGGACGTGCTGCGGGAGATCATCGCGCGCGGCTCCGACCAGGGCAGGGCCGTGGTGATCGCCGGCGGCGAGGAGGACATCTGCACCGGGTTCTCCGGCTGGCAGGTCGACGCGAAGAAGGCCCGCCGCGGGGTGCTGCTCTCGCCGCAGCAGACGATGAGCGGCGAGCTGATAGGCACCCGGCTGTCGCGCAGCAGCGTCGGCGGGCAGGTCACGCCCGGCCGCGCGCTGCTGCACCTCGGCGACGGCGAGCCCAAGACGGTGACCGTGCCGCTGACGGTCTGAGACCGCCGGGCGGTCCGCTGCCGCGCGGTCGGTCGCCGGGCAGTCCGTTGCCGGGCGGTCCGCTGCCGCGCGGTCGGTCGCCGGGCGGTCCGTTGCCGGGCGGTCGGTCGCCGCGCGGTCAGTTGCTGGGCAGGCCGGTGCGGGAGAAGGTGTCGGTCGGGCCGTCGGCCCACTGCACCGTCAGCGTTTTGCCGTCGGCGGCGAGCGTCCCGTGTCCGGTGGTGCGCTCCTTGCTGCCGTCCATGCAGGTGAGGTTGAGGCCGAGGCCGCCGTGCTCGGTGTAGGTGCCGCCGCACAGGCTGGTGCTGGTCAGACCCGCCTTGCCCTTGCCGAGGACGAGTTGGACCTTGGTGCCGCCCGCGGTGGCCAGCCAGACGCCCTCGACGCCGTGGTCGCCGGCGGCGGAGCCGTCGGAGGGGCTGTCGGTGGGCGTGCCGGTCGGGCTGTCCGTGGTGGTGGCCGGACCGGACGGGGTGGGCGGGGTGGTCGCGGGTCCGCTGCCGGTGACGCTCGCGGTCGGCGTCCTGTCGGCGTCGCCGTGCCCGCCGCCGCTGCCGCACCCGCTCAGCGCCAGCCCCGCGGCCACCGCCAGTGCGGCGACGCCCGTGCCCGGTACGGGCGGGCGGGTGCGCCGAACGGTCCGGAAAGCCGTGTCCGAACCCGTACGCGTACGACGTCGACTGCGCATCTGTACTCCCCCATGTGGCGACAAGGATTCAGCGGTCCGCAAGCTACCAGCAGGTCGCGCGGGGCGCGCCGGATGAATGGGGGTGGAACGCAAGCGTCGCAGGACCGTGACGCACGGGCCGGTGAACAGGTCCGAACCGGCCAATAGAGTGGGGAACGCACGGCTCCGCCGACGGCAGGCGGACATTCGGGAGATGCCGGGAAAGGGTAGATTTTTCATGGGGGACCTGCAGATCAACGGAACGGTGCTGGGCGACCTGCGCCGGACGTTCTCGACGATCGCCGACCGGATGGACACGGTCAGCCGGGCGATGGGCAATGCCAACGGCGAATCGGTGGGCGCGCCGAAACTCATCGACGACGTCCACGACTTCGCCGACGACTGGCATTACGGAATCGGTCAGATAGGCAAGCACGCCGACGACGCGGTCCACATGATCGACCAGATAGGCAAGACCTTCGACGACGCGGACCTGCAACTCGCGAACTCGCTCAAGACCGGGAAGAAGTGACGCCGATGACGCGCAGCTTCCCGCACCTGGGTTTCGACCCCACACCCGGTGACGTCGAGCGCACCCGTGCCCTGGCCCGCCAACTCGGCGACCTGCACGGCGACCTCACCACCACGGTCAACGAACTCGACCGGATCGACTGCGGCGCCTGGAAGGGCGAGGCCGCCAAGGCGTTCGTCGCCCACATCGACGACGACGTCACCCCGCTGATCAGGAAGGCCCACGACTCCTTCGGCCGGGCCTCCGGCGCCCTCGCCCGCTGGGCCGAGCAGCTCCACGGCTTCCAGGACGAGGCCGACGCCCTCGAACGCGAGGCCGCCGCCAAGCAGACCGCGCTCGACCACGCGAAGACCGCCGCCGGCGTCACCACCGACCACACCACCCCGCACCCGCAGCCCGAGGCCTCGCCCGACCCCGACCCGCAGGCCGCCGCGGACGCGAAGAAGAAGCAGCAGGCGGTCACCGACGCCTCCTCCGCCCTGGACGGCGTCCACCGCCGCGCCGACGAACTGCACACCCGCTTCACCGACGCCGCCAAGGCCGTCAGCGACGACCTCGACAAGGCCGGCGACATCGCCCCCGACAAGCCGGGCCTGTTCAGCCGCATCGTCCACGGCGTGGAGAACGCCTGGAACGACACCGTCCAGTGGGTCAAGGACCACGCCGACCTCATCAAACTCATCGGCGACCTGCTCAGCGACCTCAGCGGCCTGCTCGGCGTCCTCGCGATCATCACCGCCCCCTTCGAGCCGCTGGGCGCGATCTTCGCCACCGCCGCGGTGATCACCAGCGCCGCCGCGCTGGTCACCCATCTGGTGGCCAAACTGGCGGGTGCCGACGTGAGCTGGCTGAGCATCGGCTTCGACGCGCTGGGCGCGATCCCCGGCATCGGCGCGTTCGCCAAGGGCGCGAAGGTCGCCGACGGCGCGGTCGCCGCGGGCCGGGCCGCCGAACTCGGGGAGGGATTCCGCGGGGTCACCACCATCGGCCGCAACTTCGTGAGCAAGGCGGGCGATCTCGTCGCCGGCGGCAAGCAGATCAACCTCTTCAACAAGGTGACGCTGGAATTCGGCGGCCTGAAGGCGGCGGGCAAGGTCATATCCGACGGAAAGTTCATCAACCGCGCCCAACTGGTGTCGGAACAGCTTTACCACGGCGGCCAGATCCTCGGCACGAAGGGCATCAATGCCCTCACCAAGGGCCGGGTCGCGATCGACGCGATGAGCACTACCGGACGGGCGATCGACGCGGGTCTGAAACTCGCGCCGAAGCTCTACTCCATTCCCCAGCACATCGGCGACGCGGTGCACCTGGGCGACCGTTTCGACCAGGCCGCGACCTCCCACTGAACCGCTCACCGACGCAAGTGGTCGACCCGACCGACCCGGCTGATCCACCCCACCGACCCGCGACCGAGCGACGACCCAGCGAAGGGCGACACGAATGGACTGGTACCCGGACCCGGACGAGACCGTCCTTGCGCGCACGCCGATCCGGTTCGCCACCGGGTACGCGCACCCGGTGGCCGGGTCGCGCTGGTTCCGCGACACCGAGCGCCGCGACATCCAGGCCGAGCTGCCCGGCTGGCCCGCCGGGCCCACGTACACCCCGCACTCGCAGAAGCAGCAGAAGGTGGACAAGGTCGCCGGGGGTTTCCTCAGCGGCGTGGTCACCGCGGTGCAGCTGGCGGTCGAGGCGGTGGTCGGCGGCAACTCCGCGGGCGCGGGCGACGGCCCGCCGCGTTCCAGGCCCGACGACCCGCCGAACGAGTCCGAGGACTTCCCGGTGATGTGGGCCGCGCCCGGCACGCTGGCCCGCACGGTGCCCTGGCAGCTGGACCCCGCGCGCCGCCCCGACCGCTACCGCGTCGACGCCGTCGTCACCGAGCGCCGGCTGCTGGTGCTCGGCGCCGGGCCCGACGTGACGGCGCCCGCCGAGGTGCTCTGGGAGTGCCCGCGCGAGGCCGTCGCCGAGGCGCGGTCGCTGCCGTTCAGCGAGCGCGGCCACGACCTGCGGCTCACCTTCGCCGACGGCTCGTGGGTACGGCTGGCGACCGGTGACGCGGTCAAGCTCGTCGGCATCCTGGCCGAGCGCCGGCGCGCGGTGCCGCAGGGCGAGCTGACCCCCGGCCAGCGGGAGCGGCTGGAGCGCTTCGGCGCGGAACTGCCCGCGAACGCCGAGCCGCCGCAGGTGTTCCGGTTGCCCAGCGGCGCGTTCCTGGTCGAGGCCAGGGTCCCGGCGAAGGCCGGCAAGGGCCTGTTCGAGACCCACACCATCGTGATGGGCGAGACCGGCGAGCCGGCCCGCCCCCAGCCCGGCGACCTGTGAGCGAACCACCATGACGACCACGCACGACACCGCTCCCCCGACGGACCCCGAGGCCGCGCCCACCGCGACCGACACCGGCGCGATCGACACCGGCGCGACCGACACCGCCTCACCGGACGCAGCGACCGGCCCGGCCCGCGCGGAGGAGACGCTGCAGGCGATCGACCTGCCCGACATACCCCCGCTGAGCTTCGTCGTCCCCGACTCCTTCCACGCGCTGCCGATCGCCGCCACCGACGAGGAACGCGCGGCGCTGGCCCGGGAGTTCGTCCGCGAGCTGTACCCGAACGGGGACGACGCGCTGTGGACGCCCGCCGCGCCCTACTACGCCGCGCTCGGCGAGGCCATGGGCGACCAGGGCCTGGCCTACTCCGCGCTGGGCCTGTTCGCCATCGACGAGGGCGTGGCCCACTGCTCGTTCACCGTCGCCGCGGTGGCCTCCGACCACCCCTCGGCGGAGGTCGCCGCGCTGGGCATCCGCGAGATCCTGGCCCGCGACGAGACCAACGACGTGCGCTGGCTCGACCTGCCCTGCGGCCCGGCCGTCTCGTGCGTGACGCTGCGCCGGTTCACCATCGGCGCGGAGCTGACCTCGACCGGCGAGGAGGCCGGGCTGACCATGGGCCAGGTGCAGGTCTACGTGCCCTTCCCCACCGGTCCCTTCACCGCCGTCTTCACCATGGACACCGCCGCCGTCGACTACTGGGGCGAGTTCAGCGAGATGACGACGGCCGTCCTGCGCAGCATCGTCTTCCCCGACCCCGACCC
>JAJSZB010000187.1:0-13177 GCA_050613715.1 Streptomyces sp. IBSBF 3018
GGACCCCACTGACCCGGGCCGGTGGGGGGCTGGGTCGGCGCGGCCCGGGTCAGTGGGGTCCGGGCCGGCGCAGCCAGTCGAAGGAGGCGGCCGAGCCCCGCGCGGAGGGCTTGTACTCCAGGCCGGTCCAGCCGCGGTAGCCGCGCGCGCGGAGCAGGCCGAGGAGGTCGGCCAGCGGGAGCGTCCCCGTGCCGGGCGCGCCGCGGCCCGGATCGTCGGCGATCTGCACGTGCGCGGTCAGCTCCGCGTACCGCCCGATCACCGCGGGCAGGTCCTCGCCGCCCTTCGACAGGTGGTAGAGGTCCAATAGGAAGCGGGCGTTGTCGAGCCCCGAGGCGTCGTTCACCCGCCGGACCAGCTCCACCGCGGCGTCCGCGCTCACCAGCGGGCAGCGCGGCGACTCCTCGGCGTTGAGCGCCTCGATCAGCAGCACCGCGCCCGCCTCGTCGGCGGCGCGCGCGGCCAGCACCAGATTCTCCAGCGCCAGCGCGTCCTGCTCGGCCGGGTCGACGCCGTCCACGCGGTTGCCGTAGAGCGCGTTGAGCGCGGTGCAGCCGACGGACGCGGCGAAGGCGGCGGCCACCTCGACGTTGGCCCGGAAGCGGTCGGACTCGCGGCCGGGGACCGACAGCGCGCCGCGGTCCGGTCCGGGCAGTTGTCCGGCGTAGAAGTTGAGGCCGACCAGCCGGGTGCCGGCCGACTCCAGCGCCGCGCGCAGATCGTCGAGCGCCGAGCGCGGGGGAGTGGGGTCGTCCACCCACGGCCACCACAGCTCGACCGCGTCGAAGCCGGCCGCGGCCGCGGCTGCGGGCCGCTCCAGCAACGGGAGTTCGGTGAACAGGATCGAGAGGTTCACGTCGAACCGCTCGGCGGCGAAACTCACGGGGATGCCTGCCTTCCGTATCGCGGAAGTTCACTTCTGTTGTGCGGAACAGTCAAGCAGGCTTCGGTGTGCTGTCAAGGCCCCCACCTGGGCGGGGTGGTCGGGCGGGTGTGTACGGAGCCGCTCCGGGGAGGGGTGGCGGGCGCCCAGGCGTGGTCGAAAGGTAGAGACCTCTGAAAGAAAACCCGGCGCGGAGTTTTTTCGTCAGGTCGTACTGACTTAAAAGACCCCGGGTGATCCGCTTCCGGAAAAGCGGCATTCATGCTCGCGTAATACTGCGAAGAATGTCCGTTTGCCTACCCTTCGGGCCCGCCCGGCGGGACTGAAACCTGTTCCGCTTTCCTCTGGACAAGGTAAAGCTGCTGTCGTACTGTCGTTCGCGACTCGCCGATAGGTGTGGCCAGATCCGGCCACTCGCACCGCCCGGCTGACCAATGCCTGGCTGCGCCTGTCGCTCTGGTTCACGGGGACGGTGGAACATGAACGCACGGCTGACGCGCGCGCGGGCGCGGACGACTTGTGGCAGATGTCGTTGAATACCGCGCTGACCTCGGGTGATGGTGCTGAGGGAAGCGAGCGGGGGTCTTCAGGAACGGGCTCGGCCGCACGGTTCACCGTGCTGGGCATGCTGACCGTCGGCGACGGCACGGAGTCCGTCGCGCTGCAACCCTCCCGCCCCGCCGCACTTCTCGCGGCTTTGCTGCTGCACGCGAATTCGGTGGTCTCCGCGGAATTCCTGCAACGCGTCATCTGGGGTGCGAGGCCGCCCGCCCAGGCGAAATCCGCTTTGCACAGTTGCGTACTCAGGCTGCGCCGGCTGTTCGGAAAATACGGCATCGCCCCCGATGCCATCCAGGCTGTTCCCGGCGGTTACCGCCTGATCGCGGACGCGGCGACCCTCGACCTGGTCGAGTTCCGCGGCCTGCTGGAACGGGCGTATTCCAGCCGGGACCCGGAGAACGAATTAGGGCTGCTGCGCGCGGCGCTCGCGCTGTGGCAGCCGCCGCTGATGGCGAATGTGCACTCCGAACTCCTGCACCGCGACGAGGTGCCGCGGTTGCGCGAGGAATGGCTGCGGGCCATCGAGCGCGTCTTCGAGCTGGAGCTGGCGCGCGGCCGGCACCGCGAGGCGCTCGCCGAGATCGGCGCGGCGGCGCGGCAGTACCCGCTGCACGAACGCTTCACCGAGCAGCTCATGGAGGCGCTGCGCCGCACCGGCCGCCGCGCGGAGGCGCTCGCGGAGTACCGCAGGACCAAGCGCCGCCTCGCCGAGCAGCTCGGCGTGGACCCCGGCCCCCAACTCCAGCGCCTCGAACTGGACATCCTCAGGGGCGCCCCGGCGCCCCCGCTCCCCGCAGCTCCGTCCGCTCCCGCTGCGATCCCGGCGGCCTCCGAGCCGCCTGCTTTCGGGGCGCTGCCGCCGGGTTCGGGCAGTGAGCGCGGTGACGCGTACCGCGCGCCGGAGGCGGGTGTCGGGTCGGTGGACATCCCGGCTGGGCCCGGGGGCGCGGGCGGGATGGCGTACGGCTCCGGTGCGTCCACGTCCACGTCCGCGTCGGTGTCGGCGTCCGGGGACGGTACGAGGGCGGGTGCGGCGTACGGCGGCGGGACCGCGGCGGGCGCGGGGGACGCTCCCGTAGCTGGTCCGGCGCGCAACGCCGACGACGCCCACGCCTCGCGCGACGCCCACGGCATTCGCGAGGACCTCGCGCCCGGCGGCGCAACCGGCCTGGCGTCCGCGCCCGCCGCGCCCTTTGCCCATGACCGTACGGACACGGACACGGACACGGCCGCGGCGAGCGGCACCGCTCCGGCCGACGCGGACGCCGCGTTCCGCGCCCGGCCGCCGGAGAGCGCGGGCAGCGCTTCCGGGGTGGGCAGCGCCGCCGTCCCGCCGCGTGCAGCCGGCCACGGCCCGGCGCCCGTGGCGGAGTCCGAGCCTCAGGCCGACGCCGGAACCGTTTCCGCACCCGAGCCCGCGGCCGGCGACACCGCCGGCCCCCCGGCGGCCGCGAGCGGTCACCCCGCCGGGCAGGGCGGCACGGCCGAGGCCGCTTCTGCCGGCCCCGCGTACGGAGCCGCCGCCCCCGAGGCCCCCGGCCATCACCCCGCCGGGCAGGGCACCGGCGCCGAGGCGGTCTCCGGCGCCCCCGCGTACGGGCAGGGCGTCGACGCCGCCGCCGGGGAGTCGAGCGCGCCCGGAGGCGAGGGCGTGCTGACCGGGGAGCGCGTGCTCGACCGGCTGGTCGGCGCCGGGCTGCTGCAGGAGGGGCCCCGCGGCCACTACCGGATGCACGAACTGCTCAGGACCTTCACCCGCGCGGCCGCCGAGGACGGCGTCGGCGCCCGCGCCCGGTCGGCCCGGCGCACCCCCCTCACACCCCCCGGCCCGGCGCCGCGGCAGACCTGCACCCCACGGAGGCGTGACTGACATGGTGGCACCGCAGCAGACGCGCGAGTCGCGCGCGACGCAGCACCCGCACGGCACGGACGGCGCTCCCCGCCCCGGCGGCGCGAACACCGCGCCCGGAGCCGGCGGCACGAGCGGCACACACGACGCCGCGCTCGCCGCGTACGAGGCGATCGCCGAGACGCGCCCGCGCATCCGCCGGGACGTCCTCTACACCCAGACCCCGGGCGGCGTGCACTTCCACAACGCCCGCGGCGGCTTCAGCGTCGTGATGCCCTCGGCGTACCGCTTCGCCTCGATCATCGTGCCGCACCTGACGGGCGCCAACACCGTCGCCGCGCTCTGCGCCGGCCTCGGCGACAAGCAGCGCGACATGATCACGCAGCTCGTCGGCACGCTCTACGCGCGTGGCTTCGCCCGGGACGCCGAGCCGCCGGCCGCCGACGCGCCCGCGCCGGAACCCGCCGTCGCCGAGCGCTTCGCCCCGCAGATCGACTACGTCGACCACTACGCCGACGACGCCGCCGCGCGGTTCCTGCGCTTCCGCACCGCCCGCGTCGCGGTGCTCGGCGAGGACCAGGTCGCGCGCTGGGCCGCGCTGTCGCTGATCCGCAACGGCTGCGCGACCGTCGCCGTGCCGGCCGGCATCGACACGGTGGGCAACGACTTCGCCGACGTCCGCGCGGAGGCGGCCGAACTGACCGGCCAGGGCTGCCCCGTGGACCTGCGCACCCTCGAACGCGCGGGCGCGGACGAGCAGTTCAGCTGGTCCTGGGCCGACCTCGACGGCTACGACATCGTGCTCGTCACCGGCGAGCACGCCGCCCGCCGGGCCGCGGCCCTCGCCGACGTGCCCGCCGGGCGGATGCTCGTACCCGCCTGGGCGTACGGCGGTTCGACCGTGATCGGCCCGCTGCTGACCGACACCTCCACCGGCTGCCTGACCTGCGCGGCGCTGCGGCTCGAAGCCAACGGCGACCCCGCGGACGCCGCGGCCCTGTGGGCCGGGCTCGCGCCCGCCGCCCCGCACCGCGCCTCAGGACCCGCGCCCGCGCGCGGCCCGGTCGCCGCGATGATCGGCAACCTGCTCGGCTACGAGGTCTTCCGCCTCACCACGCAGGCGCTGGCCGCCGAGACCCGCGGTCAACTCGTCGTCCAGCACCTCGACTCGCTCGACACCGTCGCCGAGCCGCTGCTGCCGCACCCGGCCTGCCCGTCCTGTGCGACGCGCCGCCCGCCGGTCGACGAGGTGCCGCGACTCGCCTCGCTGGACGAGGAGTTGGGCCAGGGGGCAGGTGCCGGTGCCGGTTCGGGTTCCGGTTCGGAGGACGGGGAGACGTCCGCGGGGGCCGCGCCCGCGGGGGCCGCGGCCCGGCCGGTGTCGGCCGTCGAGGACGCACAGAGCGAGGACGCCGCGCAGGCCGCGCTCGCGGAGATCACCGACCGGGCGGTCCTGGTGCAGGAGACCGCCGGCGTCTTCCGGCGGTTCGACGACGAGACGTGGGCGCAGACCCCGTTGAAGGTCAGCGCCGTCGAACTGGGCGCCGGGCACGGCGGGCGCCGCACCGTCGCCGCGTTCGACGTCCACCATGTGGCGGGCGCCCGGCTGCGCGCGCTGCTGCGGGCCGCCGAGGTCTACGCGGAGCACGTCGTGCCGCTCCACGAGCCGCTGACCGGGCCCGCGTTGGAGTCCGCCCGCGCCGCGTGGGCGTCGGCCGACCCCGAACGGCTCGCCGTCGCCTCCGGGCTCGGCCCGCGCGACCTCGCCGCCTGGCACGCCGCGACCTCGCTGCTCGACGGCCGGACCGTGCTCGTACCGGCCGCCGCGCTGCGGACGTTCGGCCCGTACAACGCCGACCGGGCCGCCGAGCCGACGGCGGCGGGCACCGGCGCCGGGCGCACCCCCGCGGAGGCGACCGCGCGCGGCGTGCTCAGCGCGCTCGCCCACGCCACGCTGAGCGCCGCCCTGCACGGCAGGACCCCGGTCCGCACCGTCGACCCGGCGGCGCTGGAGGCGGCCGGTGACGCCGAACTCACCTTCCTCGTACGGTCCGCGGCCAACCTCCGCACCCCGCTGGAGATCCTCGACCTCGGCGCGCTGCCCGCGCACCCGGCGCCGGTGGTGCTGGCCAAGGCGGACGGCCGCTGGGCGGTCGCCGCGGGACTGCGCCGCCGCGACGCGCTGCTTGAGGCGATCCGCGACGTCCTCGGCGCGGCCCAACTCGCCCGCGAGGAGCGGTGGTCGACGGCAGGCGCGGACGCGGCCCCGCCTGCGGCGGTCGTGCACGGGGTCGGCGTGGACACGGACTCCGGACGGGTCGCGGCGGCTGCGCACGAGGCCGGCGTGGAGGCGCGCTCCGGGCAGGTCGCGCCGCTCGCGCACGGGGCCGGCGCGGGCACGGACCCCGGGCGGGTCGCGGCGGGCGCGCACGGTGGTCCCGACACCGGTGACCCGCTGCTGCCCGACCTCGACCCCGCGGCCCTCACCGCCGAGGGCGCCGCCGCGCCCGACCCGGACGCGGGCTCCGACTGGGCCGGTCTCGCCGCCGCCCTGCGCGAGGCCGGACACGACCTGTTCGCCGTGCCCGCCGCGAGCCCCGATCTGGCGGCGGGCGCGCTCCACGTCACGCGCGTCCTGCTCAGCACCGCGGGACCGGCCGATGACCACTGACCTCGCACCCCGTCCCGGCGCCGCCCCTGCCCCGCCGGGCGCGGCGGCCGCCGACGACGGACGCGCCGCGCCGCCCGCCCCCCTGGCGGCGCTCTCCGCGGCGATCACCGCGGCCCTGTCCGCCCACCGCGGCAGCCCGCTCGCGGACGCGTCGGCCGCCGCCCCCGTACGGGCCCTCCCGCTGGGCCTGCGCGACGAGTTGACCGTCGACGCGGACGTCCCACCCACCGGCGAAACCCCGCGCCGGCCCCGCACAGCGTCCTCGTGGACCGCCACGACCGACCCCGGCGCCCCGGCCGGCGGGCCCGGCGGCGCTCCCGCCGCGGAGACCGGCGGACCCGGCAGGACGCTTGCCGGGCCGGCGACCGCTTCGGGCGCGGGCGCGCCGACCTCCGGTCACGCAGGGCCGGTCGGTGGCGCGGACTCCGCGCGACCGCGGTCCGCCGCCGTCGAGGCTCCCGCCGCGGAGGCGGGCGCACCCGGCGACGGTGCGTTCGGAGCCGGGCCCGGCGACGGGGCCCAGGTGCACGTCTACGGGCACCACGCGCTGGTCGGGCCGTTCGGCGGGGCGGACGGGGGCGCGGCGTGCGGGCGGTGTCTGGTGCGGCGGTGGCAGGCCGTGCGGACGCGGGGGCTGCGCGACGCGCTGGAGACCGGGAGCGCGACCCGGGCGGCCGGGACCGCGCCCTGGGCCGTGCCGTTCGTCGCGGACGCGCTCGCCGCGGTGCTCGCGGCCAGGCGCACCCCGCCCGGCGGCGGACGCTTCCCGTACGCCTACCTCGTGGACCTGGAGACGCTCGCCGTCACGCCGTTCGGCTACGTGCCCGACGCCGAGTGCCCGGTGTGCGGCGACCGGCCGGCCGACAGCGAGGCCGACGCCCGCCTGGACGTGCCGAGTTCGCCCAAGAGCGCGCCCGACGCGTTCCGGGTGCGGCCCGCCGACGACTACGACGTGCCGCTCGAACCCTTCGTCAACCCGGCCGCCGGGATGCTCGGTCCGTCCGTCGTGCCCGACCTCGCCTCCGCGTCCACCTCCTCGGCGATCGGCTCGTTCCTGCTGCGCTCCGGCGACTACCTGCGCGAGTGCTTCTGGGGCGGCCACACCGCGCGCTACCGCTCCAGCGTCCGCGTCGGCCTGCTGGAGGGCCTGGAGCGCTTCGCCGGGATGCGCCCGCGCGGCCGCCGCACCGATCTCACCGCCGCCTACGACGAGTTGGCCGCCGAGTACGGCGACCAGGTGCTCGACCCGAGCCGATGCGGCCTGTACTCCGAGGAGTTCCACCGCGCCGAGCCCGGCGTACGGCCCTTCGACCCGGCCCGGCCCATCCCGTGGGTGCGCGGCTGGAGCCTGCGCGACCGCAGGGCCGTCCTCGTACCGGAGATCCTCGCCTACTACCACGCGCCCGGTGGCCTGACCAACCGCTTCGTCCAGGAGAGCAGCAACGGCTGTGCGTCCGGCGGCAGTCCGGCCGAGGCGGTCTACTTCGGGCTGATGGAGGTGATCGAGCGCGACGCGTTCCTGCTCGCCTGGTACGGCCGCGCGCCGCTCACCGAGATCGACCCCTCCGGCAGCCGCCGCCCCGAGACCCGCGCGATGATCGACCGGCTGGCGATGTACGGCTACCGGGCCCGCTTCTTCGACACCCGCGTCTCCTTCGCGGTGCCGGTGGTGACCGCGGTCGCCGAACGCGTCGACGGCGGCATGGGCCGGCTCTGCTTCGGCGCCGGCGCCGGGCTCGACCCCGAGGCCGCGCTCGCCGCCGGGCTGTGCGAGATCGCCACCGACGCGGTCAACCTGCGCCGCAGGACGCTGCGCGAGGAGCGCCGACTGCGCGCGATGGCAGCCGACTTCGGCCAGGTCCAGGTGCTGCACGACCACCCGCTGCTCTACGGGCTGCCGGAGATGGCCCGCCACGCCGACTTCCTGCTGCGCCGCGACCGCACCCCGGTCACGCCCCTGCACGCGCTGGCCCGTGACACCGTGCGGCCCGCCCACGACATGCGCGACGACGTCGAGCATGTGGTCGCCGAGGTGGCCCGGGCCGGCTTCGACGTGATCGCGGTCGACCAGACCATGCCGGAGCAGCGCCGGCTCGGCTTCCACACCGCGGGGGTGATCGTGCCCGGGCTGCTGCCCATCGACTTCGGCTGGGCCAGGCAGCGCGCCCGGCACATGCGCAGGACGCGCACCGCGCTGCGCGACGCCGGGCTCGTGCCACGGGAGTTGACCGCCGAGGAGCTCAACCCGGCCCCGCACCCGTTCCCCTGACCCGGACACCGCGACCTGGCGTCCCGGCGCCACAACGCACCACGCGCGCACCGCACTTCAGGCACGAGGCTCACGCACGACGCACGATCACGCACCGCCTGGCTCGGAATGGCTCGAAATGGAGAGGAGAGGAGCAGCCGTGGGATTCGCCCATGAATACGCGACCGCCATCGTCCGGCGCGGCAGGTATCCCATGGAGCCCGTCGACTGGGTGCCCGACTGGGAGGACCGGCCGCGCAAGGGCAAGCACTTCCCGGCCGCGCCGTCCTTCCCGCTGCCCGAGGGACCGGCCGACGACACCGCATCCACCGTCGAGCGCGGACTCCACGGCCCGTCCGGCGAGGGAGAGTTCACGCTGCCGCTGCTGGCCGGCATGCTCCGCGACTCGTACGGGCTGGTCGGCCGCAGGCTCGCCGTGCAGGCGAACTCCGACCTCGGCACGCTGCCGATGTACACCCAGGCCAACTGGTCGCGCGGGTCCGCCTCCGGCGGCGGGCTCTACCCGGTCGGCGTGCACCTGATCGCGGGCCCCGGCGGCCCGCTCACCCCGGGCGTCCACTACTACGACACCCGGCACCACGCCCTGCGCCGGCTGCTGGCCGGCGACGTGACCCCGCAGGTGCGGGCCGCGGTCGGCCAACCCGCCGCGGGCCACGACCAGTTCCTCGTGCTGGGCGTGCGGTTCTGGCAGAACGCCTTCAAGTACAACAGCTTCTGCTACCACGTCGTCTGCATGGACACCGGCGCGCTGCTCCAGACCTGGCGGATCTGGGCCCGCGCGCACGGCCTCGACCTCGGGCCGGCGTTCTGGTTCGACGAGCCCGTGCTCGGCCGGCTGCTGGGCGTGACGCCCGAGGAGGAGGGCGTGTTCGCGGTCGTCCCGCTGCGGTGGCGCGGCGCGGGCGCCGGCTCCGTACGGCCGGCCGGGGACACGGCGGCCGCAGGGGAGCCCGGCACCGCCCCCGGGCCGCGGGTCCGGCACACCGACCAGGAGCGCTCGCGCCGGCTCACGGTCTTCGAGACCAACACCGCCGTGCACGCAGCCACGTTGGAGGACGCGGCGCTTCGGCCCGCGCCCGGGGCGCTGGACGCGGCGCTGCCGCCGCACGTCCCGGCGGGCGGCGAGCGCATCGCACTGCCCGCGCCCGAGCCGCTGGACGCAGGGGTGCGCCAGGCGCTGCGGGCCCGGCGCAGCAGCTTCGGCCGCTTCCAGGCGACCACGCCGCTGGCCTCCGCCGCGCTGTCGACCGTGCTGGCCGCCGCGGACGCGGCCGGGCGGCTGGGCAGCGACGCGGAGACGCCCGGCGCGCCGCCGCTCACCCGGCTGTACGTCTTCGTCAACCACGTCGCGGGCGTGCCGCAGGGCGGCTACGTCTACGACCGCGCCGACCGCACCCTGCGGCTGGTCCGCCCCGGCCCGCCCGGGGACTTCCTCCAGCGCAACTACTTCCTGGCGAACTACAACCTGGAGCAGGCCGCCGCCGTGATCGTGCCCGCCGCCCGCACCCACGCGGTGCTCGACGCGGTCGGCGACCGCGGCTACCGGCTGGTGAACGCGGTCGTCGGCGGCATCTCCCAGGCCGTCTACACCGCGGCCTCCGCGGCCGGCCTGGCCTGCGGCGTGGCGCTCGGCTTCGACGCGCTGTCCTACCGCGAGGACCTGGACCTCGAAGCCACCGGCGAACTCCCCCTGCTGCTCATGATGATCGGCCACGAGCGCCCCCGCCCGGCCGACTTCCGCTACGAGATCGCCTGACGGCCCGGCCATGGCGAGGGGTGCGATGCCCGCGGAACAGCGCGCGGGGCGGTACGCGGTACGGCACGACGGACGGCACGCGGTGCGGCGCGGAACGACGACGGAGGGGAGTGGACGCGATGGGCGCGACCGCGGCTGAGACGGCGGACGGGACGGGGACGGCGCCCCCGGCGGCTCCCGCGGACGCGGACGAGTCGGCGCGGGCGACGGCCGGCGCGGCTGACGCGGCGAGCGCCGCCGGCAGCGGCCGGGACTGGGAGCTGAACCGGAGGTTCGTGCTGCGGCTGGCCGGGCTGCCGTTCGAGGCGGTGGAAGGGCTGCGGGACGCCGACGCGGCGGCCTGGGCGTCGCGGGTGCTGGCCGCCGAGGACGAACTGGCCGCGCTCGCGGCTGACTTGGACGCGCCGCTGACCGGGCTGGTCAGCGCCGTCGAGGACCCGCGCGAGCGGCGCGCGGTGCTGGCCGTGCGGCGCGAGGTCTTCAACGCGCGGCTGCCCAAGGACGCCGACGCGGTACGGGCGGTCGCCGCCCGGCTGGACGCCGAGGGCGCGGTGGCGCTGACCACGTGGCTGGCGCGGCGCGGGGAACTGGCCGCGCTGCTGGCCGAGGGCGGGCCGCTGGTCGACGCGGGGCTCGCCCGGGCCCGCGCGCGGCTGCGCGTGCTCGCCCGCGAGGACCGGCTGCGCCGCGGCCTGGTGCTGGCCTCGCCGACGCTGGACGCACAACTCGACGCGTTCATCGCCGAGTTCGAGGCGGCGACGGGCGTGACGCCCGAGGTCGGCGCGCCTGGCACGACCGGCGGGACCGGCACCTTCGGCGCGACCGCCGCGGCGCAGGGCGGCGGGACGCAGGACGCACCGGCGCCCGCGTACACCCCCGACAAGCGCGCGCGGAAGAAGGAGCGCTCGCTGCTGGCGTATCTGTACCGGACGGCATGCAAGACCAGCCCCTTCAGCACGTTCACCGCGGTGGCGCCGGGCGAGTTCCTGGCCGGCGCGGACGAGGTGCGCACCGGCGGCGAGTGGACCGGGCACCCCCGGCTGAACGTCGTGGTGCTCGCCCGCCTCGCCGAGCTGATCGCCGCGGACCCCGCGCGCCGGGCCGACCTGCCGGTCACGCTCTCCACCGGCTGGGAACTGGACGAGGACCGGGTGCGGTTCGTGCGGCGCTCGGTGACCGCGGGCGACGACAGCGCCGCGGTGAGCTTCGACGCCGCGCACGACCGGCTGTTCTTCCTGCGCCGCCGCGGCATGCTGGAACGCCTGCTCGCGCTCTTCGCGGACGGCGTCGCGCTGCGCCACGCGGACCTGGAGGCGTGGCTGGCCGCCGAGACCGGGGCGCCTCCGCACGAGGCGGCCCGCTACTCCGCGGCCCTGCTGGACCTCGGCATGCTCCAGACCGCGGGCCTCGACACCGACGTCCACTCCGCCGACCCGCTGCGGGACTTCCAGGCAGCGCTGCGCGACCTCGGCCGCGACTGGGCCGACGCCACCGCGGACCGGCTGGAGGCGGCGGCCGGTCACGTCGACGCCTACGCCGCCGCCGACGCGGCGGGACGGCGCGCGCTGCTCGCCGCGCTGCGCCGTGAACTGCTGGACGTGCAGCGGTCGTTGGGCGCGGACGATGCCTCGCTGCCGCAGACCCTGCTCTACGAGGACGTCAGCGAGCCGCCGGTCGCCGCGGACGCCGGGCGCTGGCAGGCGCTCGCCGCGGAGCCGTTGCAGGCGCTCACCGGCGTCCTGCCCGCCTTCGACGTCGCGCTGCCGCAGCGGCTGGTGCTCAAGGGCTTCTTCCTGGCCCGCTACGGCCGCGGCGGGCGCTGCGACGACCTGCTGCGGCTGGTGCACGACTTCCACGAGGACGTGTTCACGCAGTACCTCCAGTTCACCGCGCTCAAGTCGCCCTGGGCGGAGGACGGTTCGCACGCGCCGGAGGAGAACTGGCTCGGCATGCCGGAGGTCGCGGCGCTGGACCGGGCCCGCGCGGAGTTCACCCGGCGGATGCGCGCGCTGTGGTCCGCGTACGCCGAACGCGCGGAGGACGCGCCGGACGGCGCCGAGTTGGCGCTGGACGAGGACACGATCGACGCCGTCCGCGCCGAACTCGCCCCCGTCCAGGCGGCCTTCGCCCCCCACAGCCACTTCGTCCAGCTCGCCGACCGCCCCGGCGACCCCCTCGTCGTGCTGAACAACTCCTACGGCGGCCTGGCCTTCCCCTTCACCCGCTTCACCCACTGCTTCGACGCGACGTCCGCTTCCGGCGCGGACGCCCGACCCTCGGCAGGCGGTGCCGCAGCGGGAGAGGCTGCCGCTCAGCCGGGCGCGGGGTCCGCCTTCGGCGGGTACGGCTCGGGGGCGGGCGCGACGACGTCCGCGCTGAGGGACGGGCTGCGGGAGGTGCAGCCCGGGGGTGCGGTGTTCGCGGAGGTCACCGCGGGGGCCGCGACGACGAATCTGAACCTGCACGGGCGGCTCACCGACTACGAGATCGTCTGCCCGGGGGAGACCAGCACCGCGCCGCCGGACGCGCGGCTGGACCTGGACGACCTGTACGCCGAGCACGACGAGGCGCAGGACCGGCTGGTGCTGCGGTCGCGGCGGCTGGGGCGCGAGGTCGTGCCGCTCTACCTCGGCTACCTGGTGCCGATGGTGCTGCCCGAAGTCCCGCGCACCCTGCTGTTGTTCTCGCCGACCTCGCGCTCCCGGCCGGAGGCGTGGCGCGGTGTCCCCGAGGGCCCGGAGCGCGGCGGCGTCACCTCGCGGCCCCGGGTGCGCTACCGCAGCCTGGTGCTGCACCGGCGCCGCTGGACCGCGGCCCCCGGCGCGCTGCCGGTCCGTGAACCGGGCGCGGACGACGCCGCCTGGTACCTGGCCTGGCAGCGCTGGCGGCGCGAACACGGCCTGCCCGCACGGGTGTTCGCCACCGTACGGCCCGCCGACGACGGCACGGGACCCGCCGCGGCCTTCGGCGGCGGCGCCAAGCCCCAGTACGTCGACTTCGACAGCCCGCTCTCGCTGACCGCCCTCGAAGGGCTGCTCGCCGGCGGCCCGGTGCGCACCGTCTTCGAGGAGATGCTGCCGGAGCAGGACGAGCTGCACGTGCGGTCCCCGCGCGGCCGGCACGTCGCCGAGGTCGCCCTGGAGATCGTCCCCCGCCCCGGCGGGCGGCCCGCCCCCGGGGCCCCCCCC
>JAJSZB010000188.1:0-17520 GCA_050613715.1 Streptomyces sp. IBSBF 3018
GACCCCCGCTGACCGATTTTCCACCCGCCCGGACCTGGTGCTACTGTCTACCCCGTCAGCAGGCGCCGCTAGCTCAGTTGGTTAGAGCAGCTGACTCTTAATCAGCGGGTCCGGGGTTCGAGTCCCTGGCGGCGCACCTGATCCGAAGGCCCCTCGCGGAAGCGGGGGGCCTTCGGCGTGTCGGCGGGGGCCTGGGCGCCGCCGCGCCGGGCCGGACGCCACCCTGGGACCCATGGGGCACTGGCTGGCTGATCCGTACCGCACCCGCATCGTGGAGACCGGCCGGCTGCCGCTGCTCCTGCTGCTGCTCGGGCTGATCGGGTCGTTCCTGTTCATCCGGTTCAGCGTGCGGATGATCCGGCGCGGGGTGAAGTGGTGGCCGGGCAACGTCCAGCCGGGCGGGCTGCACATCCACCACGTGGTGTTCGGCCAGGCGATGATGCTGATCGGCGGCATCGGGGCGTTCGCGGCGCGCGGCGGCGCGGTCGCGTTCGACGTGCTCGCGGTGGTCTTCGGGGTGGGCTGCGGGCTGGTGCTCGACGAGTTCGCGCTGGTGCTGCACCTGGAGGACGTGTACTGGAAGGAGGAGGGCCGGCAGTCGGTCGACGCGGTCATCCTCGCGGTGTCGGTGATCGGGCTGATGCTGATCGGGCAGGCGCCGCTGGGCGGTTACGTCGGCGGGAGCTCGTACAGCCCGTATCTGGTGGCGGCGGTGCTGCTGGGCTTCGTGGTGGTGTGCCTGTTCAAGGGCAAGGTGTGGACCGGGCTGCTCGGGGTGATGCTGCCGCTGCTCGCGGTGGTGGGCGCGCTGCGGCTGGCCCGCCCGGCCAGCCCCTGGGCGCGCTGGCGGTACGCCTCCCGGCCGCGCCGGATGGCCCGCTGCGAGCGGCGCGAGGAGCGCATCCACAACCGGGTGGTACGGGTCAAGACCCGGCTGATGGACGCGGTCGCGGGCGCGCCGACGCCGGTGTCGCTGGCCAAGCGGCCCGGCGCCGAGCGCTCCCGGCCGACGGTGGTCGAGGTGCCGCCCTCGCGTCTGGAACTGCTGCTGGCGCGGGTGCTGCGGCCGCTGCGCGACCCGGGCGCGGCGCTCGCCGTGTGGTATCTGCGGGCGGCGTCCGCGCTCAACGCGGTGACCGGGCTGATCGCGCCGTTCCGCGACCGGGTGCGGGCCGCGACGGACGGCGAGTACGTGACGGCGTTCCTGGTCAGTCCGGGGTTCACCGGCGCGGTGCTGGCGTTCGTGCTGTCGGTGAGCCTGCGGCGGCGCAAGCGGGCGGCGTGGCTGGTGGCGACGGTGCTGACGGCCGGGTATCTGGTGCTGATCGCGGCGACCGCGGCGGTGGTGCCGCGGGCGCACCGGCACCCGTTCAACTGGGTGTCGCTCGCGGTGACCGCGCTGCTGCTGGCGGCGCTGCTGGTCTCGCGCACCGCGTTCAACGTCCGCGGCGAGCGCCGCAACACCTGGCTGGCGCTGATCGCGCTGGTGACCGGCGCGGTGGTCGGCATCGGGCTGGGCACGGTGCTGGTGCACGCCACCGACCGGCTGCCGCCGGCCGAGTGGGGTGCGAGTGCGCGGTACGCGAGCGTGCGGGTGCTGACGGTGTCCGGGCTGTTCGACCTGCCGGGCGTGGACGTCCCCGGCTGGACGGACCTGGCGGTGAACGTGCTGAGCGTCGCGCTGATGCTGGTGGTGCTGCTGGTCTTCTTCCGCTCGCCGCGTGCCCGTACGCGGCTGCAGCCGGCCGACGAGCGGCGGTTGCGGGCGCTGCTGCGCGCGTACGGCGGCGCGGACTCCTTCGGCTACTTCGCGCTGCGCCGCGACCTGTCGGTGAGCTGGAGCCCGGACCGGGCGGCGGCGGTGGTCTACCGGGTGGTGAACGGGGTCGCGCTGGCCTGCGGCGATCCGCTGGGCCCGGCGGCCTCGCAGCCCGCGGCGGTGGCCGGCTGGCTGGACACCGCGCGGCGGCACGCGTGGGCGCCGGCCGCGGCGTACGCGGGTGAGGCGGGCACGGCCGCCTACCGGGCGGCGGGGCTGCACGCGGTGGCCTCCGACGAGGAGATCGTGCTGGCCGCGGGCGCGCTGCCGCCCGAACTCGCCGCGGTGCGGCGGAACATGGCCGCGGCCGGCTACCGGGCGGTGCTGCGCAGGCAGCGCGACGTGGCCGGCGAGGAGTGGGCGCGGCTGGGTCAGCTGGCCGACGCGTGGCGGCAGCACGGCCGACGGCTGCGCGGGATGCGGTACGGGCCGGGGATCGGGCGGCTCGGCGACACGGCGGACGGGGACTGCGTGGTGGCCGAGTGCCGGGACCCGCGGGGGCGGGCGTGCGCGCTGGTGGTGCTCGTGCCGTGGGGGGCGGACGGGCTGACGGTCGATCTGCTGCGGTGGGACCGGGAGTCGGGGCGCGCGCCGGTGGACTTCCTGCTGGCGGAGGTGCTCGACGGCGCGGCGGCGGGGGGCGCCGCCGTGGCGGGCGTGGTCCGCGTCTCGCTCGCCCTGGCCGGCGTGCCGGGCCTGCCCGACGTCGCGGCGCCGCGTCGCCCGCGCCGGCTGCTCTGCGAGCGCCGCACCGAACTCCCCCGCGTGCTGGCCGCCGCCGCCTTCGCCCACCCCGCCCCCCACTACCGCTCGACGCTGCGCTAGGGCGTCCGCAAAGTCGTGTCGTCGCCCGGAGGGCGGCCCCGCGGCGTCTGGTGCTCCCCCAGGGCTTCGCCTGGGCGGTGCCCCCAGATCGCAAGGCGGAGGGTCGTCCTCGTAGTGGGCCTACTCGGACGAGCCCGACAACGCAGCTGGGGGCACCCCCGGCCGCCAGGCTGGGGGAGCGCGTGCCAGGCGCCGCGGGGCAGGCGCGACTTTCCGGACACGCCCTAGCCGCGTCGCCCCGGCGCCCGGCGTCGTGCGGACGCCGGACCCGGCCTCCCGACATGGCGACGGGGAGGCCGTCGCGCCGGCCGGAAGAGGAGGCCGGCCGCGGACCGGGGGCTGGACGTCCAGCGTCAGGGGAACCCGCGCGCGGGAACGCGGGGAGCGGAGCGGCCGGCGGGGGCCGGTCGTTGTAGCGTCGGGGGCGACGGCGAGGGCCGTCGCGCCGGACGTATGCGGACGTGCGCAGACGTACACAATGGAGGCTTGGAACATGGCAACCACCCGCACCGCGACGACCCAGTGGCAGGGCTCGCTGCTCGACGGCTCGGGCGCCGTCGAGCTGAACTCCTCGGGCGTCGGGAAGTACGACGTCACGTGGGCCTCGCGGGCCGAGCAGGCCAACGGCAGGACGTCGCCCGAGGAGCTGATCGCCGCGGCCCACTCCTCCTGCTTCTCGATGGCGCTCTCGCACGGCCTGGCCGGCGCGGGCACGCCGCCGGAGACGGTGGAGACGCAGGCCGACGTGACGTTCCAGCCCGGTGAGGGCATCACGGGCATCGTGCTGTCGGTGAAGGCGCGGGTCCCGGGCCTGACCGCCGAGCAGTTCGAGGCGGCGGCGCAGGACGCCAAGGCCAACTGCCCGGTGAGCAAGGCCCTGGCCGGCGTGAACATCTCCCTGAACGCCGAACTGCTGGCCTGAGCCGGCGGCGAGCGCCTAGCGGCGGGTGACGTGGATGTCCCACGCACCCGCCGCGGTGTGCCGGAGCACCTTGAAGGTGACCCCGGAGTCCGCGTCGGTCCAGCCCTCGCCGACGGAGAAGGGCGCGTCGTTGAGGGAGTTGAAGGCGCCGCTGCTGAAGTCGCAGGCGGAGGTGAGCGGGTGGGCGTCGGTGACGGTCACCGGGCCCTGCCCGGAGTCGACGTCGGTGCGCACCCGGTACGCGAGCACGCCGGTGCGGCAGGCGTCCTTGTCGTCGCCGGCCCTGGAGCGCGCCTCCAGCACGTACGCGCGGGTGTCGTCGTAGGGGACGACGACCGCCTTCGCGCCGCCGGGCACCTCGACCGGCGTTATCCGGTACGTGGCGCTGCTGCCGGTCCGGGTGTCGCAGTCGATCTGGCGGTCGGTGATCCAGCCGAGCCGGTACTTGTGCCAGGCGAACAGGTCCCCCTGCAGCCCCCAGTCGAGGGACATGCTGTCCCACTGCCCGGCCAGCACGTCGGTGCGCTGGAAGTCGTCGGCGGCGTAGAGGTCGGGCAGGCCGAGCGCGTGGCCGTTCTCGTGGCTGAGCACGCGTGAACCCGACTGGTCGTGGCCGTAGATGAGCGAGACCTTGTTCAACTGGGCGCCGTCGTCGGTGGTCGCGGCGGACGCGCCGGTCCAGGTGACGGAGAGCACCGCCTCGTCGGCGGAGGGCCCGGCGTTGGGCGTGACGAGGATGTTGACGAGGTCGTAGCCGCGGAAGTCGATGTCCTTGTCGGCCACTTGCAGCAGGTCGCGCATCATCGCGGTGTGCGCGTCCCAGCCGTAGCCGCGGCCGATCCCGTACGCGGAGAACGGCCGCGGCATGCGTATCCAGCGCAGCACCGGCGTGGACCGGTAGTCGAGCTTGCCGTAGGAGGCGGCGGCGTACCACTGCCTGACCGCGGGGAAGAACTCGCCGTAGCGCTCGCGCGCGCTGTACGGGGCGTGGGCGTCGGGGAAGTCGATGAGCAGGGTCAGCGCGCGCACCGTCCCGGTGGATCGGGCGAACTCGCCGTCGGGGCCGGTGGTGGCGTGGTCGGGGAAGCCCTCGGACATCGCCACGCCGGGCACCGCGCGCAGCGCGCAGGGGCGGCCGGCCGGCGGCGGCCCGTTGAGCACGCGGCGGTGTCCGCCCGAGGAGACCGTGGAGCTGACGGCGAGCGCCGCGAGGGCGGCCAGCGCGGCGATGCGCAGCCCGAACCGGGCGGAGGGCACGGCGGTCAGCTCCCGAGGCCGTGGTCGGCGGCGGCGCCCGGCGCGCGCTGGGTGACCCGGACCGCGTAGGAGCCGTCGGGCTGCCGGCCGGTGACGGTGACCTGGGTGAGGCCGCCGGGCACGGTGTAGCTCTCGCCGACGTCCAGCGGCGCGTCGGCCAGCCGCGGGTAGACGGAGGTGGCCGGGCAGGCGGAGGTGTGCGGGTGGGTGTCGACCACGTCGATCGGGCCGTCGCCGGAGTCGCGGTCCGAGCGCACCGTGTAGAGCAGCACGCCCTGGTGGCACAGGGTGCGGTCGTTGCCCGCCGCGGTGCGCGCCTCGATGGCCAGGACGCTGTCCTGGCCGGTGCGCACCACCAGCAGCTTGGTGCCGCCGGGGGTCTCCACCGGGCTGAGGTCGTGGTAGGTGATGCCGGTGCGGTCGATGCAGCCGACCTGCGCGGGCCGCAGCCAGCCCAGCCGCCACTTGTGCCAGGCGAACGGCTCGGGCGCCAGGCCGAACTGGCTGCCCATCACGTCCCAGTCGCCGACGTGGGTGTCCCAGTCGGCGTTGCTGCCGGCCGGCGGCCGGTAGTAGAGGTCGGGCAGGTCGAAGACGTGGCCGGTCTCGTGGGCGAGCACGTCGCGGTCCGGCGGGTGGTGCTCGAAGACGGTGACCAGGCGGCGCAGCGGCGCGCCGTCGACGTCGATCGGCCGGGAGAGGTTGACGACCTTGGTGGCGTCGGAGTCCACGCCGGGCGCGTCCGGGTCGGCGACCAGGTAGACGACGTCGTAGCCGCGGAAGTCGACGACCGGGTCGGCGGCGGCGATGGCGTCGCGCAGGTAGCGGGTGCGGTCGGCGGCGTCCCAGTCGCGGTCGATGGCGTAGTCGGTGGACGGGCGCGGCATCCGCAGCCAGGTGGTCCGCGGGTGCACGTGCAGCCGGAACTGCCCGTAGGAGGCGCGCTCCCAGAACCGCGCGGTGTGCGGGAAGTGGTCGGCGGCGATCTCGGCGGGGGTCAGCTCGGGCGTCGCGTCGGGGAAGGACAGGAAGACCATCAGCGCCTTGATGTCGCCGGACGGGCGGGCGTAGGAGCCGTCCCAGCCGTCGACGCCCTCCGAGTGGTGCACGTCGGTGCGCGGCAGCAGGCAGGCGGCGCCCTCGGCGGCGTGCGCGGCCGGCCCGGTCATCAGCGTCCAGGCGACGAGTCCGGCGAAGCCGGTGACCGCGGCGGCGGCCGAGCGCAGCAGGCGCCGGCGCAGGCCCGCGGAGTCGTCCGGGCCCGCCGGATCGTCCGGGCCGGCAGGGCCGGGGGGCGCGGTGTCGGAGCGCCGCACGAGCCGCACGTGAACCTCCGGGGAAGGGCTGGCAGGACCGTTCTGGAGACTTCTTCGCGTCATGACCTCACGTCGCGACACCGGGTCGCACTGTCACCTTGCTATGGAATGGGGTGATATGAGGCGTTCGGATGCGCCGAGCGGGTGTCGGCCGCAGGAGGGCTGGTGTTCGTACCCCCACTCGTCCGGACGACTACGCAGCGTCATGGCGTGCGCAGTGTGGTCAGAGAGGCGAAGGAAACGAGCGGAATCGGTCATTCCGTCAGCACGGGTGCCGAGAATCACCGCGGCGGCGCTGGAACACCAACTCCGCCAGCCCATATGATCGCGGTGACGACATCGCGAACAGGGAGCAGGCCATGGGCGGAGCCTCGGGCAGCCCCGGAAGCACGCCCGAGAGTACGGCACACGTCATCACGCAGAGTCACCTTCAGGAGTGGTCCGCGCCTACCGACGGACCCTCCGCCGGCGGACTCCAGGACGCGGCGCTCACGGGCACCGGCCTCCCCGGTGCCGGCCTCACCGACGGCGGACTCCAGGACGCGCAGGCGCCCGACGCCGGCCCGCACGACTACCGCGCCGCCTTCGCCGTGGCCGGCACGGCGATGGCGCTGCTCGGCCCGGACGGCGCGGTGCTCGCGGCCAACCCCGCGCTCGCCGACCTGCTGGGCGCCGCGCCCGAGCGGATCGCCGCGTTGGACGCGGCGGCGCTGCTGGGCCTGGGCGGCGACCCGCACGCGCACGCCGCCTTCCACGAGGTGCTCACCGGCCGGCGCCGCCGGCTGCGCTGCACCCGCAGGCTGGCCCGGCTCGACGGCGGCACGGTCCGCGCCGAGATCACCCTCGCCCGCACCGACGGCGCGCCGCTGCTGCTGACCGTCCAGGACGTCGGCGAACGCGACGGCCTGCGCGAGGAGTTGCGGCACCTGCGGATGCACGACCCGGTGACCCGGCTGCCGAACCGGGCGCTGTTCTTCGAGCGGCTCGCCGTCGCCTGCGACCGCGCGCAGCCGCCGGACGCGGACGGCACCGGCCGGATCGGGCTGTGCTACCTGGACCTGGACGGCTTCAAGGCGGTCAACGACACGCTCGGCCACCGGGTGGGCGACGAGCTGCTCGCGGCGGTCGCCGGCCGGCTCCAGGAGATCGCCGAGCCCGGCGGCCACCTGGTGGCGCGCCTGGGCGGCGACGAGTTCGCGGTGCTGCTGCGGGACTCCACCGGCACCGGGCAGGCCACCGCGCTGGCCGCGGCGGCGCTGGAGGCGCTCCAGCGGCCGTTCGACGTGTCCGGGCACCGGCTGGCGGTGTCGGCGAGCATCGGCGTGGTGGAGCGGGAGGCCGCCGGCACCACCGCGACGCTGCTGATGCAGGCCGCGGACACCACGCTGTACTGGGCCAAGGCCGACGGCAAGGCGCGCTGGACGCTCTTCGACCCCGAGCGCAACGAGCACCGGATGACCCGTCAGGCGCTGTCGCGCACCCTGCGACAGGCCGTCGAGCGCGGCGAGTTCGTCCTGGACTACCAGCCGCTGGTGGCGCTGGACACCGGCGAACTGCGCGGCGTGGAGGCGCTGGTGCGCTGGGAGCACCCGCACTTCGGGCGGCTGGCGCCGAACCGCTTCATCGGGCTGGCCGAGGAGGACGGCTCGATCGTGCAGCTGGGCCGCTGGGTGCTGGCCGAGTCCTGCCGCCAGGCGCGGGCGTGGGAGCAGGCGTTCCCGGCCGCGCCGCCGGTGGTGAGCGTCAACGTGGCGGTGCGGCAGGTGTGGGACTCCGACCTGGTGGCCGACGTGGCGGCGATCCTGCGGGAGACCGGGCTGCCGCCGCGGCTGCTCCAGCTGGAGCTGACCGAGTCGGCGCTGATGGGCTCGGCCGGGCGGCCGTTGCAGGCGCTGCACGCGCTGCACGAGATGGGCGTGCGGATCGCCATCGACGACTTCGGCACCGGCTACTCCAACCTCGCCTACATGAGCAGGCTCCCGGTGTCCGCGCTGAAGCTGGACGGCTCCTTCGTGCAGGGCTTCCGGTCCGCCGAGCACCCCAACCCGGCCGACGAGACGATCGTGGTGGCGCTGGTCGACCTCGCCCACCGGCTCGGCCTGACGGTGACCGCGGAGTGCGTGGAGAACGCCGAGCAGGCCGAGCGGCTGCGCCGGATCGGCTGCGACACCGGCCAGGGCTGGCACTGGTCCCGCCCGGTGGGCGCGGACGCGATCTCCGCGCTGCTGAACTGACGGCGCCGGGCGGGCGCGGCCGGACGCGAGGCGGCCCGCGTCCTCGGGGGGAGTGAGGACGCGGGCCTGGTCAGGCGCCGGGCGCCTGGGTCTCAGCGGTGGTACGGGTCGTACGGTCGTACCGGTCGTACGAGTGGTGCCGGCCGGCGCGGATCAGCAGGCGCCGAGGTCCAGCCAGACGCCCCACTCACCGGTGGTGCCGGGCACCTCGTTGGTGGTCCACCACTTGGCCTGCCAGTTGTGGCCGTTGTAGGAGACCTTGTCGCCGTTGACGTAGATGGCGGTGGAGCTCCAGGCCGGCAGGGTGCAGCCGCCGGTGCCACCGGTCGTGGTGCCCGTGGTGGTGCCGGTGCTGGTGCCCGTCGAGGTGCCGGTCGACGTACCGGTGGAGGTGCCGGTCGACGTGCCGGTCGTGGTGCCCGCGGTGGTCCCCGACGTGGTGCCGGACGTCGTGCCCGAGCTGGTGCCGGTGGACGTGCCGGTGCTGGTGCCCGTCGAGGTGCCCGTCGACGTGCCGGTCGACGTACCGCCGTTGGTGCCGCCGGTGCCGGAGCAGTCGGCGGGGGCGGACCCGTTGGTGGCGGTCACGATCTTGTTGAAGAGCGTGGCCGACGCGTCCAGGTCGAGCAGCGAGTACATCATCGAGCCGCCGAGGCCGTGGCAGTGCGCGTAGTCCGCCTTGGCCTGGATGCCCTGGCTGCCCAGGCCGGTCCAGAACTCGGTGCCGTTGTAGAAGTAGTTGGAGCCCGAGGCCGCGTCCCAGAAGGTGGTCGAGGAGTTGTCGACGATGCCGGACAGCTCCTTGTAGTACGCGGTGCCCGCGACCTGGCTGATGCCGCGCGCCGAGGCGGGTCCGGTGGCCGACTGGTACAGGCCGTGGTTGCTGCCGGCCGGTACGCCGGTCCAGCCGCGGTAGTACAGCGGGTAGCCCATGGTGATCTTGTTGGCCGGGAAGCCGCCGGGGATGCCGTACGCGGAGTCACCCGTGGTCCAGGCCTTGATCGCCTCGTCCGTGCTGTACTTCGAGCTTCCGGGGCTGATCGCCGAGGACGGGTCGCTCGCCGACTGGTACGTGGGGTCCTGGTGGTTGGTCGGACCGGTCGCGTCCCAGGCGCCGTGCATGTCGTACGTCATGATGTTCGCGTAGTCCAGGTACTGCCCGAGCTTGTCGGTCTGGAGGTTCGCGATCTTGTCCTGGCCGGACGGCAGCGCCGCGGTGAGCAGCATGTGCTTGCCGCCGTTGGCCGCGCCGTACGCGTCCAGCTCGGAGCGGAACTCGGCCGCCAGCGCGGTGTAGTTGGCCTTGTCGGCCGCGCTGTAGTGGTTGCCCACGTGGCCGTTGGGCGAGCCGGGGTACTCCCAGTCGAGGTCGAAGCCGTCGAAGATGCCGGCCGCGGAGCCGGTGCCGCCGTAGCCGCCCTGGACCGGCAGGTTGCCCTTGATGAACATGTCGATGCAGGAGCTGACGAACTTCTTGCGGGAGGCGTCGGTGGCCGCGACGTCGGAGAAGTACTTGGAGTAGGTCCAGCCGCCGATGGAGGCGACGATCTTCAGCTTCGGGTACTTCGCCTTCAGCTCCTTGAGCTGGTTGAAGTTGCCCACGAGAGGCTGGTTCCAGGTGTCCGCGGTGCCGTTGACGCTGATGTCGGCGCCGAAGGACTTCTGGTAGTCGGCGAACGCGTCGCCCGCGCCGTCACCGGCGTTGGGGTCGCTCTCGTTGGTGGAGTCCGACGCCTTGGTCGCCTCGAAACACGTGAGGTTGGTCGGATCGATGTTCTCGAACGAGTAGTTGAGGATGTCCAGCTTGCCCGCGATGCCCTCGGTGTCGAGGTTCTTGGGGTAGAACGCGTTGCCGTACACGCTCCACTGGTCGTAGTAGGCGATCTTGACGCCGCCGCTGCTCGTCGCCGCGGCGGCGGCCGGCTTGGCGGCGGCGGTGGTGTCCGCCTGCGCGGTGCCTCCGCCGAAGGCCAGCGCGGCCAGCGCACCGGCGGTCATCGCCGCGCTCGCGGCGGCGGCCACGAACGCTTTCTTCCTGGAATGCACGAGAACCTCCGGGGGGAGAAGGAGGAACGACGGGGGACTCAGGGGGGAGTCGGCCCGAGGGCCCAAAGATTCGTCAACCCTCGTATTGATAGGGCCTCGTCAAGTGCACGTCAATGGTACGAACCAAGGTTGGGTCTAGACCAATTCCCGCCGAACCGACCGGACGGTAGCTTTCCGCGGCAATGGCAAAGCCGCTCGTCAGGCGGGTGACGAGCGGCTTTAACCCTGGGTTAAGCCTGGACCGGCGGGCGGTCGTCCGTTGGACCACCGCGGGTGCCGGATTCAGCCGTCATGGCGCGAACACCCCTGTCGGGGCTCCCTGCCCGGCGTCCGCACCGGTCTCCGCACCCGTCCCCTCGGTGCTCTCCGCACCGGCCTCCGTGCCCTTCTCCGCGGTGGCGCCGGCGGTCACGTCCTGCGGGAACCCGTAGGCGTCGGCGACGAGTTCGTACGAGCGCAGCCGGGCCGCCGGCGTGTGCGCGTTGGCGGTGATCACCAGCTCGTCCGCGCCGGTGCGCGCGACCAGCTCGTCCAGCCCGCGGCGCACCGCCTGCGGGTCGCCGTAGATGACGTTTGCCAGCCAGGAGTCGACGAACTCCCGTTCCATCGGCCGGAATTCGTAGTCCGCCGCCTCCTCGGGGGTGGGTACGAGCCCCGGCCGGCCGGTACGCAGCCGCAGCATCGACAGCGCGCCGGCCAGCACCTGGCGGCGGGCCTGCTCGGGGTCCTCGGCGGCCAGCGCGGACACCCCGATCGAGGCGTAGGGGCGGTCCAGCACCTGCGAGGGCCGGAACGACTCGCGGTACAGGGCCAGCGCGGGCACGGTGTTGGCGGCGGAGAAGTGGTGCGCGAAGGAGAACGGCAGCCCGAGCGCGCCGGCCAGCTGCGCGCTGAACCCGGAGGAGCCCAGCAGCCACACGCTCGGCCGGTGCGGCGACTGCACCCCGCCCTCCGCGCTGCCCTGGACCGGGCCGGGGATGGCGTGGATGCGGGCGTAGGGGTGCCCGTCGGGGAAGTCGTCGTCCAGGAACCGGGTCAGCTCGGAGAGCTGGCGCGGGAAGTCGTCGGCGCCCTCGTGCAGCGACTCCAGCCGGCGCAGCGCGGCGGCGGTCGCCCCGTCGGTGCCGGGCGCGCGGCCGAGCCCGAGGTCGATCCGGCCGGGCGCGAGCGCCTCCAGCGTGCCGAACTGCTCGGCGATCACCAGCGGCGCGTGGTTGGGCAGCATCACCCCGCCCGAGCCGAGCCGCAGGGTACGGGTGAACGCGGCCAGGTGCGCAAGGATCACCGCGGGCGAGGAGCTGGCGACGCCGGGCATGGAGTGGTGCTCGGCCACCCACATGCGGTGGTAGCCGCGCCGCTCCGCGGTCCGCGCGATCGCCACGCTGGTGCGCAGCGCGTCGGTGGCGGTGAGCCCCTTGCCGACGGTGGCCAGGTCCAGGACCGACAGCGGTACGGGCGCGGTTCCGCGGGCCGGTCCGCGGATGCCCAGTCGTTCGTCACCCACGGCGGGCGCCTCCCAGTTCGTGCTCGGTGATCGTTCGTGCTCGGTGGAGCGGATGCGGTTGCCTTTGCGCCAACCGGAGTGAGCGTCCGGTTGTTCCCCGGCGCCGGCCGCGGGTCCCCCGGCACGCCCCGGAAAAGAGGGCAGTGACATCGGCATATGCCAGAGTGGCCCCTTCCTGCACAGACGCCCGCGGCCGCCGTTGTGCCCGCTCAACGCCCTCTGCAGACAACGGCATTGGGGCTATCGTGGAGTTCCGGCCACGCGCCGTGGCCAGGCCCTTGCTCCTGGCCCGTGACCAGGCGTGAGGGCGGGGTCGCAGACGGTCTTACCGGCAGGGGGCTACCGTGGCGCTGGAACACCGACACATCGGGCCGGTGCATGCGGTGCAGCACGCGCTGCGCGTACTGGAATCGGTCGACTCGCACCGGCACGGCGTCACCGCCGAGCAGCTGGCGCGGGAGATCGGCGTGCCGATGGCCTATCTGGAACAGCTCCTGGGCATGCTGCGGCGCGAGCGCTACCTCGGCTTCCTGCCCGGCGGCGGCTACGTGGTCGGCGAGTCCCTGGTGCTGCTCGGCGCGGCGGACCACGACGCGGCGCTGGCCGAGAAGCTCAAGGCGGTGCTGGCCGAGCTGCGCGACGAGGTCGGCGCGGCGGTCTACTTCAGCCGTTACGACGACGGCGAGGTCAAGATCATCGACTTCGCCGACGGGCCGAACGCGCCGAAGGTCAACGAGTGGGTGGACTTCCGCTCCTCGGCCCACGCCAGCGCCGTCGGCAAGTGCCTGCTCTCGCAGCTGGACCACAACGGCCGCCTCGAACACCTCTCCCGGCACCGCCCGGCCCGGCTCACCTCGCGCACCGAGGTCGACGACCGGGTGCTGCTGACCAAGCTGGAGCGGCAGCCGGCCAGCGTCCCCACCCTGGACCTGCAGGAGTACGCGGTGGGCACGGTCTGCGCGGCCATCCCGGTGACCATCGGCAAGACGGTGGCCTGCCTGGCGCTGTCCATGCCGTACGCCCAGGCGCACCGGCTGCGGCCGGCGGTCGACACGCTGCACGAGCGCGCCGCGCCGGTGCTGCTGTCGATGAGCATCTGAGGCTTTCACCCATACGCGCGTACGCCGAAGGCCCCCCGCTTCCGCGAGGGGCCTTCGGACCAGGTGCGCCGCCAGGGACTCGAACCCCGGACCCGCTGATTAAGAGTCAGCTGCTCTAACCAACTGAGCTAGCGGCGCCTGCNCGGACCAGGTGCGCCGCCAGGGACTCGAACCCCGGACCCGCTGATTAAGAGTCAGCTGCTCTAACCAACTGAGCTAGCGGCGCCTGCGGGGACAACTATACGTGATCTGCGGGGGTGCTCATGACCATTCCGCCCAGTGGGCCGGCCGCACCGGGCGGGCCGGCACGCGGGTGCGCGCGTCGCCCCTGGCGGCGTTCAGCTGGGCCTGGGTGACGAACAGCGCGCCGGTCAGGTCGGTGCCGCGCAGATCGGCCGCGCGCAGGTCCGCGCCGATCAGATCGGCCAGCCGCAGGTCCGCGCCGCGCAGGTCGGCGCCGATGAGGTACGCGCCGCGCAGGTCCGCCGCGCGCAGGTCGGCGCCGCGCAGCCGGGCTCCCACGAGGTCGGCGCCCGGGCGCGCGGCCGTGCCGCCGCGGCGGGCCCTGCGGCCCGGGGCCGCGGCCCTGACCAGGGCGCTCGCCCGGCGCAGCAGACCGGCCACCGCGGCCCGCTCGGCGGCCGGGTCCACCGCGAGCAGTCCGGCCGCGTCGCTCGCGGTGAGCGCGCGCACGCGGGCCAGCCGCCGGGCGGCCGGGCCGTGCAGCGCGGCGGCGGCCGGCCGGTCCAGCACGTCGGTGAGGTACCACAGCAGCTCGTGCAGCTGGCGCATCACCGGCAGCGCGGCGAACATCGCGGCGCCCCCGTCGGCCGCGTCCCGCCAGTCCGCGCCGCCGAAGGTGCGGCGGGAGACTTTCTGGCCGGCGCCGATGCAGTCGTAGACCGAGCAGCCGGTCCAGCCGGTGTCGCGCAGCCGGCCGTGGACGCCGCAGCGGTGGTCCGCGCCGAGGTTGCCGCAGGGGTCGCCGGCCGCCTTGTCGCGGGCGAAGTCCGCGGACCGGGTGAAGGCCAGTCCCACGCAGCACAGCCCGAAGCACGCGGCGCAGTCCGCCCGCAGCTCGGCGTCCGCGTCCGGGCCGGCGCCCGCGGGCAAGTCGGCGGCCGCAGGAAGCTCGGCGTCCGCGACCAGGCCGGCGGCCACATCCGGCTCGGCACCCGCAGGCAGCTCGGCGTCCGCAGGCAGCTCGGTGCGGGCCGCCGGACCGGCGCCCGGTCCCGGGACCGGGCCCGCCGCCGGGCCCGCCGGTGTCCCCGCGTCCGCCGCGGCCGCCGTACCCGCCCCCGCCGTGTCCTCGTCCGTGTCCACGTGCCCGTACGCTCCCCATGTGCCGCGGGCGGGTCGTCGGTCGGCCCGCCCGCGGTCCATGGTGCCTCAACGCCTCCCCCGGCAGGGGTGCTGCCGGTGCGGTGCGAGGGCCCGCGGCGTGAGGGCCCGCGGCGTGCGGACCCGGCTCAGGACCCGGATCAGGACCCCGGTCAGGACCCGGCCGGGAAGCTCGCCGGCTTGGCCGGCGTGAACAGCCAGGTCTGGAAGAAGTCGTGCAGGTTCCGGCCGGACAGGCGCTCGGCGAGCGTCTCGAACTGCGCGATCGTGCCGTTGCCGTAGCGGTGCTGCGCGGGCCACGCCTTGAGCAGCGCGCGGAACGCGGTGTCGCCGACGGTGTCGCGCAGCGCCTGGACGGCGACCGCCCCCCGGTCGTAGACCGCGTCGTCGAACTGGTTCGCCGCGCCCGGGTCGCCGGGCTTCACCGTCCAGAACGGGTCGTCGGCCGGGTGCGCGTCGTAGACCTGCCGCGCGAGCTGCTGCGGGGTGCCCTGGCCCTCGTGCTCGGCCCACAGCCACTCGGCGTAGCTGGCGAAGCCCTCGTTGAGCCAGATGTCCGACCAGCGCTCCAGCGAGACGTCGTCGCCCCACCACTGGTGGGTCAGCTCGTGCGCGACGACGTCGGTGTTGACGCCCTTGGTGAAGAACGCCGGGCTGTAGAAGATGCGGGTCTGCGCCTCCAGGGCGAAGTGCGAGGTCACGTTCGGCACGTAACCGCCGGCCGCGTCGAACGGGTAGGGGCCGAACCAGCCGCTGAGGAAGTCGATGATCTCGCCGGTGCGCTCGACCGACGCCCTGGCGTTGGCGGCGACGGTCGGGTCCAGCGCGGTGCTGTACGCGTTGATCACCGGCACGCCCTTGCCGGTGCGGCCGTGCGTGACGTCGAAGTGGCCCACCGCGAGCGTGGCCAGGTACGTGGCCTGCTGCTTGTCCTGCCGCCAGTGGAAGGCGGTCCAGCCGTTCCCGGTGCGCTGGGAGACCAGCAGGCCGTTGCTGATCGCCTGCTCGCCGGCGGGCACCTTCACGGTGACGTCGTAGGTGGCCTTGTCCGCGGGGTGGTCGTTGCTGGGGAACCACCACCACGCCGACTCCGGCTCGTTGGCCGCCACTCCTCCGTCCGGGGTGCGCTGCCAGGACGTGAACCCGTAGCGCTGCACCGTCGAGGGCACCCCCGAGTAGGTGACGGCGACCGAGATCCGCTGGCCGCGGGCGAGCGGGTGCTGCGGGGTGACCACCAGTTCCTGCTCCCCGCTGGTCGTGAACGCCGCGGGCCGCCCGTTCACCGTCACCTTGCTGACGTCGAGTGCGAAGTCCAGGTCGAAGCTGGTCAGGCCCTGGGTGGCGGTCGCGGTGACCGTCGTGGTGCCGCTGAGCTGGTCCGTCGCCGGCTGGTAGGACAGGTCCAGGTCGTAGTGGGAGACGTCGTAGCCGCCGTTGCCGTACGTCGGGTAGTACGGGTCGCCGATGCCGGGCGCACCCGGACCCGCGGTGCCGGCCGCGGCTGCCGGGATCACCAGCAGGCCCGCGAGGGCGGCGGTGGCGGTTGCGATCAGTGCCTTGCGCACAAGGTCCTCCAGCGCGTCGTGCCGTGGGCCGGGCCCGCCGACGGGCCCGAGTGGCAGGTACACGGCGACCCTAGGAAGTCCCGTGCGCCCCGGCCACCCCGAAGGCCCCCGCTGTCGCAGAACCTTCACCGGGCGCAACACAACGGCCGGAACCCGGTGGGCGCCGCCGCGCCCGATGAGTTGCGCGCGGCCCGCCACGGGCTTGAGATGGGAGGACGCGGCGGACCGCGGGAGCGAGCAGCGGGCGGACCCCCGACCGGCCCCCGACGAGCAGCAGCCGAGCAGCGGTCGAGCGGCGGACGAACAGCGGTCGAGCGGCCGGCGGGGGTCGCCGCGGGGACCGGCGGACCGACGAGCGCAGATGGGTGCACCGTGTGAAGAAGGGCTGGTTCACCCGGACGGTGGCGCGGCTGGAGAGCGAGTACCTGTCCCGGATGGGCATGTCGCTCCCGATCGCCGCGCTGCTCGTCGTGGTGGCCGCGGACCTGATCGCCGGCCAGGATCACTTCCTGACCCCCGGCATCGTCGTGGCGCCCGCGCTCGCCGCCATCACCGTCGACTGGCGCCGCACCCTGGTGGTCAGCCTGCTCGGCGCGGCGGTGCAGGCCGCGCTGTCGCCGTACGACGGGGTGACCGACATCCCCGACCACGACGTGCTCTTCGGCCAGCTCTTCGCGTACGGGCTGGTGTGCGTCTTCAGCGTCTACATCGCCTGGCGGCGGGAGACCGGCGCGAAGGCGTACACCGCGATCTCCTCGGTGGCCGAGGCCGCGCAGCACGCGCTGATGCAGCCGCCCGCGCCCCGGGTGGGCCCGGTGCGGGTCGCGGCGCGCTACGTGTCGGCGGCCGACGCCGCGCAGATCGGCGGCGACCTCTACGCGGTGCTGGAGACCCCGCACGGGGTGCGCGCGCTGATCGGGGACGTGCGCGGCAAGGGCCTGGCCGCGGTGCAGATGTCGGCGGTGGTGCTCGGCGCGTTCCGCGAGGCCGCCTACGACGAGGGGGGCCTGGACCGGCTGGCGGCCCGGGTGGACACCAGCGTGCGCCGGCACGTCACCGGCGGCGACTTCATCACCGCGCTGTTCGCGCAGTTCGACGGCGCGGGAAGCGTGGAGCTGCTGCACTACGGGCATGTGCCGCCGCTGCTGGTCTCCCGCGACGGCAGCGTGGCCAGGGCGGACCCGGCGGAGCCCTGGCTGCCGCTGGGGCTGGCCGACATGGCCGACGGCGGACCGGCGCCGTGGCGGGTGCCGCTGCGGCCCGGGGACGTGCTGGTGCTGTGCACGGACGGCGTGATCGAGGCCCGCGACCCGCGCGACGGCGCGTTCTATCCGCTGGCCGAGCGGGTCGGGCCGCTGGTCGCGGGCCGCGGCGGCGACCTGGACTCGGCGGTGGAGGGTCTGTACGCGGACCTGCTGCGGCACGCCGGCGGGTCGCTGTCCGACGACGTGGTCGTGCTGCTGCTGGCGCCGGACGGTCCGGAGGGTCCGGCTGGTCCGGAGGGTCCGGCTGGTCCGGGGGACGTCGCGGGAGGTGCGGCGACCGCGGGGGACGCGGAGACGTAGCGCCGGGGGCTGCGGCGCGGGCC
>JAJSZB010000189.1:0-13157 GCA_050613715.1 Streptomyces sp. IBSBF 3018
CGACGCGGGGTGGAGCAGCTCGGTAGCTCGCTGGGCTCATAACCCAGAGGTCGCAGGTTCAAATCCTGTCCCCGCTACTGATGAGAGGGCCCGGAGGCGCAAGCTTCCGGGCCCTCTTCGCGTCGTACGGGGACGCAGAGCGGAAAAGCACCCGCGAGGTTGTCCTGGGTTCGGGTTGAATCCGGCAAAGTCGCGGTGAAGCCGCTTGGTCGGCGCCGACCGAGCCGAGATGCTGGACCCATGCTGCGCAGACCACGGGGGCCTGGCCGGGCCCGCGGTCCGGCCGATCCCGGCCGGTGGGCGGGCTGGTGCGCCGCCGCCCTGGACGGCCGTCCGGAGAGCGTCACCGCCCTGCTCGCCCACCTGCGCGCCGCGGACCGCGCCGCGCAGAGCCGTACCCACGATCGCACCGCCGCCGCAGACGCGGTGGCCGCCGCGCCGGCCCGCCTGCTGCTGCTCCTGGACCGGTACGCGCGCCCCGGCGCGCCCGCGACCGGCCCGGCGGGCCCGCTGCACCTGCTGCTGACCTCACTGGACGCCGACGGCCGGGTGCGCGAGCAGGCCGTCGCGGGCCTGGCCGGCACCGGAGGCCCGCTCGCCGCGGCGCTGCTCGCGCTGCGTACCGCCGACCATGTGCCGGAGGTCCGCGCGCGGGCCGCCGCCGCGCTGGCGCTGCGCACCGCCCCCGACGAGGCCGCCGCCGCGGTGCCGGTGCTGCTGGGCCTGAGCCGGCGGGTGCGCGGCGGCGCGGCGCTGGCCGCGTACCGCGCGGTGCTCGCCGAGCCCCCGCACCGGCGCGCGGTGCGCGCGCTGGCCGTCGCCGCCGACCCCGGCACCCGCAGGTTCGGCGTGGAACTCGCCCTGGACCTGGGCGAGTACGTCCGCGGCGACCTGCTGCGCGCCGCGCTGTACGACCGCGACCAGGTGTGCCGCAGGCTGTGCGCGCAGCGGCTGCTGGAGATCGACCCGGAGCAGGCGGGGCCGCTGCTCGGCGCCGGCGGCGCCGGCGTGCGGGAGCTGGCGGTGGCCGCACTGCCGGGCGACGTGCCGGCCAAGCGGCTGGTGCCGCTGCTCGCCGACCGCGCCCGGATGGTCCGGGCACAGGCCCGCTGGCAGCTCTACCAGCGCGGCGAGCCGCCGGCCGGCGTGTACCGCAGGGAACTGGAGAAGGCGCTGACCGGCAGGACGGGGACGCGCACCCGGCTGCTGGCGGGGCTGGTGGCGGGCCTGGGGGAGTGCGGCGAGGCGGCGGACGCCGGGCTGCTCGCCCGGCTGCTCGGCGACGGACGCCCCGCGGTGCGCAGAGCCGCGGCCCGCGCGCTGACCCGGCTCGCCAGGCCCGAGGAACTGCCGCCGCTGCTGGGCCCGTTGGCCAACGACCCGGACCCGGGGGTGGCCCGCCAGGTGTTCGAGGGCCTGGCCAGGGCGCCGCACGGGGTGCTGCCGGAGACGCTGTGGATCGGCCGGACCCGTACCGAGCCGGCCGTACGGTCCCTGGCCGCGCGGATCGAGGAGCGGCAGCGGGCGGCCAGAAGCGCGGTCCCGGCGGCAGGGGAGACCTCGCAGGCCGCAGCGGCCTCGGGACCCTCGGCGTCCGGCGGCGCGTGAGCCTCGGCCACGTCGACCGTCACGGCCGCGTCGACCGCCTCGCCCCCGCCCCGCCCCCGCCTCGACCACGTCAGCCGCCACGACCGCGCCGGCCACCTCGGCCGACTCGACCGCTCAGCGCGGCTCAGCGCGCGCAGTCCGGGCACAGCCCCCGGTAGGTGACCTCGACCGCGGAGACCGTGAAGCCGAACCGCTCGGCGGCCGGCAGCGCGGCGAGCGGGTCGCCGTCCGGGTGGACGTCGCGGACCGCGCCGCAGGAGGAGCAGACCAGGTGCTGGTGCGGCCGGTGCGCGTTGGGGTCGTACCGCTTGGCGCGGCCGTCGGTGGCGACCTCGATGACCTCGCCGATGCCGACCATCTCGCCGAGCGTGTTGTAGACGGTGGCGCGGGAGATCTCCGGCAGCCGCGCGATGGCGCGGGCGTGCACCTCGTCGGCGGTCAGGTGCACGTGCTCGCCGTCCAGGACCTCTGCCACGACACGCCGCTGCGCGGTCAACCGCCAGCCGCGTTCGCGCAGTCGTTCCAGCAGGTCGCTCATGCGTTCAGAGTAGCAGTGGTGCCCCGGTCTGCTGACGGTGTCCGTTCTTGCTCGGACTCTTGACTTGGACTAAGTCCAATGTAGGATCGGCTCAGACGGCCGCCGCGGCCGAGGTTGCTCTCCGCGGCGGGCGCCGACCGCGGCAAGCGGCCGTCCGCCGCGCCTCCAGGCCCTGCGCGCCGGACGGACCGCTTGACCGCAAGCCTGCAGGCCCGCACACCCGCAAACCCGCGGTCCCGCCGGCTACGCCGGGACCACCGTGTGGGACGGGCTCCAGCAGCGCACGATGTCCCGTACCGAGACCACCCCGACCGGCTCGCGGCCGTCGAGGACGATCAGGTGGCGGAAGCCCCCGCGGACCATCGCGGCGGCGGCCTCGTCGAGGGTCCAACGCGGGGCGGCGAAGACGACGTCGGTGGTGGTGTGGGCGTGGGCGGCCTCGGCGTCCGGGTCGAGGCCCGCGCCGATCGCGTTGAGCACGTCGCGCTCGGTCAGGATGCCGAGGCCGGCGGTGTCGGGGTCGAGGACGATGGCCGCGCCGACCCTGCGGGCGGACATCAACTGGGCGGCCTGGCGGAGGGTGTGGGCGGGGCCGATGGTCAGAACCACTGTGCTCATCGCGTCGCGGACCAGCATGAGGGATACCTCCGTGAACGCATTCACAAGTTCACAAGCTCGGGCATTCTCATGTTCACATGCGTGACCCGAAGCGGGCAAGAGGCGCGCACGCACGGGCAGGGGGCGCGCGCCGAGCGGACACGCCCCCGGGCCGCCGCGCGCCCGGGACGGCCGCGGCCCCGCCGCCGTCCGGGTCGCGCCCTCAACCGCGGCCCCGCCGCCGCCCCGGCCGCCGCCTCAGCGTCGCCCGAGGTAACCGAGCAGATCCTCGTGCAGCAGGCCGTTCGAGGCCGCCGCGTTCCCCCCGAACGGGCCCTGCTCGCCGTCGAGCGAGGTGAAGCGCCCGCCCGCCTCGCGCACGATCACGTCGTTCGCCGCCATGTCCCACAGGCTCAGCTCGGGCTCGGCGCACATGTCCACCGACCCCTCGGCGACCATCATGTACGGCCAGAAGTCGCCGTAGCCGCGGGTCCGCCAGCAGTCCCTCGACAGTTGCAGGAACCCGTCCAGGCGGCCCTGCTCCTCCCAGCCGGTGAGCGAGGAGTACGCGAAGGACGCGTCCGCGACCCGCTCGACCCGCGAGACCCCCAGCCGGCTCGCCGAGGTGAGGCTGCGTCCGCAGAACGCGCCCGCGTCCTTGGCCGCCCACCAGCGCCGGCCCAGCGCCGGCGCGGACACCAGGCCGACCACCACCTCGTCGCCCTGCTCGCCGCGCACCGCCAGCGCGATCAGCGTCGCCCACACCGGCACGCCGCGCACGTAGTTCTTCGTGCCGTCGATCGGGTCGACGATCCAGCGCCGCGCGCCGCCGCCCTCGCTGCCGAACTCCTCGCCCAGCACCGCGTCCCGGGGCCGGGCGCGGGCGAGGTGACCGCGGATCAGCTCCTCGGCCGCCTTGTCCGCCTCGGTGACCGGCGTCAGGTCCGGCTTCGTCTCGACCTTCAGGTCGAGCGCCCGGAAGCGTTCCATGGTCGCGGCGTCGGCGGCGTCGGCCAGCACATGGGCCAGCCGCAGGTCGTCGTTGTATTCGGGCATGGCCGAACAGTAGCGGTACGGCGGCGCGGACCGGCGGAACCGGCCGCCGTCGGCCGCTGCGCGGGACCTTGACAGGAGCATCTGCCGCGTCAATTCTCCAACCACGGCGGCCGCGGCCTCGGTACGGCACTTCCCAGGACGAAAGACGCACGGCGCGCGGCGGTTTGGAGGCGACGATGCCCACCGCACGCGAGTCGCTGCTCGACGCCGCCAGCGCGGCGCTCGGCCAGCGGCCATGGACCGCCATCCGGATGGTCGAGGTGGCCGCCGCGGCGGGCGTGTCCCGGCAGACCCTGTACAACGAGTTCCGCAACAAGGACGGGCTGGCCAGGGCGCTGGTGCGGCGCGAGAGCGAGACGTACCTGGCAGGCGTCGACCGCGCCCTCGCGCTGGCCCGGCTGAGCGGCGCGGACGCGGGCGAGTGCTTCGCCGCGGCCGCCGGCTGGACGCTGCGCACCGCGCGCCGCAGCCCGCTGGTGCGGGCCGCGCTCGTCGGGACGGGCGCCCCGCGGGACGTCGACCTCGTCGCCGCGTTCCAGCGCAGGGCGGTGGCCGCGCTGGAGGCGCAGTTCCCGCAGTTGCGGCGGAGCGCGACGCCGCCGCGCCCCGCGGACGCCCCCGGCTCGGACATCGCCTGGGCGTGCGAGGCGGCGGTACGGCTGACGCTGTCCTACGTCGTCGCGCCGGGCGCCGGCGGCGACGAGGCCGCGTGCCTGCGCGTCGCCCAGCTCGTCCGCAGCCTGCTGGCCGGCCCGTCACGGACATGACGGAACGTCAGCGCGTGGCAGTCGTCGGACGGTTCGCGGACGAGTCGCGGAACGGGCCTGAAGACCGAGCCCAGTGACCGAGTCCGGTGACCGAGTCCGGTGACCGAGTCCGGTGACCGAGCCGGGGCAGGGCAGCGCGGCCGGCGCCGACCGCCGGACCCGGCGACCGGGCCCGGAAGCCGTGTCAGTGGCTGGAGCCGGAGATCTGGAGGCCGATGACGCCCAGGATCACCAGCGAGATCGACGCGAGCTTCAGCGCGGAGACCAGGTCGCCGAGGAAGGCCATGCCGTAGATCGCGGTGCCCGCCGCGCCGATGCCGGTCCACACCGCGTACGCCGGACCCACGTCCAGCTTCTTCAGCGACAGCGTCAGCATGCCGAACGAGCCCAGCGCGAACAGGCAGAACGCCACCGTCGGCCACAGCCGGGTGAAGCCGTGGGAGAGCTTGAGGCACACCGCGAACCCGGTCTCGAAGAGCCCCGCGACCACCACGAGGAGCCAGGCCATCGGTGCCTCCGTACCTCCGTCGGCGCCTCAGCCGACCTCTGTTGAACTTTGTGTCCCGCACGGCCCGCCGCACGCCGTGCCGGGTGCCCGCGCCGTTCTGCCGCCGTCGATCATCACACAGGTTGGCTCGCGGCGGACGATCAGTCCCCTTCCCGGCGCTCCCGCGTCGCCAGCAGCCGCCGCAGCGAGTCCAGCCGGGCGGGCTCCGCGTGCCCGTCGGCGACCCACGCGTCCAGCGCGCAGTCCGGCTCGTCGTGCGAGCAGGCCCGCGGGCACTCCTCGGTGCCCGGCTCCAGGTCGGGGAAGGCGTGGATGACCCGCGACGGGTCGATGTGCGCGAGCCCGAAGGACCGTACGCCCGGGGTGTCGATGACCCAGCCGTCGTCGTCGGGCAGCGGCAGGGCCAGCGCCGAGGTGGTGGTGTGCCGGCCGCGCCCGGTCACCGCGTTCACCCGGCCGGTGCTGCGCTGACGCTCCACCAGCGCGTTGACCAGCGTGGTCTTGCCGACGCCGCTGTGCCCGACGAACGCCGTCACCCGCCCGGCCAGCCGCTGCCTGATCTGGTCCACGCCGCCGGTCAGGAAGTCGTCCCTGCTGGTCACCACGTGGTCCAGGTCCAGTGCGCCGTACGTCTCCAGCAGCGGTCCGGCCGGCGCCAGATCGGACTTGGTGAGCACCAGCAGCGGCTCCAGGCCCGCGTCGTAGGCGGCGACCAGGCAGCGGTCGATCATCCGCGGCCGCGGCTCGGGGTCGGCCAGCGCGGTGACGATCGCCAGCTGCTCGGCGTTGGCGACCACCACCCGCTCGTACGGGTCGGTGTCGTCCGCGGTGCGGCGCAGCACCGAACGGCGCTCCTCGACCCGGACGATCCGGGCCAGGGTGTCCTTCGCGCCGGACAGGTCGCCGACCACCGCGACGCGGTCGCCGACCACCGCGGACTTGCGGCCCAGCTCGCGCGCCTTCATCGCGACCACCTCGCGGTCGTCGACCAGCACGGTCAGCCGGCCGCGGTCCACAGTGAGGACCATGCCCTCGGCGGCGTCCTCGTGCTTGGGGCGGATGCTGGTCCTGGGGCGGTTCCCCTTGGGGTTGGGCCGCGACCTGATGTCGTCCTCGTCGGGGTTCTTGCCGTAACGCCGCACCGCTTCCGCCCCGCGCCCTCAGCCCCGCGCCCTGACCGGGCCGCCGCTGCCGGCCGGCGCCGCCGGCTCGGCCAGCATCCCGGTCCACAGTTCGGTGAAGTCCGGCAGCGTCTTGGCGGTCGTCGCCACGTTCTCGATCTGCACGCCGGGCACCACCAGGCCCAGCACGGCGGCCGCGGTGGCCAGCCGGTGGTCCTCGTAGGTGCGGAAGACGCCGCCGTGCAGCGGGCGCGGGCGGATGCGCAGGCCGTCCTCGGTCTCCGTGACGTCGCCGCCCAGACGGTTCAGCTCGGCGGCCAGCGCGGCCAGCCGGTCGGTCTCGTGCATCCGCAGGTGGGCGATGCCGGACAGCTGCGAGGGGCCGTCGGCGAGCGCGGCGACCGCGGCGACCACCGGGGCCAGCTCGCCCACCTCGTTCAGGTCGGCGGTCAGGCCCCGCACCCGGCCGGAGCCGGTGCAGGTCAGCCCGCGGTCGGTCAGCTCGCACGAGCCGCCCATCCGGGTGAACAGGTCGCGCAGCGCGTCGCCCGCCTGGGTGGTGCGGGCCGGCCAGCCGGGGACCGTCACCCGGCCGCCGGTGACCAGGGCGGCGGCCAGGAAGGGCGCGGCGTTGGACAGGTCGGGCTCCACCGTCAGGTCGCGGCCCAGCAGGGCGCCCGCGGTGACCCGCCACACGTTCGCCCGGCCGCCGTCCTCCGGCGCGTCCACCTTGCCGCCGGCCTTGCGCAGCATGTCCACCGACATCCGGATGTGCGGCAGCGACGGCAGGCTGCTGCCGGTGTGCCGCAGCTCCAGGCCCTTGTTGAAGCGCGGCCCGGACAGCAGCAGGGCGCTGACGAACTGCGAGGACGCCGACGCGTCCACGTCCACCACGCCGCCGGCCAGCTGGCCCGCGCCGTGCACGGTCAGCGGCAGCGCGCCGCGGCCCTCGTCGTCGATCCTGGCGCCGAGCACCCGCAGCGCGTCGATCACGCCGTGCAGCGGACGCTCGTACGCCCGCGCGTCCCCCTCGAAGCGGACCGGGCCGTCGGCGAGCGCGGCGACCGGCGGCAGGAAGCGCATCACCGTGCCCGCGTTGCCGACGTCGACGGTGGCCGGGCCGTGCAGCCCGGCCGGGATGATCCGCCAGGCCTCGCCGCCGTCCGGGTTGACCGTCTCGTCGATCTGGACGCCCATCGCCCGCAGCGCCTCGGCCATCAGCACGGTGTCGCGGCTGCGCAGCGGGCGCCGCACCCAGCCGGGCTCCGTGGAGTGCGCGGCCAGCACCAGGGCACGGTTGGTCACCGACTTGGAGCCGGGGACGTGGACGGTCGCGTCCACCGCTGCGGCCGCGTGCGGCGCAGGCCAGGGGTCGTGCTGCGCGGTGCTGTCACTCATGGGCGCAAGCGTAGTGGCTCGGGTACGGGCCGATAAGTCGGCGAATCCGCCGAAACCTGCCGGAAACCGGATGTCGTCGGCTTCCGGCCACGTCAGCGGCGCGCGGGCGGATCGCCCGGGGCGCCGGCGGCTCGGCACGCGGCTCGGCGGCAGCGCGGCGGGTGACGCGTCCGGCTCTCACGCCCGCAGCAGCCAGCTCCCGCCGCCGAACAGCGAGCACAGCGCCACCGCGTAGAACAGCAGCAGCCACAGCGCCGCCGGGGTGTGGGTGAGCCGGGCCAGCTGGTCGGCGTCGGAGGAGCCGCCGCGCTCGCGCCGCCTGGTGCGCTGCAGCTCCGCGACCGGGCGGGCGCCGCCGAGCAGCAGGAACCACACCGCCAGATAGGCGAACGCCGCCTGCACCCGCGCCCCGGTCAGCCACGACACCCCCAGGAACAGCGCGCACGCGACGACCACGGTCAGCACGCCGTACGCGTTGCGGATCATCACCAGCATGACCAGCAGCAGCGCGGTCGCCCCCCACAGCAGCGCGGTGATGTGCCCGGCGGCCAGCAGCCCCGCGCCGGCCAGGCCGAGCAGCGGCGGCGCGGTGTAGCCGGCCGCGGCGGTCAGCACCATGCCCAGGCCGTGCGGCCTGCCGCGCGAGACGGTCAGCCCCGAGGTGTCGGAGTGCAGGCGTATGCCGTCCAGGCGGCGGCCCGACAGCAGGGCGACCAGGCCGTGGCCGCCCTCGTGCGCGATGGTCACCGCGTTGCGGGTGACGTGCCACACCCCGCGGAAGGCCACCGCGCCCAGTGCGACCAGCGCGGTCACCAGGACCAGCCAGCGCGAGGGGTCGGGCTGGGTCCCGGTCAGCCGGTCCCACATCTCGGTGATGCTCGCGACGTTCATGTGCCTGGCGCTCCCGGTCCGTCTCGTTCCTCTGGTACGTGTCGTGCGTGTGCTGCCCGTGCCGCGTGTGCCGGATCCCGTCCGTGGTGTCGGCGGGTCGTGGCAGTGTGGCAGGCATGTGCGGTCGATATGCAGCGAGCCGGCGTCCCGAGGACCTCGCCGCGCTCTTCGAGGTCCGGCAGTGGGACACCGCGGAGGCCCTCGGCTCCGGCTGGGCCCCGGACTGGAACGTGGCGCCGACGAAGGAGGTCCCTGTCGTACTGGACCGTCCGGTGCGCGATTCCGGTTCCCCGGAGCCGGTGCGGCAGCTGCGGATGCTGCGCTGGGGCCTGGTGCCGTCCTGGGCCAAGAGCCCCGAGGGCGCCGCCCGGCTGATCAACGCGCGGGCCGAGACCGTGCACGAGAAGCCGTCGTTCCGCCGCGCGCTGAGCGCCCGCCGCTGCCTGATACCCGCCGACGGCTACTACGAGTGGAAGACGGGGGAGCAGGAGCGGGAGCTGGAGGAGGAGGGCAGGAAGAAGCGCGCGCGCAAGCAGCCGTACTTCGTCACGCCCGTCGACGGCTCGGTCTTCGCGATGGCCGGGCTCTACGAGTTCTGGCGCGACCGGACGCTGCCCGACGACCACCCGGCCGCCTGGTGGACCACCTGCACGGTGGTCACCACGGCGGCGGAGACCACCGACCTGGCCGGGTACGCCGGGCAGGGCCCGCGGTCGCTGGCCGAGCTGCACCCGCGGATGCCCCTGATGCTGACGCCGGACCGCTGGGACGCCTGGCTCGACCCGGCCACCACCGACCCCGACGAGGTGCGCGCGATGCTCGCCGCACCGCCGCCGGGACTGCTGCGCGCCCATCCCGTGGGCGTCGCGGTGAGCAATGTGCGCAACAACGGGCCGGAGCTGGTCGAGGAGCTGCCGGCGCCCGAGGAGGAGACGCTCTTCTGATGGTTTCCACCGAGCTCGTGGACACCCCCGTGGGCCCGTCCCGCATCACCTGGCACCGGCCGCCGGGCCGGGCCGCCGCCCGCAGCGTGCTCGCGCTCGGCCACGGCGCGGGCGGCGGCGTCGAGGCGCGCGACCTGGCCGCGCTGGCCGGGGCGCTGCCGCCGCTCGGCGTCACCGTCGCCCTGGTGGAGCAGCCGTGGCGGGTGGCCGGCCGGAAGCTCGCGCCCGCGCCGAAGACGCTGGACGCCGGGTGGACCGGGCTGTGGCCGCGGCTGGCCGCCCCGGGGCTGCCGGTCGTCGCGGGCGGGCGCAGCGCCGGCGCGCGGGTCGCCTGCCGGACCGCCGCCGGGCTGGGCGCGGCGGCCGTCCTGCTGCTGGCGTTCCCGCTGCACCCGCCGGGCAGGCCGGAGAAGTCGCGCGCCGGGGAGCTGCTCGCGGCCGCCGCGGCCGTGCCGGTGCTCGCCGTCCAGGGCGGCAACGACCCGTTCGGCCGACCCGCGGAGTTCCCGGACGGCCACGTCCCCGTGGAGGTGCCGGAGGCCGACCACGGTTTCGCGGTGCCCAAGCGCGCCGCGCTCGGCCAGCAGGAGGCCCTCGACCTGCTGACCGGGGAGGTCGCCCGCGGGCTGGCCGGGCTCGGACTGGCCGCGCGCCGCCCCGGGGAGTGACCGTGCGACGCCCCGGGGAATGACCGCGGCGGCCGGAGTGTTGTGCGAGGCGACAGACAGCGCGACGACCGGTACGGCCGGGTGCGGCCGGGGACGGCGGGAAGCGGTCCCCGGGGCCGCACCGCCGGGTACGGCGGCGTCGACAGGGCGTCGAACAGGGTGAGAGAGGCAGCCGCATGGTTTCAGCCGCATGCCGGCCACGGGCGCAGGACGGCGCAGCGGACGCGGGCGTGAGCGCCGCGGGCGCCGCGAGCGCGGCGACCGCACAGGCCGCCGCCAGGGCCCCCTACCTGGAGTGGGCAGCCGAGTGGTCCACCGAGGACCACGGCAAGGGCGGTTCGGGCGTGCCCGCCTCACGTGCAATATCCTCCCAGACGAGCGTGTCCGCGCACGGACCCGCAGGCGTCACTGAGGAGGTGGGTCAGGTCACCGGCACCGACGACAGCACGGCGGGTACCGCGGGTGCGTCCGGCCAGGGACAGCAGGAGAGCGACGCGGAGCGCACCGAGCGCTTCGAGCGGGACGCCCTCGGCTTCCTCGACCAGATGTACTCGGCCGCGCTGCGGATGACCCGCAACCCGGCCGACGCCGAGGACCTGGTGCAGGAGACCTACGCCAAGGCGTACGCGTCCTTCCACCAGTTCCGCGAGGGCACCAACCTCAAGGCGTGGCTGTACCGCATCCTGACCAACAGTTTCATCAACTCCTACCGCAAGAAGCAGCGCGAGCCGCTGCGCAGCGGCTCGGAGGAGATCGAGGACTGGCAGCTGGCCAGGGCCGAGTCCCACATGTCGACCGGTCTGCGGTCCGCGGAGTCGCAGGCGCTCGACCACCTGCCCGACTCCGACGTCAAGGCGGCCCTGCAGTCCATCCCCGAGGAGTTCCGCATCGCGGTCTACCTCGCGGACGTGGAGGGCTTTGCCTACAAGGAGATCGCGGACATCATGGGTACACCCATCGGCACGGTGATGTCCCGGCTGCACCGAGGCCGTCGCCAGTTGCGCGAGCTGCTGGAGGACTACGCGCGCGAGCGCGGGCTGGTCCCGGCGGGCGCGGCGGATGAGAAGGGCGCGGATTCATGAGCTGCGGGAACGCACATGAGACGGACTGCTCGGAGGTGCTGGACCACCTCTACGAGTACCTCGACGACGAGATGTCCGACGACGCCTGCGCCAAGTTCAAGCAGCACTTCGACGAGTGCCACCCGTGCCTGGAGAAGTACGGCCTGGAGCAGGCGGTGAAGAAGCTCGTCAAACGGTGCTGCGGCTCCGACGACGTGCCGACCGACCTGCGGTCGAAGGTGATGATGCGGATCGACCTGATCCGCTCGGGCGAGGCGGTGGTCGAACCGGACCCGGCGGCCACGGTCAGCGCGTCCGAGGCGCCCTCGGCCTGACCTCCGGCCCGGCCGGCGCCGACCTCCGGCCCGGCCGGCGCCGTGCGTCACCCGTGCGGGTGAGCGGCGGGCGACCGGCCCCCGGGCCTGCGGACGCGGTCCTATCCTCCTTGAATCTCCGGCGGGCGCGGCGAGGCCGAAGGGCCTCCCCCCGCGGGAGTCCTGCGAGGGGAGGCCGCCGCCGTGCCAGTCGCGTCCCGCCGCCCGCTGCCGCCCGCGGCGCGGGTCACGGTCGCCGCCGTGTGCGCCGCGGGAGCCCTGTGCGGCGCCCCGGCGCTGCGGCCCGGCACCCACTGGACCACGCTCGCCGTGCTGGCCGCGCTCTACGCCGTGTGCGAGCCCGGCGTGCTGCCGGCCCGGCTGGCCGGGCGGCACCCGCCGTCCGAGGTCGGGCCGTTCCTGCCGGTGCTGCTGGCCGGCGCGCTGCTGCTGCCGCCGGCCGCGGCGGCCCTGGTCGGTGTGCCCGGCTCGCTGGCCGGCCGTCCGGTGCCCTGGGTGCGGCGCTGCTGGCGGGCCGGGTATCTGGCCGTCGCCGCGTGGGCCGCGGCGCTGTGCTGCCGGGCCGTCGGCGGACCCGCGGCGGTGCGCGCGGCGGGACTGCCGTACGGCCTGCTGCCGGCCCTGTGCGCCGCGCTGTGCTTCTGCGCCACCGCGACCGTGCTCACCGGCGCCGTCCTGGTCACCGCGGAGCGCCGTGCGCCGGCCGCGGCCTGGGGCGAGCCGCTGCTCGCCGCACTCGTCCCGTACCTGACGTACGGCCTGGTGGCGCTGATGACCGCGCTGCTGTGGCTGCGCGGCTACGGGGTCTTCGCCGCGGTGCTGGTGCCGCTGCCGATGTACGTGGCCTGCTGGGTGTTCGCGCGGTCGCGCCGGGAGCGGGCGGCGCACGGCGCGACGGTACGGGCGCTGGTGCACGCGGTGGACCTGAAGGACCCCTACACCCGCGGGCACGGCGAACGCGTCGGCCGGGCGTCGGCGATGATCGCCCGGGAGCTGGGGCTGCCCGAGGAGCGGGTGGACACGCTGCGGCTGGCCGGGCTGCTGCACGACATCGGCAAGCTCGGCGTGCCGACGCGGGTGCTGCGCAAGGACGGCCCGCTCACCGAGGAGGAGCGGCGGGTCATCCAGCGGCACCCGGAGTACGGGCACGACATGACCCGCGGCATCGCCTTCCTCGACGAGGCGCGCGAGGCGATCCTGCACCACCACGAGCGCCTGGACGGCACCGGCTACCCGCACGGCCTGTCCGGCGACCGCATCCCGCACTGCGCCCGCGTGGTCGCCGTCGCCGACGCCTTCGACGCGATGACCTCCACCCGGTCCTACCGCCCGGCCCGCCCGGTCGACGCCGCCCTCGCCGAACTCCACCGCTGCGCCGGCACGCACTTCGACCCCGCGGTGGTCGCCGCCCTCACCCGCGCCCTGGCCCCGCCTCCTACGCCCCCGGCGCGGGAGCCGCAGCCTGCGGCGGCGCCGGCCGCCGCGCAGGCGCGCGAGCAGGCGCCCGCGGGGACCCCGGGTCCCCGGGCGGCGGCGACCGTGCGGGCGGCGGCTTCCGCGCCGCGGGCCGGTGCCTCGCCGGCGGCCGGACGCGTGCCCGGGCCGGCGACCGGGGCTGCCGCGGGTGCCGGGGGAGCGAGAGCCGACGGGGGAGCGCTCGCGGCG
>JAJSZB010000018.1:0-13424 GCA_050613715.1 Streptomyces sp. IBSBF 3018
CCCGGGGCCTGGGGCGTACGGCCGGCCCCGGGGGCTCACGGGGTCAGGCGAGGTCCTTGGTGACGAAGACGTAGTGCGGGCCGCTGGGCTCCAGGACGAACTCCTCGCCGATCGCGATGAAGCCCTGGTGCTCGTAGAAGCCGGCCGCCGAGGTGCGGCCGTTGCACCACGCGAGCTGCGCGCCGCGGGCCGCGCACTCGGCCAGGCCCGCGCGCAGCGCCGCCGCGCCGAAGCCCCGGCCGCGCACCTCGGGCGCGGTGCCCATGCCGCGGAAGCGGTACGCGAGGGCGCCCGCCTCGCCGGGCAGCTCGTCGGGGAAGAAGGTGACGCAGCCGCGTACGGCGCCGTCGGCGTCGTACGCGGCCACGTGGAAGGCGTCCTCGCGGGCGTCCTCCGGGTAGACCGCGGCCTCCCGCGGCAGCCCGGTGCGCAGCACCGCCCAGCGCAGCTCGAATATCTCCTCGACGGGCACGACGGCGGTGCGGACTGGGGTGGAGCCGGGCATGTGCGGAGGTCCTCTTCCTGGGCGTTCGGTGGTGCGGCCGCGCGACCGGGCGGCCGGCCGTTCAGTCCAGGAACGAGGCTAGCGGGACGGAGGGGTCGGACAGCGCGTCGGGGTCGACCGGGCGGCCGGAGCGGATGAGCTGCTGGATCTGCTCGGTGACGTCCCACACGTTGACGTTCATCCCGGCCAGCACCCGGCCCTCGTTCAGCCAGAACGCGATGAACTGCCGCTTGCCGACGTCGCCGCGGCACACCACCTGGTCGTAGGTGCCGGGCGCGGCGTGCCCGGAGAACTCCATGCCCAGGTCGTACTGGTCGGAGAAGAAGTACGGCACCCGGTCGTACGTCACCGGCCGGCCGAGCATGGCGCGGGCGGCGGCGGGCCCGCCGTTGAGCGCGTTCGCCCAGTGCTCGACCCGCAGCCGGATGCCCAGCAGCGGGTGCTCGGCGCTGGCGACGTCGCCGGCCGCGTAGATGTCCGGGTCGGAGGTGCGCAGCTCGGCGTCCACCGCGATGCCGCCGCCCTGCTCGCGCCCGGCCAGGGTGAGGCCGGCGACCTCGGCGAGCGCGGTGCGCGGCGCGGCGCCGATCGCGGCGAGCACGTCGTGCGCGGGGTGCTCCTCGCCGTCGTCGGTGCGGGCGGCCAGCACCATGCCGTCCTGGCCGGTGATCTCGGTGAGCCGGGCGCCGAAGTGGAAGCGGACCCCGTGCTCGGCGTGCAGGTCGGTGAAGACCGCGCCCAGCTCCGGGCCGAGCACCGCGTGCAGCGGTGTGGCCTCGGGCTCGACGACGGTCACCTCGGCGCCGTAGCCGCGGGCCGCGGCGGCGACCTCCAGGCCGATCCAGCCGGCGCCGGCGATCACCAGGTGGCCGTTCTCCCGGCCGAGGCTGGTCAGCACGTGCTTGAGCCGCTCGGCGTGGGCGAGCCTGCGCAGGTGGTGCACGCCGGCCAGGCTGGTGCCGGGGATGTCCAGCCGGCGCGGCTCGGAGCCGGTGGCGAGCAGCAGCTTGTCGTACTGCAGCGTGGTGCCGTCGCCCAGCCGTACGGTCTTGGCCACGCGGTCCAGGTGCACCACGGGCTGGCCGAGGTGGAGTTCGATGTCGTGCTCGGCGTACCAGCCGTTGTGCTGGACGAACACCGACTCCCTGTCGGCGCTGCCGGTGAGGAAGCCCTTGGACAGCGGTGGGCGTTCGTAGGGGTGGTCGCGTTCGTCGCCGATCAGTATCACCCGGCCGGTGAATCCCTCGGAGCGGAGCGTCTCGGCGGCTTTCGCCCCGGCCAGCCCTGCTCCGACGATCACGAAGGTCTGGTGCGCGTCCACCACAGTTGCCTCCCCGGCGGGTCGTTCGGTGCTTCGAGCGTCCCGCACGGGGGGCCGCACCGGAAGAGCGCCGCGCCGTTTTCCCCCCGTTCACCTGGCCGAGCCGGTGGTGGCGACGGCGCGGTCGCGGTCGGCGCGGAGCTGGTCGTGGTGGTCCGCGGCCCAGGCGATCGGCCGCATGACGATCTCGTGCGGGCCGCTGCCGAGGCCGGTTGACGCGGGGCCCGCGGGTCAGGTGAGGCGGGTGTGGAGGGTGGTGGCGGCGGTGTCGGTCAGGGACGCGATCTGGTCGACCACGGCGCGCCGCCGCCCCGCGTCGTCGCCGGCCGCCAGGAAGACCGCGCGGAACTGCGGGTCGAGCCCGTACGGCGCGCGCTCCAGCAGCGCCTGCGCCAGCTCGCCGATGACGACGCGCTGTTCGGCGCGGCGCCGCTCCTGGGCGGCGCGCTGCATCACGTACCGGTCGGCGACGGCCTTGAGCACCGCGCACTCCAGGCGCTGCGCGCGCGGCACGACCAGCTCGGCGCGGTAGCGGGTGAGCCGCGCCGACCCGTACCGCTCGCGCGTCGCGCCCTCGGCCGCCAGGCAGAACCTGCCGATGAGCTGCGACGCCGCGTCCTTCAGGCCCGCCTGGTCCTGCGCGGAGCCGTCGTAGCGGCGCGGCCACCAGGGCTGGCCGACCAGCCGGTCCAGGGCCTCGGCGAGTTCTCCGGGCTCGGCGTCGGCGGGGGCGTAGCGGGTGGCGGCGCAGGCGAAGACGTCGGCGCGCTCGGCCGGGGAGCGCAGTGCGCGCGGGTCGATGTGCCCGGCCTTCAGGCCGTCCTCGACGTCGTGCACGGAGTACGCGACGTCGTCCGCCCAGTCCATGACCTGCGCCTCGAAGCACTGCCGGCCCTCGGGGGCGCCCTCGCGCAGCCAGCGGAAGACCGGCAGGTCGTCCTCGTACGCGCCGAACTTGGGGCTGCCCGGCACGGTGGGGTGGTGGCCGCGGGGCCAGGGGTACTTGGTGGCGGCGTCCAGCGCGGCGCGGGTGAGGTTGAGCCCCACGCTCACGTCGGGCGAGGCGAACCGCTTCGGTTCGATCCGGGTGAGCAGGCGCAGGCTCTGCGCGTTGCCCTCGAAGCCGCCGCAGTCCGCGGCGAACTCGGCGAGCACCATCTCGCCGTTGTGGCCGAACGGCGGGTGGCCGAGGTCGTGCGCGAGGCAGGCGGTCTCCACCAGGTCGGGGTCGCAGCCGAGCGCGGCGCCCAGTTCGCGGCCGACCTGGGCGCACTCCAGGGAGTGCGTCAGCCGGGTGCGCGGGCTGGTGTCCCCGGCGGCGTTCTCGGGCGTGACCGGGTCCACGACCTGCGTCTTGCCGGCGAGGCGGCGCAGGGCCGCGGAGTGCAGGACGCGGGCGCGGTCACGCTGGAAGGCCGTGCGGCCGGGGCGCTTGTCGGGCTCGGGGACGTAGCGCTCCATGTCGGCCGCGAGGTAGGGGCCGTACGACTCGGGGTGCGTCCCGCTGTACGCCTCGGGGTGCGTGTGGGCGTACGTCTCGGCGGTCGTTGCGGCGGCGGGCGTTGCGGCGGGTGTTTCGGCGTTCACCTCGGCGTGCGGTGCGCGGTGCGCACCGGAGGGCGCGCCCGCCGAGGCTCCGCGATGCGCCGCGCCGTACGAGTCCTCCTCATGCCCCCTGGCGTCCTCGCCGTACGCCTCCTTCGCGCGCTTCCCGGCGTTCTCGTCCGCGCCGTCCCCTACGTCCATACCCCGACGGTAACCGCCCCGGGGCTCCTGCGGCGTCGAGGGCCGGCCGCCCGGGGCGCGGCGTCGCCGGGCCCGGGCGCGGGGTCGACGCGGCGTCGTAGCGGTCCAGGACCAGCCGGGCCACGGCCTCGTGGGCGCCCAGCGGCGCGGACGCGAGGTCCGGCGCCGCGGCGGCGCACTGCGTGGCGAAGCGCCCGGGCGCCGTGAAGTAGGAGGCGACGGCGACCCGCCGGGCGCCGCGCGCGCGGAGGCCGGCCACGGCGTCGTCCACGGTGGGGGACGCCGCCGACGCGTACGCGGGGACGACCGGCGCCCCGCCGAGCCGCCGCGACAGCAGCGCCGCCGCCCGTCCCGTGTCCACGGCCGCGTCCGGATCGCGCGAGCCCGCCGCCGCGAGGACCACCGGATCGCCCGCGCGCCGCCCCGCCTCCGCGAGGCGCGCGGCCAGCGCGTCGGCCAGCAGCGGATCGGGCCCCAGCGGCGGCGCGACGACCCCGCGCAGCCCCGGCTCGGCGGCGAGCGCGGCCGGCAGGTCGACCTTGACGTGGTGGCCGCGGCCGAGCAGCAGCGGTACGAGGACGACGTCGAGGGCGTCGAGGGCGTCCGGGCCGTCGGGGGCGGTGAGGGTGCTGAGCGCACCGAGGGTGCCGGAGGCGTTGCGGCTGCCGAAGGTGTCGAGTGCGCCGGAGGCGTTGCGGCCGCCCGTCGCGAGCGCGGACCGGGGCGCAGCCCCGACCGCCCGGACCGCCGCGGTCGCCCGGTCGTCCCTCGCGCCGCGGACCTCCCGCGCGACCTGCGCCAGCGTCGCCCCCAGCAGCGGCTCGTTCAGCTCGACGTGCCCCAGCCGTACGTCCAGCCCCGGCCGCAGCGCGCGGACCCGCGCCACGAGCGCCGTGACGGTCGCCAGGGCCCGCGGGTCGCGGCTCCCGTGCGCCACCGCCACCAGCACCGGCGCACGGCCGGCCGGGGACGCGGGCAGCGCACGCGCGTACGCCCGCGCCGAAGCCGAATGCGCCGGTGCCGGGTATGCCGATGCCGAATGCGCCGGTGCCGGTGCCGGAGAGGCCGGCGCGGGATGCGCCGACGCTCGGTACGTCGAAGCCGGATACGTCATGGTGACGATCGTCCGCGCACGCCGTTGCGCCGCGGTTGCCGCGCGGTAAGGGCGGGTGACGGCCGGCTCACAGGCCGTGCCGCGCCGCGGTGAGCCAGTCGCCGCCGGCGATCGGGCGGCCCTCGGCGCGCAGCTCGGCGGACAGCGGGCCGTTGGCGAGGTAGACCCACGCGTCGGCCGGCCCGCGCTCGGTGGTGACGGTGCGGCGCTCGCGCTCGTAGAGGTTGCCGGGGTCGCCCGGCGTGTACGTCTCCAGCCGGTCGAGGTCGGCGAGCACCTGCGGGTAGACGTCCGCGGCGATCCGTACGAGGTCGCCGTGCACGACCGCGGCGCCGAGCGGGTCGGCGACGGCGAACGGGTAGCCCGGGCCGGGAAGAGCAGCGCGCCGGGCAGTTCCGCGGGCGTCCAGGACAGGGTGCGCCCGGCCAGCAGCGCGTGGTTGCGCTGCCCGCGGCGCAGCGTCCCGTACACGAAGAACGGCAGCCGGGCCTCGGTCACGGGGTCCTCCGGGGGGCGGGGTCGGGATGGGTCGGGGCAGGACGGGTCGGGATGCGCGCGGCGCCCGTGCGTACGGGCCGGGTCCGTGCGTACGTGCGTACGTCCGTGCGTACGGGCCTGGTCCATGGTCTCGCGCCGCGGGCGCCGCCGTGATGCCGTACGGGAGCAACCGGCCACGGCCCCCGGCGCGTCGGTGTCGTTGGCGGGGGCGCAGACGGCGCAACGGGCGCAACGGCAGGAGGAGGCGGCGCGTGGGGATCGCGGAACGGGACGCCGGGCGGGAGCGGCGGCCGAGCCCGGGGCTGAACCCGGAGCTGAGCCCGGGGCCGGGCCGGGGGCTGCGGAAGAGGCTCCGGAAAGGGCTCCCCAAGGGGCTGCGGCGAGCGTCGCGCGCGGGGAGACCGCCGCGTGCGCCGCGGCTGGAGCTGGAACCACGGGCACTGCCCCGGCTCGCACTGCCGCGGACCGTCCGCGGGCGGCGGCGCGCCCTGCGCTGGGCGGTCGCCCTGTGCGTGCTCGCGCTGCTGCCCGCGACGTGGGTGCGGCTGGCCGGCGGCGACCGGGTGCGCTCGGAGGCGGACGTGCCCGCGGAGCCGGTGGCCGTCGTCTTCGGTGCGGGCCTGGACGGCGACCGGCCTTCGCCGTATCTGGCGCACCGGCTGGACGCGGCGGTCCGCCTGTACGACGCCGGGAAGGTCCGGGTCCTGCTGGTGACCGGCGACAACAGCCGGGTCTCCTACGACGAGCCGGGCGCGATGCGCGCGTACCTGACCGCGCACGGCGTGCCGCGCGGGCGAGTGGTCGTCGACGACGCCGGGTTCGACACCTGGGACTCCTGCGACCGGGCCCGGCGGATCTTCGGCGTGCGGCACGCGGTGCTGGTCAGCCAGGGCTTCCACATCCGCAGGGCGCTCGCGCTGTGCGCGGCCGCGGGCATCGACGCGTACGGCGTCGGCGTCGGCGAGAAGCACGACGCGACCTGGTACGCCTCCGGCACCCGCGAGGTCCTGGCAGCCGGCAAGGCCGCCTTCGACGCGGCGATCCGCCCCGACCCCCGCTTCCTGGGCCCCCACGAACCCGGCGTGACCCGCGCCCTGTCGACCCCGACGACCGCACCCGGCACCCCCGTCGCACACTGAGCCGCCGCGCCCCCGAGCGGGCGCGGCGCTACGCGGGGGTGATGGTGATCGTCGGCTCGTGGTCGACGGGGAAGTTGACGGAGTTGGCGATGAAGCACAGGTGGTGGGCCTGCTCGTGCAGGGCGCGCGCCTTGTCGGCCATGGCGGGGGACGTCACGGTGACCTCGGGGCGCAGCAGGGCGCGGGTGAAGTGGCCGGCGCCGTCGGGGGTCTCCTCCATCGTGCCGGTGGCGTGGTCGGTGTAGGCGGTGACGACGACGCCGTTCATGGCGCACACGTGCAGGTAGGAGAGCATGTGGCACTGCGAGAGCGAGGCGAGCAGCAGCTGCTCGGGGTTCCAGCGGTCGGTGTCGCCGCGGAAGTGGGGGTCGGCGGAGCCCGGGATCGCGGGTGCGCCGCCGGGCGTCGCGGCGATCTCGTGGGTGCGCCGGTAGGACCGGTACGTCGCGGTGCCCTCCCCCGCGTTCCCGGTCCACACGACCTCGGTCTCGTACGTGTGCGTACGCGCTGACGCCATCCGCGTCCCTCCTCCTGGTCGGTCTGCCGGTGCAACCCTGCCAGACGCCGACCCTCACACCGGTGAGGGCCGGCTCCCGGTCAGCTCCTTCAGCGTGGTCACCGTGGCGAAGCGCCCGGCCAGGGCGTAGCGGGTGCGTTCGATCACCTCGGCCGGCTGGAGGGTGCGGGGGTCGGCCAGCACCTCGGCGAGCGGGCGGCCGGCGGGTGCGTCGGGGTGCGCGATGGGCTCGGTGGCGCACGCGTCGAGCACGACCGTGACCTCGTAGCCGAGGTCGGAGGCGAGCCGGCTGGTGGTCTCGACGCACTGCTCGGTGCGCACGCCGCAGGTGATGAGCGCGCGGACGCCGTGCGCGGTGAGGATCTGCTGCAGGTTGGTGGTGGTGAACGCGTTGTGCGAGGTCTTGGTCACCAGCGGTTCGCCCTCGGCGCGTTCGAGTCCGTCCATCAGGCGCACGTGGCCGAGCGCGGGGTCGAAGACGGTGCCGGTGCCGGGCTCGGCGTGCAGCACCCACACCACGAGGTGGCCGCGGGCGCGGGCGTACGCGACCAGCGCGGCCACCGCGGTGGCGACCTCGGGGTCGGACGCGGCCCGCCAGCTCTCCCGCTGCCGGAAGGACTCCTGGACGTCGATGACGAGGAGCGCGGTGCGGGGGCCGGAGGCGTCGGGAGCGTCCGGGCTGTCCGGCGCGGCCAGGGCGTCGGGCGCGTCCAGGGCGTCCGGCGCATCCGGCGCGGGCTGCGGAGTGGTGGTGGTCATGCCCCGATCCTGGCCGGTGGAGGCCGGTGCGGACAGGCACGATCGGGTCCGGGTGCGGAACGATCCGGTCACGGCCGGACCGAGGCGAGGGCCGGTGCGGCGGAGCGCGGGAGCCCGGTCGGTGCGCGCCACACACGCTCACACCCGCCGCCGTGCGGCGATGAGCGCACCGTTGCCGCCGGGAAACGACGGGGATGCGGCCGGGAAACAGCGCCCCCGCACGCTGACGGCCATGGACACGCAAGCGAACGCGACGATCGTCCTGGTCGGCCACGGCATGGTGGGCCAGCGGTTCCTGGAGGCGCTGGCCGAGCAGGGCGTGACGCCCGCCGCCCGCGTCGTGGTGCTGTGCGAGGAGCCCCGGCCGGCGTACGACCGCGTCCACCTGACCTCGTACTTCTCGCAGGGCGCGAGCCCGCAGGATCTGGACCTGACCGATCACGCGGCGCTGGCCGCGCACGGCGTGAAGCTGCACGTCGGCGACCCGGCGGTCGCGGTGGACCTGGACTCCCGTACGGTGACGGCCCGTTCGGGGCTGACGGTCGGCTACGACGCGCTGGTGCTGGCCACCGGCTCGTACCCGTTCGTCCCGCCGGTGCCGGGGCGGGACGCCGAGGGCTGCTTCGTGTACCGCACGATCGAGGACGTGCTGGCGATCGAGGCGTACGCGAAGGGCGCGGCGCGCGGCGCGGTGGTCGGCGGCGGGCTGCTCGGGCTGGAGGCGGCGGGCGCGCTCCGCGGGCTCGGACTGGACACGCAGGTCGTGGAGTTCGCGCCGCGGCTGATGCCGGCGCAGGTCGACGAGGGCGGCGGCGCGGCGCTGCGCGGCCGGGTCGAGGGCCTGGGCGTGGCGGTGCGCACCGGCGTCGGCACGCAGGAGATCACCGCGGGCCCGGACGGCCGGGTCACCGGCATGCGGCTGACCGACGGCTCCGAACTGCCCGTGGACATGGTGGTGTTCTCCGCCGGGGTGCGGCCGCGCGACCAACTGGCCCGTGACTGCGGCCTGGTGGTCGGCGAGCGCGGCGGCGTGGTGGTCGACGCGTCGTGCCGTACGTCGGACCCCGCGGTGTTCGCGATCGGCGAGTGCGCGCTCGCCGCCGACGGCCGGGTGTACGGACTGGTCGCGCCCGGCTACGAGATGGCGCAGACCGTAGCCCGCACGCTGGCCGGTGGTTCCGCCGCGTTCACCGGCGCGGACCTGTCGACGAAGCTGAAGCTGCTGGGCGTGGACGTGGCGTCGTTCGGCGACGCGCACGGCGCCGCCGAGGGCGCGGCGGACGTGCTGTACAGCGACGCGCGGGCGGGCGTCTACCGCAAGCTGGTGGTGGGCGGTGACGGCACGCTGCTGGGCGGGGTGCTGGTCGGCGACTGCTCCTCGTACGAGGTGCTGCGCCCGCTGGCCGGCTCGGTGCCGCCGGTGCCGGCCGAGCAGTTGGTGCTGCCGGCGGGCGCGGGGGCGCCGGCGCCGCTGGGGCCCGCCGCGCTGCCGGACTCCGCGGTGGTGTGCAGCTGCCACCACGTGACGAAGGGCGCGATCCGGGCCGCGGTCACCGAGCAGGGCTGCGGCTCGGCCGCCGAGGTGCGCGGCTGCACCCGGGCCGGCACCGGCTGCGGCTCCTGCGTGAAGGTGCTCGGGCAGCTGGTGGACGCGGAGCTGGAGGCGTCCGGCATCGAGGTGGACAAGGGCCTGTGCGGCTGCTTCGCGCACACCCGCGCGGAGTTGTACGAGATCGTGCTGGCGCTGCGGATCACCTCCTACCGCGAACTGCTGCGCCGGCACGGCCGGGAGGGCGCGCGGGACGGCGAGGGCTGCGAGGTGTGCAAGCCGGCGGTCGCCTCGGTGATCGCCTCGCTGGCTCCGGCGATCGGCGCGAGCGGACACGTACTGGACGGCGAGCAGGCGGCGTTGCAGGACACCAACGACCACTTCCTGGCCAACATGCAGAAGAACGGCTCCTATTCGGTGGTGCCGCGCGTGCCCGGCGGCGAGATCACCCCGGAGAAGCTGATCGTGATCGGCGAGGTGGCACGGGACTTCGGGCTCTACACGAAGATCACCGGCGGCCAGCGGATCGACCTGTTCGGCGCGCGGGTCGAGCAACTGCCGCTGATCTGGACCCGGTTGGTGGACGCCGGCTTCGAGTCGGGGCACGCGTACGGCAAGTCGCTGCGGACGGTGAAGTCCTGCGTCGGCTCGTCCTGGTGCCGCTACGGCGTGCAGGACAGCGTGCGGATGGCGATCGGCCTGGAGCTGCGCTACCGGGGCCTGCGCTCCCCGCACAAGCTCAAGTCGGCGGTGTCCGGCTGCGCCCGCGAGTGCGCGGAGGCGCAGTCCAAGGACTTCGGGGTGATCGCCACGGCGAACGGCTGGAACCTCTACGTCGGCGGCAACGGCGGCGCGACCCCGCGGCACGCGGACCTGCTCGCGCAGGACCTGTCCGACGCGGAACTGATCCGGCTCATCGACCGGTTCCTGATGTTCTACATCCGCACCGCGGACCGGCTGGAGCGCACCAGCGTGTGGCTGGAGCGGCTGCCCGGCGGCCTGGAGCACGTACGGGACGTGGTGGTGCACGACTCGCTGGGCATCTGCGCGGAGCTGGAGGAGCTGATGGCCGGGCACGTGGCCGGCTACCGCGACGAGTGGGCGGACACCGTGAACGATCCCGAGCGGCTGCGCCGGTTCGTGTCCTTCGTCAACGCGCCCGACACCCCCGATCCGACGGTGCGCTTCGTCGCGGAGCGCGACCAGATCAAGCCCGAGCCGGTGCTGGTGCCGGTCCTGACGAAGAGGTGACCTGATGACGACTGCGACGACCGAGATCACCGCCGACGCGGCGGGCGCGGCAACGGCGACCGGCCCGGCGGCCGAGACCGGATGGGTCGAACTGCGCACCGCGCAGGGGTGGTTGGCGGTGTGCGCAGTGGACGCGCTGGAGCCCGGGCGGGGCGTCGCGGCGCTGCTGCCGGGCGGCGCGCAGGCGGCGCTGTTCCGCGACGGCGCGGGCGGGGTGTACGCGATCGGCAACGTGGACCCGTTCACCGGGGCGGGGGTGCTGGCGCACGGCCTCCTGGGCTCGGTGGCCGGGCGCTGCTACGTGGCCTCGCCGCTGCTGAAGCAGCGCTTCGACCTCGCGGACGGCCGCTGCCTCGACGACGACGCGGTCACCGTGCCGGTGTACGAGGTCCGGCTGGTCCGAGCGTCCCGCAGCGCGCCCCTGGAAGTGTGACCTCGGCGGTCGACGTGCACTGCCAGGGGGCGCGGGGAACTGCTCCCCCGGACTCCGTCCGGGAGGTACCCCCACCAGCCACAACGGCGCGGCGGCCGGGATCGGGCCGACCGGGGCAGACGCCGCCCCGGGGAGCTAACGCAGGGGGGCGCTGCTGGCGCGCTCGACGAGGCGGGTGGCGAGGTCGACGCGGAGGGTGCCCGGCTGCCGCCCCCGGCTGAGGTCGAGCACGAGCCGCGCCGCGGCCTCGGCCATCTCCGTGAGCGGCTGCCGCACGGTGGTCAGCGGCGGGCTGATCCACCGCGCCAGCGGCAGGTCGTCGAAGCCGACCACGCTCAGGTCGTGCGGCACCCGCAGCCCCAGCTCCCGCGCGGCCTCGTAGAGTCCGAGCGCCTGGAGGTCGTTGCCCGTGAAGATCGCGGTGGGCCGGTCGGGCGTCCGCAGCAGCGCCAGCCCCTCGGTGTAGCCGGCCTCGTGGTGGAACGTGCCGTTCCTGACCAGCGCCGGGTCGTAGGCGACGCCCGCGGTCTCCAGCGCGGCCCGGTAGCCGTCGACGCGGGCGCGGCTGCACATGATGCCGGCCGGGCCTGCGATCACGCCGATCCTGCGGTGGCCGAGTTCCAGCAGGTGGCGGGTCGCGGCGACGCCGCCCTGCCAGTTGGTCGCACCGATCGCGGGCACGTCCTCGCCGGGGTCGCCGGCCGGGTCCAGCACCACGAACGGGATGTCGCGGCTGGTGAGTTGGGCGCGCTGGGCCGGGTCGAGGTCGGACAGCACGAGGATCACGCCGGTGGGCCGGCGGGCGAGCACGCCGTCCACCCAGGTCTGCCCGGGGGTGAGCCGGCCGGCGGACTCCGAGAGCACCACGCTCAGGCTCTCCTGGCGGGCGACGTTCTCCACGCCGCGGATGACCTCCATCGCCCAGGAGCTCTCCAGCTCGTGGAAGACCAGGTCGAGCAGCGGCGCGGGCTGCACGCTGCCGCGGCGGCGCTGGTAGCCGTGCCGGCGCAGCAGCTCCTCCACCCGGCTGCGGGTGGCGGGGGCGACGTCGCCGCGGCCGTTGAGGACCTTGGAGACCGTCGGCGCCGACACGCCCGCCGCCCGGGCGATCTCGGCGAGCGTCGCCGCGCCGTCGGCGGACCGCGGACCGCCGGTACCGCCGGTACCGTCGGCCGCCTTCGCCGGCTGCTCGTCGCGTGGCTGCTCAACGCTGCTGGCACTCATGCCAGCGATCGTATCCGGGCCGGCGCCAACCATGAGTAAATGATGAATTAAAGTAGTCATGAAACGCGTAGCATTACTACATGAAACCATCCACTCCCGCCCCCTTGTATACGGCACCCCCACTGACCAGCGAGGACAAGGTCGTACTCGGCGAGATCCACCAGCTGCGCAAGACCATGCGACATGTCCTGCGCACTCCGCGGCGCTGGGAGGGGGGACTGCGACGCTCCGCTCTGGCAAAGGCCATCCAAGGTTCCAACAGCATCGAAGGCTATGTCGTGGCCGAGGACGATGCACTTGCCGCATTGGACGACGAAGAACCCATGTCCGCAGATGAACGGACCTTCGAGGAGATCAAGGGCTACCAGCGAGCCATGGGCTACGTACTGGCAATAGGAGCCGACGGCCCGACCGACTACAACTCCGCAGAACTGCGGGCCATGCACTTCATGATGTTGCAGCACGAGCCGGCGAAGTCCCCGGGCCACTACCGCAAGGGCCCCATCTACGTCCACAATGAGGCGACTGACGAACAAGTGTACGAAGGTCCGCCGGCCGACCAGGTCCCCGCCCTCGTGGAAGCCCTCGTCGAGCAGCTGCGCACCGAACACGGGCACGACCCAGTGGTCCGTTCCGCCCTGGCACACCTCAACCTGGTCATGATCCACCCGTTCCGCGACGGGAACGGGAGGATGGCTCGGGCTCTGGCCACGCTCGTCCTCACACGGTCCGACATCGGCGAGCCGGCCTTCTCATCCGTCGAGGAGTGGCTGGGCGTCACCACGAACACCCTCGACTACTACGCGGCTCTGGGGCACACCGGTCACGGGGTGTGGGCTCCGCGAGCCGACGCGCACCTTTGGCTGTCGTTCTGCTTGCGCGCCCACCACATGCAGGCTCAGACGATGGCTCAGCGTTTCGAGGAGGCAGGAAGGTACTGGAACGAACTCGACCGCCTCGTCGCACAGCACGCCCTGCCCGAGCGGACTCTCGATCCCCTATTCGACGCGATCCTTGGTTATCGCATCCGCCGCAGCGGCTACATGAAGCGCGCCGACATCGAGGGGCAGACGGCGACACGGGACCTCAGCCACCTGGCAGCGGTGGGCTTGCTGACTGCGCACGGATCAGGGCGAGGGCGCTACTACACGGCCGCCGGGCCTCTTCGTGAGGCCCGTGACGAGGTTCGCGCCAGGCGTTCCGGCATCACTGATCCATATCCGTGGATGCGCTCGAAACTGGCTGAGCCGGTGCAGTTGGCGCGGTGAGGCAACCTCTGGGCGAAGCGCCCGGGGGTCCGCGCTTGCACAGGGCGCGGGGCCCCGGGCGGGGGGGGGCCGGAGCCGGCCCGCTCAGGTGGGCCTCCGG
>JAJSZB010000018.1:13434-28243 GCA_050613715.1 Streptomyces sp. IBSBF 3018
TTTGGGGGGGTTTTTACTAAGCTGGGGGGGGCGGGGGGGGGGGCGGCGCGGCGCGGGGGGGGGGGCCCCCCGGGGCGGGGGTGGGCCGGAGCCGGCCCGCCGGGCGGTGAGGGTTGGGGCCCCAGGGCAAGGGCCGCCGCCGGCGGGCCGGTCCGGCCCGGTCAGGTGGTCATCGGGCGGTCGCCGCGTTCGCCGCGCGGCCGGCTTCGAGGCGGGCGACCGGGATGCGGAAGGGCGAGCAGGAGACGTAGTCCAGGCCGGCGTCGTGGAAGAAGTGCACGGACTCCGGGTCGCCGCCGTGCTCGCCGCAGACGCCGAGCTTGAGGTCGGGGCGGGTGGCCCGGCCGGCCTCGGCGGCGGCGCGGACCAGCGAGCCGACGCCGTCCCGGTCGATGGTCTCGAACGGGGAGACGCCGAAGATGCCCTTCTCCAGGTAGGCGGTGAAGAAGCTGGCCTCCACGTCGTCGCGGGAGAAGCCCCACACGGTCTGGGTCAGGTCGTTGGTGCCGAAGGAGAAGAACTGCGCGGCCTCGGCGATCTGCCCGGCGGTCAGCGCGGCCCGCGGCAGCTCGATCATCGTGCCGATCGCCAGCCGCAGCCGCGTCCCGGTGGCCTGCTCGACCTCGGCGATCACCGCGTCGGCCTCGTCGCGGACGATCTCCAGCTCCTGCACGGTGCCGACCAGCGGGATCATGATCTCCGGGCGCGGGTCGCCCTTGGCGGCCAGGCGGTGCGCCGCGGCCTCGGCGATCGCGCGGACCTGCATCGCGAACAGCCCCGGCACGACCAGGCCGAGGCGCACCCCGCGCAGGCCCAGCATCGGGTTCTGCTCGTGCAGCTTGTGCACCGCCTGCAGCAGCCGCAGGTCGTTCTCGTTCTCGTCCTCGCGGGCCTCGGCGAGCGCCACCCGCACCGACAACTCCGTGATGTCGGGCAGGAATTCGTGCAGCGGCGGGTCCAGCAGCCGTACCGTCACGGGAAGTCCGTCCATCGCCTCGAACAGCTCGATGAAGTCGGCCTTCTGCAGCGGCAGCAGCGCGCCGAGCGCCTTCTCCCGCTCGGCTTCGGTGTCGGCGAGGATCAAGTGCTCGACCAGTTCCCGGCGTTCGCCGAGGAACATGTGCTCGGTGCGGCACAGCCCGATGCCCTGCGCGCCGAACCGCCGTGCCCGCAGGGCGTCTTCCGCGTTGTCGGCGTTGGCCCGCACCCGCAGCCGGCGCACCCGGTCGGCGTACGCCATGATCCGGTGCACCGCGCGCACGAGCTCGTCGGCCTCCTCCGCGCCGGCGTGCATCCGGCCCTCGAAGTACTCGACCACCGGGGACGGCACCACCGGCACCTCGCCGGTGTAGACCTTGCCGGTGGAACCGTCGATGGAGACCAGGTCGCCCTCCTCCAGCACCACGGGCGCGCCGTCGGGGCCGGTGGCGGTCAGCCGGCGCCGCTTGGTGTCGACCTCCAGCTCCTCCGCGCCGCACACACAGGTCTTGCCCATGCCGCGGGCGACCACGGCGGCGTGCGAGGTCTTGCCGCCGCGGGAGGTGAGGATGCCCTCGGCGGCGATCATGCCGTTGAGGTCGTCGGGGTTGGTCTCGCGGCGGATCAGGATGACCTTCTCGCCCGAGCGCGACCACTTGACCGCGGTGTAGGAGTCGAAGACCGCCTTGCCGACCGCCGCGCCGGGCGAGGCCGCGATGCCCCAGCCGATCCTGCGCACACCGGCCGCGCCGGCCTCGGCGTCGTCGAAGCGCGGGAACATCAGCTGCGCCAACTGCCCGCCGCTGACCCGCCGCAGCGCCTCCGCCTCGTCGATCAGGCCCTGGTCGACCAGCTGCACGGCGATGCGGAACGCGGCCGCCGCGGTGCGCTTGCCGACCCGGGTCTGGAGCATCCACAGCCGGCCGCGCTCGATGGTGAACTCGATGTCGCACAGGTCCTTGTAGTGCGTCTCCAGCGTCTCCATGATCGACAGCAGCTGGTCGTAGGACGCCTTGTCGATGCCTTCGAGGTCGGCGAGCGGCACGGTGTTGCGGATGCCGGCCACGACGTCCTCGCCCTGCGCGTTCTGCAGGTAGTCGCCGTAGACGCCCTGGTGCCCGGTGGCCGGGTCGCGGGTGAAGGCGACGCCGGTGCCGGAGTCGGCGCCGAGGTTGCCGAAGACCATCGAGCAGACGTTGACGGCGGTGCCGAGGTCGCCGGGGATGCGCTCCTGGCGGCGGTAGAGCGTGGCCCGCTCGGTGTTCCAGGAGTCGAAGACCGCGCGCACCGCGAGGTCCATCTGCTCGCGCGGCTCCTGCGGGAACTCCCGGCCGGCCTCGCGGGCGACGATCGCCTTGAACTCCTCGACCAGCGCGCGCAGGGAGGCGGCGTCGAGGTCCACGTCGCTGGCCGCGCCGCGCTCCCGCTTGGTCCGCTCCAGCGCGTCCTCGAACAGCTCGCCGGGCACGCCCAGCACGGTCGCGCCGAACATCTGGACCAGCCGGCGGTAGGAGTCCCAGGCGAACCGCTCGTCGCCCGCCTGCTCGGCCAGGCCCGTGACCGAGGCGTCGGACAGGCCCACGTTGAGGACGGTGTCCATCATGCCGGGCATGGAGAACTTCGCGCCGGAGCGCACCGACACCAGCAGCGGGTCGGCGGGCGCGCCGAGCTTGCGGCCCATCCGCTGCTCCAGCGCGTCGAGGTGCGCACTCACCTCGTCGCGCAGCGCGGGCGGCTCCTGACCCGACTCCAGGTAGACCTTGCACGCCTCGGTGGTGATGGTGAAGCCGGGAGGGACCGGCAGCCCGAGGTTGGTCATCTCGGCGAGGTTGGCGCCCTTGCCGCCGAGCAGATCCTTCAGGTCCTTGTTGCCCTCAGTGAAGTCGTAGACGAACTTCTGCTTCTTCTGACGTCCCGACACGGGTCTTCGACTCCTCGCCGTCCGCACGCACTGCGCTGCCCTGACGGCGGGGAGCGTACCCATCTCCAAGGCTCCGCAGTACGTCCATCACCACGACACACGGCCGTAACCGCCCATCTGCCGATGGATCGAAAGTGGGCGGCGGAACGGCGGCGGAAGGCCGTCCGTTCACGAGTCGAACGCAGCGCGGCGCACGGCGAGCCAGGACAGCGTTTTCCGTCACACACCGTAACGATGGACGGTGGGTCGTGGAGGCGGCGGGCCGCTACGGGCCGGGGTTCCATTCGAGAGGTGCATCGCTCGGATGTGCGCTCATCTGAGCGCAATGCGCATCAGGCGTGGCATGAATCACGTACTCCGTCCGGCGTACGCGGACAGGCCGTCTCACCCCTCGGACGCGGGGCGCCGGGGGCGCGAGGCGCACGGGCGGACGACGGACCCGGGCCCGTACGCCAGGCCCGGAGCCCCGGGCGTGCGGGACCGCTCAGCCGCCCGAGGTGTCCGCCTCCGCGTCGTCGTCCAGCACCGCGCACGCGTACGGGTCCTCCAGCCAGCCGTCCGGCAGCACCACGCGCTTGCCGGGGGCGGTCCGCCCGCGCGGCCCGTCGGCGTGCGCGGGCCACGGCTGTTCGGCGTCCAGCGCGCCCAGGTGCTCGTCCAGCTCGGCCAGCGAGGACGCGGTGGCCAGCGCCCGGCGCAGCTCGGAGCCGACCGCGAAGCCCTTGGTGTACCAGGGCACGTGCTTGCGGAAGTCGATCACGCCGCGCGCCTCGTCGCCCAGCCACTGCCCGAGCAGCTCCGCGTGCCGCCGCATCACCACCGCGACCTCGCCGAACCGCGGCCTGGCCGGCTCGCGCCCGTCGCCCTCGAACGCGCCGACCAGATCCGCGAACAGCCAGGGCCTGCCCAGGCAGCCGCGCCCGACCACCACGCCGTCGCAGCCGGTCTCGCGGACCATCCGCACCGCGTCCTCGGCGCACCAGATGTCGCCGTTGCCGAGCACCGGGATCTCCGGGACGTGCTCCTTCAGCCGGGCGATGGCGTCCCAGTCGGCGGTGCCGCCGTAGTGCTGGGCGGCGGTGCGGCCGTGCAGCGCGACCGCGGTCACGCCCTCGTCCACCGCGATGCGGCCGGCGTCGAGGTACGTCAGGTGGTCGTCGTCGATGCCCTTGCGCATCTTGATGGTGACCGGCAGGGGCCCCGCGTTGCCGACCGCCTCGTGCAGGATCGCGCGCAGCAGGTTGCGCTTGTACGGCAGCGCGCTGCCGCCGCCCTTGCGGGTGACCTTGGGCACCGGGCAGCCGAAGTTGAGGTCGATGTGGTCGGCGAGGTCCTCGTCCACGATCATCCGCACCGCCTTGCCGACGGTCACCGGGTCGACCCCGTAGAGCTGGATCGAGCGCGGCGTCTCGGAGGCGTCGAAGCGGATCAGCTGCATGGTCTTCTCGTTGCGCTCGACCAGCGCGCGGGTGGTGATCATCTCGCTGACGAACAGCCCCTTGCCGCCCGAGAACTCCCGGCACAGCGTGCGGAAGGGGGCGTTGGTGATCCCGGCCATCGGGGCGAGCACCACCGGCGGCCGCACGGTGTGCGGGCCGATCCGCAGGGCGCCGGCGAGGGGACGGCTCAAGGTGGCTTCAGCGGTCATGCCGTCCATTGTCCCGTACGCCGGAGCGGGCCCCGCGGGTCGCCTCCCGCGCGCATGAGTGCCGGCCGCGGGCCTCGCCCGGGTTGGTTGTACGATAGTAATGATTCGACTCGTACAATCATTGGAGACGGCACCTATGCCCGAGCTGACGTACCGGCGGCGCATGCTCATCCTCGGCATCTGCTGCATGAGCCTGCTGATCGTCAGTCTCGACAACACGATCCTGAACGTGGCGCTGCCGTCCATGCAGAAGGACTTCCACACCAGCGTCTCCGGGCTGCAGTGGACCATCGACGCCTACCTCGTGGTGATCGCGTCGCTGCTGCTGCTCGCCGGCTCGACCGCGGACCGGATCGGCCGCAAGCGGGTCTTCCAGAGCGGCCTGGTGCTCTTCACCCTCGGCTCGCTGCTGTGCAGCCTGGCGCCCGGCCTCGGCTGGCTGATCGTCTTCCGGATGGTGCAGGCGGTCGGCGGCTCGATGCTCAACCCGGTGGCGATGTCGATCATCACCAACACCTTCTCCGACCCGCGCGAGCGCGCGCGGGCCATCGGCGTGTGGGGCGGCGTCGTCGGCATCAGCATGGCGGCCGGGCCGATCGTCGGCGGCGCACTGGTGGAGTCGGTCGGCTGGCGGTCGATCTTCTGGATCAACCTGCCGGTGGGCGTGGCCGCGCTGGCGCTGACCGCGCGGTTCGTGCCCGAGTCGCGGGCCCCGCGGGCGCGCAGGACCGACCCGGTCGGCCAGGTCCTGGTGATCGCGCTGCTCGGCTCGCTGACGTACGGCATCATCCAGGGCTCGGAGGCCGGCTGGACCTCGCCGGAGATCGTCGGCTGCTTCGTGCTGGCCGCGCTGTCGCTGGCCGGGCTGGCCCGCTACGAGACGCGGCGCGACGACCCGCTGATCGACACGCGGTTCTTCCGCAGCGCGCCGTTCTCCGGCGCGACGGTCATCGCGGTGTGCGCGTTCGCCGCGCTCGGCGGCTTCCTCTTCCTCAACACCCTCTACCTGCAGAACGACCGCGGCATGTCGGCGCTGCGCGCGGGCCTGTACATGCTGCCGATGGCGCTGATGTGCCTGGTCTTCGCGCCGCTGTCGGGCCGCCTGGTCGGCAGCCGGGGCCCGCGGCTGCCGCTGGTGCTGGCGGGCGTGATGATGACGGCGAGCGGGGTGCTGCTGGCCGCGCTGGACGCGCAGTCCTCGAACGCGCTGCTGTTCACCTCGTACGTGCTGTTCGGCATCGGCTTCGGCCTGGTCAACGCGCCGATCACGAACACCGCGGTGTCCGGCATGCCGCGCGCCCAGGCGGGCGTGGCGGCGGCGGTGGCGTCCACCAGCCGGCAGGTCGGGCAGTCGCTGGGCGTCGCGGTGCTCGGCGCGGCGCTGGCGGCGGGACTCCACGAGGGTTCCTGGTGGATCATTACGGGGTGCGGCGCTGCCGTCCTCGCCCTCGGCCTGCTCACCACCGGCGCCTGGGCCCGCGGCACCGCCGCCCGCACGGCCGAGCTGCTGATGGCCCCCGAGGAGGCCGCGGAGCCGGCCGACCCCGCGGGCCGGCCACGGAAGACGGTGAAGGCATGACGACAAGTACGCCGGACACGGCGGGCACGGCCGAGGCGGCCGCGGTGGCCGCGGTGGCCGAGGTGGCCGGGGCAGCCGGCGCGGCGGGAACGGCCGAGGCTGCGGACGCGACGGCCTCGACGGCCGGCGCGGCGCGCACCCCGGGGGCGGCCGGCACGGACGATCCGGGCGCCGACCCCGGCACCGGCACCAGCACCAGCACCGACCCCGCCGCCGGCACCGCCGCCGGCGGGGACGACGCGGCCTCGCGGGTGTGGCGGGCGTTGCGGCTCGTGGTGCTGGAGCGCCACGAGGGGCGTAAGGAGGTCGTCGAGGCGCTCGGCATGAGCTTCTTCCGGATCAAGGCGCTGCGGCGGATCGCCGCGCGGCCCTCGCGGCTGAGCGAGCTGGCCACCGAGCTGGGCTCGGACCGGCCCTACCTCACGCTGGTGGTCGACGACCTGGTCAAGCGCGGCCTGGTGGAGCGCGACCGGGACCCGGCCGACCGGCGTTCGAAGATCGTCACGGCGACGCCCGAGGGGCGGGCGGTCGCCGCGCGGGCGAACGCGATCCTCGGCACCCCTCCCCCGGCGCTGCGCGCGCTCCCGGCGCGCGACCTCGCCGAGCTGGAGCGGATCGTGTCAGCCCTTGCGGCGGCCGGCGGCTGACGAGGAGGGGCCGACCGGCCCCTGCTGGGCCGCGGCCTGCTCGCGGGCGGCCCGCAGCGCGACGGCCGCGCACAGCGCGGCGAGCGGGAGTTCGGCGACCGCGGCGAGCACGAGCGCGAGGACCAGGTCGACGCCGCCGGACGTGGTGGTGTCGAACCACGCGTCGACCAGCAGCAGCGTCGCGGTGACCGCCGCCGCCGCGGTACGCAGCGGATGCCGGCGCAGCACCAGCAGCCCGGTGGTGATCAGCCCGGCCGCCTCCATCGCGTCCAGGCCGACCCAGGCGAGCGTCATCGACGGCAGGGTCAGCGCCAGCACCACCAGCCAGGGCAGCAGCAGGGCGCCCGTGACGAGCATGACCCGGGCCGCCCACACCGAGTCGGCGGACGAGCGCCGGGCGGTCCGCGCGGGGCAGCCGGAGAAGTGCCCGGCGCGCGGCACCGGAAGTTCGATGATCTGCGCGGACCCCTCCTGCTCCGGCGCACGCGCGGTCCGGGCGCCGCGCCCGGCGGAGGCTGTGCGCCCGGCGGGCACCGGGCGCTTCGGGCCGTCCGCGCGCGCGGACGGCGCGGAATGCTCCGTGGACGCGGGGCGGTCAGCGCCGTCCGGGCCGGTGCGGGGCAGTTCGCTGACAGTCATCCCCCGACTCCTTCCCACGAACGGCGTACGGCATCCGCAGCAAGCACAACGTCGGCTCGATCGGGTCTCTTCCGCCCCACCGGTGTGACGCCCGCGACGGTTTGCGCGTACGGCCGGCCGTTTGCGCGTACGGCCTCCACGCGAGCGGCGCGGCATCCGTAGGCCAGCGGCCTACGCGTACGCGCCCGGCCCCCGCGTGCCGCCCCTACGCCCGCCCGTCGCCGCGCAGTCCACGCAGGACCAGCTCGCACACCGCCTCGAACGCCGCGTCGATGTCCGGCTGGAACCACTGCCGCGCGTACACCGGATCGTGGAAGCGCGCGGTGGCGTCCCACACCGCGCGGCCGGTGGGCGCCGGCTCGCACGGCGCGAAATCGCCCTGCGCGATGCCGTCGGCGACGATGCGGGCGAGCTGGCCGACGAGCTGCTCGATGTGCACGGCGACCGTGTGGCTGTTCTCGTCGGCCAGCGACAGGTAGGTGGCGAACAGCTCCGGGTCGTGCCCGGCCTTGTGCCGCTTGGCGGCGAACAGCGCGGCCAGCCAGCGGCCCAGCCGGTCGCCGGCCGGGCCGTCCGCGGCGGCCAGCGCCTCCAGTTCGGCGTGCTCGGTGTCCAGCCACCGCTGGGTGACCGCCTCGCGCAGCGCCGCCTTCGTCCTGAAGTGGCGGTAGACGCTGCCGTGGCTGACCCCGAGCGCCCGCGCCACGTCGACCACGGTGGCCTTGGCCGGCCCGTAGCGGCGCAGCACGTCCTCGGTGGCTTCGAGGATGCGGGTCGGGGTCAGGGTCTCGGGCGGCATGGGCGGCCTTTCACGCGTGGGTGCCTGGCGGTCGCGGGGGCGGGGTGCGACGTCCAGTGTGCGGCCTGCGCGGCCACGGGCGCCGCCCCGCCCCCGCGACGGGCGCGGGAGGGGATGCCGGCGACCCTCGCGGGAGGCGGCGGGACCACCGCCCCCGCCGGGCCCGGAGCCCCCGGTCCCGCGCGCCGCCCGGTCAGCCCTTCTCGCTGTCCAGCGCCCCCATCTGCCGCTCGGGGTAGCGGGTGCCGGCCACGGCCCCGGCCGGCACCGCGGCCTCGACGGCGGCCAGGTCGGCGTCGTCCAGCACGACGTCCAGCGCGCCGAGCGACTCCGCGAGGCGCTCGCGGGTACGGGCGCCGACCAGCGGCACGATGTCGTCGCCGCGTGAGAGCACCCAGGCGATCGCGGTCTGCGCGACCGTGGCGCCCTTGGCGTCCGCGACCTTGCGCAGCGCCTCGACCAGGCCGAGGTTGCGGTCCAGGTTCTCGCCGGTGAAGCGCGGGTGACCGGTCCTGAAGTCGCGCGGGTCGGTGCTGCGTTCACGGGTCCACCGGCCGCCGAGCAGTCCGCGGGCCAGCACCCCGTACGCGGTCACGCCGATGCCCAGCTCCCGCGCGGTGGGCAGCACGGACTCCTCGGCGCCGCGGGCGAACAGGCCGTACTCGATCTGCAGGTCGCTGATCGGCGCGGTGGCCGCGGCCCGGCGCAGGGTCTCGGCGCCGACCTCGGACAGCCCGATGTGCCGGACCCGGCCGGCCTGGACCTCCTCGGCGATCGCGCCGACCGTCTCCTCGATCGGCACGTGCGGGTCGAGGCGGGCGATCCGGTAGACGTCGACGTGGTCGGTGCCGAGCCGGTTCAGGGAGTAGGCGAGGAAGTTCTTCACCGCGGCCGGGCGGCCGTCGTTGCTGCCGGCCCAGCCGCCGCCCGCGTCGCGCAGCGCGCCGAACTTGACGCTGATCACCGCCTGGTCGCGGCTGCCCGGGCGGGCCCGCAGCGCGTCGCGGATCAGCAGTTCGTTCAGGCCCATGGCATAGAAGTCGCCGGTGTCCAGCAGGGTGACGCCGGCGTCGAGGGCGGCGTGGATGGTGGCGATCGACTCGGCCTCGTCGGCGGGACCGTACATGTCGGTCATGCCCATGCAGCCGAGGCCGATCGCGGAGACGGCGGGGCCGGTGGCGCCGAGGGTGCGGGTTCGCATCGGGAGCACTCCTGGGGGGGGACGTCTGCTGTGTCGGGAACACAGGAAGCCTCGCACATGGAGTGACAGATTTCAATATCTGTCATTCCATGTGCGAGGCGAGACCCGGGACGAGCCTGAGGCAGGGCGTGGGACCCCGGCGCGGGACGACGCCGGCCGCCCGCCCCGGCTACCGCACCGTGCGCGGCAGCCGCAGGCTCAGCGCGGTGGTCAGGACGACCGCCGCGAGCTGGGCGAGCAGCGTCCACACCAGCGCGTCGCGCACCCCCACCGAGCCGGACAGGGTCAGGAAGAGCGTGCCGAGGGTGGCGACGCCCAGCGCCAGGCTGGACTGCTGGGTGGTGGCCATCGCGCCGCTGCCCACGCCCGCCTGGGCCGGCGGGATCTCGCTGAGCACGACGCGGAAGACCACCGGCAGCACCAGCCCCTGGCCGAAGCCGGCCACCGCCATGCCGGGCGCCAGCGCCCACACGCCCAGGTCGGGCCAGCCCCAGAAGAACGTCCCGGCGAGCACCAGCAGGCCGACGCCCTGGATCAGCGAGCCGCCGGTCACGGTCGCCCGGCCGAAACGGTTCACCGCGCGCGGGCCGAGCAGCGAGGCGGCGAAGAACGCCGCGCACAGCGGGGCCAGGCCCGCGCCCGCGGCCAGCGCGCCGAAGTGCAGCCCGTCCTGCATGGCCACCGCGAGCACGAACATGAACCCGCCGAAGCCGAGGCAGAACGGCACGATGAGCATCAGTCCGCTGCGCACGCTGTGCACGCGCACCAGCGACGGCGGCAGCAGCGGGTTGCCGCCGGTGCGCTCGCCGCGCGTCTCCACCGCCACGAACGCGGCGGCGGCGAACGGCGACAGCGCCAGCAGCAGCCACGACCACAGCGGCCAGCCGGCCGCGCGGCCCTCGGTGAGCGGCAGCAGCAGCGCGATCAGCGTGACGGCGAGCAGCGCCGTGCCGGCCCGGTCGATCCTGGCCGGGTGCTGGGAGCGGGTCTCCGGCACGGACTTCAGCGCGAGCACGAAGGCGACGGCCGCCACCGGCACGTTGACCAGGAAGATCGCCCGCCAGCCGCTGCCGGCGATGTCCGCGGAGACCAGCACGCCGCCGAGCACCTGCCCGACGACGCTGGCCACGCCGGCGGTCGCGCCGTAGTAGCTGAGCGCCTTGCCGCGGCTGCTGCCGGAGGTGGCGGCCTGGATGGTGGCCAGGGCCTGCGGCAGCAGCAGCGCGGAGGCCGCGCCCTGCGCCACCCGGGCGGCCACCAGCGTCCACGCGCTGGGCGCGAGCCCGCAGGCCAGCGAGGTCAGCGCGAAGGCCGCCAGCCCCCACAGGAAGAGGGTGCGGCGGCCGACCATGTCGCCGAGACGGCCGCCGAGCACGAGCAGGACCGCGTACGCGACGCCGTAGCCCGCCACGACCATCTCCAGGACGGCGGGTCCCGCGTCCAGGTCACGGTCGATGGTGGGCAGCGCGACGTTGACGATGAAGAAGTCCACCATCGGCAGCGCGGCGCCGAGCAGCACGGTCAGCAGGCCGAGCGCGCTGAGCGCCGGCGGGGCGGCCGGCGCTCCGGAGGGGACGGTGGGAGCGGAGGAGCGAGCGGACGAATGAACGGAGGAAGCAGCGGACGAGCGAGCGGAGGAGGGGACGGCGGGTGCGCCGATGCGGGTCACGCGAGGCAGCACCTGCGCCCTGGAGGACGGAATCTGTTGCATTCGGTCGGTCACGTCATCCACGGTGGACCTCTGCTCAAGGGGGTACCAGAGAGGGTTTATCCAGGTATACGGACCACCTGGCAACGGTCTGACCCGTGCGGCACTCTGGGAATATGACCACGACCAGCTCCGCACCGTCCGCCGCCGCGAGGAGCGCCGCCGCGCCCGGGGCGCCCGCCCTGTCCGGTGCGCCCGCCGCGCTCGACCCGCAGAGCCCGCCGGTCCCCGCGGGCGCGGCCGCCGCGAGCCGCCGCCGCGAGCTGGCGTCGTTCCTGCGCAGCCGGCGCGAGCGGATCTCGCCCGAGCAGGTCGGGCTGCCGCCGGGCCGCCGACGGCGCACCCCGGGCCTGCGCCGCGAGGAGGTCGCACAGCTCGCCGCGGTCGGGGTGACCTGGTACACGTGGCTGGAGCAGGCCCGCGAGATCCAGGTGTCCGGGCAGGTCGCCGACGCGATCGCGCGGGCGCTGATGCTCGACCGCACCGAGCGCCGCCACCTGTTCACCCTCGCCGGGACCGCCGACCCGCACCCGGCCCTGGACTGCCCGGGCCTGTCCCCCTCGCTGCTGACGATGCTGGGCGGGCTGGAACCGCTGCCCGCCGCGGTGATCAACAGCCGCTACGACGTGATCGCGCACAACCGCACCTACGGCCGGCTGGTCACGGACCTGGACGCGATGCCGGACGAGGACCGCAACATCATGTGGCTGGCCTTCACCGACCCGCACTGGCGCGAGCGGATGCTGGACCGCGAGGAGAACATGCGGCTGATGGCCGCCAAGTTCCGCGCGTCGATGGCCCAGCACCTGGCCGACCCGGCGTGGAAGGCGCTGCTGAAGCGGCTGCAGCAGGGCTCGCCGGAGTTCCGCGCGGCGTGGGAGCGGCACGAGGTGATCCAGCCGGACAGCCACGTCAAGCGGTACCTCAACCCGCTGGTCGGACTGCTCGCCTTCGACTTCACCCACCTGTGGCTCGGCCCGCAGTCCGGCCCGCGGCTGACCACGTACACCCCTGCGGACGAGCTGACCCGCGAGCGGCTGGACCGGCTGTACGCGGCCGTGCTGGCCGAGGAGCGGCGCCGGCCCGCGGACGTGGCCGCGGCCGGCTGACCTGCCCCGCTACGCCGGTATCAGCTCGGCCAGCAGCAGCGTGCGGTCGTCGGCCGCGCCGTCCAGCGGCTGTTCGTGAAGCAACTGCTCGCACAGCGCCTCCAGCCGGCCCTGGTTGCCCTCCGCGCCGGGCGCGAGCGCCGCGGCGCCGGCGTCCAGCGTGCCGGCCAGCCGCTCGATCCCGGCGTCGATGTCGGTGTCGCGCGACTCCACCAGGCCGTCGCTGTACATCAGCAGCAGCGTCGGCCGGTGGATCTCCAGCACCGCGGGCTCGCTGTGCCAGGCGCCCAGGCCCAGCGGCAGCCCGGCGCCGACCACGGCCCGGCGGGCGGCCTGCCCGGGCCCGCGCACCAGCGGCGGCGGATGACCGGCCGCCACCAGCGTGCAGGTGTGCCGGGCGGCGTCCCACTCGGCGTAGACGCAGGTCGCGAAGGAGGCGCCCGGGGTGTCGGCGGCCAGCGCGTCGAGCCGGCTGAGCAGCCCGGCCGGGTCGGTGTCCAGGCCCGCCAGGGTACGGGCGGCGGTGCGCAGCTGGATCATCGCGACCGCCGCCTCGGGGCCGTGGCCCATCGCGTCGCCGACGATCAGCCCGACCCGGCCGTCGGGCCGCGGCAGCACGTCGAACCAGTCGCCGCCGATGACGTCGTGGGCGCCCGCGGGCCGGTAGCCGTGCGCGACGTGGCAGCCCTCGTACGCCGCGTCGGTGGCCGGCAGCAGGCTGGTGCGGATGGCCAGCGCGGTACGCCGCTCGTACTCGTAGCGCCGCGCGTTGTCCAGGGCGACGGCTGCGCGCGCGGCCAGCGACTCCACGGCCGCGGTGTCGGCGCCGTCGAAGGCCGGCAGGCCCGGGCCGCGGGTGCAGGCCACGAAGCCGATCGCGGCGCCCTGCAGCCGCAGCGGGACGACCAGGAAGGACGTGGTGCGCAGCAGCTCCCTTATCAGGGCGTCGCCGGCCGGCGCGGAGGCCGCGAGCCGGTCCGAGGTGTGCCGGTCGACCGCGCCGAGCAGCTGGCTGCGGCCGGTCGCCAGCGCCCGCGCGTAGGGCGTGTGCCGCGGGAAGACCAGCACCTCGCCGGCCGGCAGCACGCCGTCCGCGGACGGGCGGCCCGCGTGGTGGCCCAGGCGCAGGGCGAGCCTGCGGGCCTCGATCTGCGGCGGGTCGTGGGAGCCCTCGGTCGTCGCGTCGGCGACCCAGCGTTCCAGCAGGTAGACCGAGGCGGCGTCGCAGAAGCCGGGGACCAGCGCGGCCACCACGTGGTCGCCGGTCAGCGCCAGGTCCAGGACCGAGCCGATGGCGTCCGCCGCGGGCGAAGCGGCGGGCGAGACCAGCACCTGCCCGCGGGCGGGCAGGTGCAGCCGTCTGCCGCCCGCGGCCGGGGGCGCGACGGCGCCGGCGGCCGCGGACACGGCGGGCGCCGCGGGGCCGCCCACGGGCCCGGAAGCGGTTCCGGAGACGGTCGGCGCCGCCACGGTCCGCCCGGGTGCGGGCGGTGCGGGCGGCACGGACGGTGCCGGCGGTACGGAGGCCGGCGGCGCCAGGCGGGGGGTTGCGGGCGCCGCGGCGTCCGGGGCCTGGTCGGGTGGTTCGTACGGCAGGGTCGTGCCCTTTCACGAGGAACCGGCGCGGCAGTGGTGGCACCGCCCAGCGGACGTTCGTCCCCCCGTCGTACTCGGACCTACGGATTCTATGATGACCCTTCATATTGCCTGCAGGGGAAGGGGATCCGGTGACCGACGAGCGGAACGTCCCGGACGGGGTCGACCCGAACAAGGCCAGCGTGGCGCGCATCTACGACGCCATGCTCGGCGGCGAGCACAACTTCGCCATAGACCGGGAGGCCCTCGCCGCCTTCACCGCCATCGACCCGCAGGTCCGGGCGCTGGCCAGAGCCAACCGGGCGTTCCTCGGCCGCGCGGTGCGCCACCTGGCCCGCGCCGGGGTGCGGCAGTTCCTCGACCTGGGCTCGGGCATCCCCACCCAGGGCAATGTGCACGAGGTCGCGCAGTCCGTCGCCCCCGGCTCGCGGGTGGTCTACGTCGACAACGACCCGGTGGCGGTCGCGCACAGCGCCTCGCTGCTGGAGGGGAACCCGGACGCGACCGTGGTCAGCGCCGACATACGCAAGCCCGACGAGGTGCTGGCCCACCCGCAGGTGCGCGCGCTGCTCGACCCCGACGAGCCGGTCGCGGTGCTGATGATCACGATCCTGCACTTCATCACGCCCGAGGAGGACCCGGCCGGGATCGTCGGCGCCTACCGCGACGGACTGCCGGCCGGCAGCTGGCTGGCGATGAGCCACGCGACCTCGCAGGACCGCCCGGACACCGCCGCCGCCGTCGGCCAGCTCTACCGCTCCCGGGCCACCTCGCCGGTCACCGCCCGCTCGTACGAGGAGATCGCCGCGCTCTTCACCGGCTTCGAGCTGGTCGAGCCCGGCCTGGTCTACGTGCCGCTGTGGCGGCCCGACCCGGACGAGGAACTGCCCGAGAAGCCCTCGGAGTTCTGGGTCTACGCGGGTGTGGGCCGCAAGCCTCTCTGACGCCGACCGCCCCGGCCGCCGTACGCGGGGTGCGTACGGC
>JAJSZB010000018.1:28253-38503 GCA_050613715.1 Streptomyces sp. IBSBF 3018
CCCCCCCCGCCCCCCCCCCCCCGCCCCCCCCCGCGGGGGGCGGCCCCCCCCCCGGCCCCGGCGCGGGGAGTCCTCGGGGACCGGGGGCCCGGCGAGGGGCTGCTCAGCGGCTCATCAGCTCAGCGGCCCGGCGGGTCAGCAGCCCAGCAGGCGCGAGCCGAGGTAGCCCTCGACCTGGTCCAGGGAGACCCGCTCCTGCTTCATGGTGTCGCGCTCGCGCACGGTCACCGCGTTGTCCTCCAGGGTGTCGAAGTCGACGGTGACGCAGAACGGCGTGCCGATCTCGTCCTGGCGGCGGTAGCGGCGGCCGATCGCGCCCGCGTCGTCGAACTCGATGTTCCAGTTCGCCCGCAGCGCGGTGGCCAGCCCCTTGGCCTTCGGGGACAGCTCGGGGTTGCGGGACAGCGGCAGCACCGCGACCTTGACCGGGGCCAGCCGCGGGTCCAGCCGCAGCACGGTGCGCTTCTCCATCACGCCCTTGGCGTTCGGCGCCTCGTCCTCGGTGTAGGCGTCGAGCATGAAGGCGAGCATCGCGCGGTTCACACCGGCCGCCGGCTCGATCACGTACGGCGTCCAGCGCTCGCCGGCCTCCTGGTCGAAGTACGACAGGTCCTGGCCGGACGCCTTGGAGTGCGCGGTGAGGTCGAAGTCGGTGCGGTTGGCGACGCCCTCCAGCTCACTGAACTCCTGGCCGCCGAAGTTGAAGCGGTACTCGATGTCCGCGGTCCGCTTGGAGTAGTGGGAGAGCTTCTCCTTGGGGTGGTCGTACCAGCGGATGTTCTCCTCGCGGATGCCGAGGCCGGTGTACCAGTTCCAGCGCTCCTGCATCCAGTACTCGTGCCACGTCTCGTCCTCGCCGGGCTTGACGAAGAACTCCATCTCCATCTGCTCGAACTCGCGGGTGCGGAAGATGAAGTTGCCCGGGGTGATCTCGTTGCGGAACGACTTGCCCACCTGGGCGATGCCGAACGGCGGCTTGCGCCGGGAGGTGGTCTGCACCTGGGTGAAGTTCACGAAGATGCCCTGCGCGGTCTCCGGGCGCAGGTACGCCACCGAGCCGGCGTCCTGGGTCGGGCCGAGGTGGGTCTGCAGCATGCCGGAGAACTGCTTGGGCTCGGTGAAGGCGCCCTTGGTGCCGCAGTGCGGGCAGTTGATGTCGGCGAGGCCGTTCGCGGGCAGCTTGCCGTGCTTGGCCTCGTACGCCTCCTCCAGGTGGTCGGCGCGGTAGCGCTTGTGGCAGGAGGTGCACTCGGTCAGCGGGTCGGAGAACGTCGCGACGTGGCCGGAGGCGACCCACACCTCGGGGGCGAGGATCACCGACGAGTCGAGTCCCACCACGTCGTCGCGCGAGGTCACCATCGCACGCCACCACTGGCGCTTGATGTTCTCCTTGAGCTCCACGCCGAGCGGCCCGTAGTCCCAGGCGGCGCGCGAACCGCCGTAGATCTCGCTGCTGGGGAAAACGAAGCCACGGCGCTTGCTCAGGCTGACGATGGTGTCGATCTTGTCGGCGGCCACGGTGCTCTCTTCATTACGACGAAGCGGTCAGTTGTCCCAGATTACCGGCGGGTGCGGGGCGCTTATCAAATCCGTTCCGCGAGCTGCAAGAGTTATGGTTGGAAGTGACAATCGTTTGCAGTCTGTGTGTGGCCGCGCACGCGGTCGCCCGACCCGCCCGGCCTGGCACAATGGCGGCACCGCAGTCGGTCGGCCAGCGAGGAGGAGTAACCGGTGAGCAGCGCCAAGCACCCCGTGCAGGGCCGCGCCACCCGCCAGCGCGCCGCGGTGGCGGCCGCCCTCGACGAGGTCGACGAGTTCCGCAGCGCGCAGGATCTGCACGACATCCTCAAGCACCGGGGCGACTCGGTCGGGCTGACCACGGTCTACCGCACCCTGCAGACGCTCGCCGACGCCGGCGAGGTCGACGTGCTGCGCACCGGCGACGGCGAGGCGGTCTACCGCCGCTGCTCCGGCGGCGGGCACCACCACCACCTGGTCTGCCGGATGTGCGGCAAGGCGGTGGAGGTGGAGGGTCCGGCGGTGGAGAAGTGGGCCGACGCGGTCGCCGCGGAGCACGGCTATGTGGACGTGGCCCACACCCTGGAGATCTTCGGCACCTGCGCGGAGTGCGCCGCGGCGGCCCGGGAGGGCAGGCCCCCGCAGGGGCCGGCGGACGGCCCGGCGCAGGACTGATCCGGCCCGGGGCCCCGCGTGAGGCTGCCCGGCCCCGGACTGATCCGGCCCAGGACGGCCCCGGCCTAGGGCTGCTCGGACTCGTTGGGCAGCGCGCCGCCGAAGCGGCGGTCGCGCTGGGCGTACTCCAGGCAGCCCCGCCACAGGTCGCGCCGGTCGAAGTCCGGCCACAGCACGTCCTGGAACACCATCTCGGCGTAACTGGACTGCCAGAGCAGGTAGTTGGACGTGCGCTGCTCGCCGCTGGGGCGCAGGAAGAGGTCCACGTCCGGCATGTCCGGGTAGTACAGGTACTTCGCGAACGTCTTCTCGTTGACCTTCGACGGGTCGAGCCGGCCGGCCGCCACGTCACGGGCGATCGCCTGCGCCGCGTCGGCGATCTCCGCGCGGCCGCCGTAGTTGACGCAGAAGTACAGCGTCATCGCGTCGTTGCCGACCGTCTGCTCCTGCGCGACCTGGAGCTCCTGGACCACCGACTTCCACATCCTCGGCATCCGGCCCACCCAGCGGATGCGGATGCCCAGCTCGTCCATCTCGTCGCGGCGGCGGCGGATCACGTCCCGGTTGAAGTTCATCAGGAAGCGCACCTCCTCCGGCGAGCGCTTCCAGTTCTCGGTGGAGAAGGCGTACAGCGACAGGTTCTTGACGCCGATCTCCAGGCAGCCCTTGAGCACGTCGAGCACGACGCCCTCGCCGACCTTGTGGCCCTCGGTGCGCGGCAGCCCGCGCTCCTTGGCCCAGCGGCCGTTGCCGTCCATCACGATCGCCACGTGCTTGGGCACCAGCTCGCCGGGGATCTTCGGCGGCCGCGCCCCGGACGGATGCGGGTCGGGCGTCCGGTACGAGGTCCGGTTGCGGGTCAGGATGCCGCGACGTGCCATGGTGCTGCTTCTCCTCAGGTCCTCTGGGTACTCGTGCGGTCCGGCCGCTTGTCGACGAACCGCAGGCTGCGCAGGCCGCGTTCCAGGTGCCACTGCAGGTACGCCGCGACCAGCCCGCTGCCCTCGCGGCAGTGGCGCGGCTCGCAGGCGTCCGCGGTCTCCCAGTCGCCGCCCAGCAGCGCGCCGAGCAGGTCGAGCGACTCCCTGGAGGGTACGACGCTGCCGGGCACCCGGCAGTCCCCGCACACCACTCCCCCGGCGCCGACCGAGAAGAACCGGTTGGGCCCGGCCATCCCGCACTTCGCGCAGTCGTCGAAGCTGGGCGCGTAGCCGTTGACCGCGAGGGAGCGCAGCAGGAAGGCGTCGAGCACCAGCCGCGGGTCGTGGTCGCCGGCGGCGAGCGTGCGCAGCGCGCCGACCAGCAGCAGGTACTGCTGCACCGCGGGCTCGCCCTCGTGGTCGGTGAAGCGCTCGGCGGTCTCCAGCATCGCGGTGCCCGCGGTGTAGCGCTCGTAGTCGGTGACGATCCCGCTGCCGTACGGCGCGATGGTCTCGCCCTGCGTGCACAGCGGCAGCCCGCGCCCGATCAGTTCGCCGCCGCGGGCGAAGAACTGCACGTCGACGTGGCTGAAGGGTTCGAGCCGGGCGCCGAACTTGGACTTGGTGCGGCGCACCCCCCTGGCCACCGCGCGGACCCGGCCGTTGCGCCGGGTGAGCAGCGTGATGATCCGGTCCGCCTCGCCCAGCTTCTGGGTGCGCAGCACGATGCCGTCGTCGCGGAACAGACTCATGCGGCCATTCTCGCGTACGGCGGTGACTGCGCGGGCGCCGCCGTCAGGACGCCGTCGCCGCCGCGGCGGTCAGCAGCCGGTCGATGTCGTCGGTGTGCAGCGACAGGCAGCGCCCGATGGCCTCCAGCACCTCGCGCTCGGCGGGCAGGTAGGGCCCGTCGGCCAGCGCGATGTGCGCGCCCTGCAGCAGCACCCGCTCGCGGCCGGGCACCAGCAGGTGGTCGGCCAGCGGCTCCAGCGCCTCGTGCAGCTCGATGGACAGCCAGCTGCCGCAGCCGTCGACGGCCTCCGCGAAGGAGTCGGGGCCGAGCTCCTCGGAGCGGCGGAAGCGCCCCTCGTCGGCGACGATCGCGGCGAGCAGGCCGAGCAGCTGGTCCTCGGTGCAGTCGGTGAAGCCGGCCGCGCGGACCGCGCCGACCGCGGCCTCGCGGGCGCCCCGGCCGGCCGAGCCGCCCGCGGTGAGCACGGCGAGCGCGATGGTGTGCACCGCGTCGCGCAGCATCGCGGAGAAGCGGGTGGTGGTGGGCCGCAGCAGCACCTCGGAGCCGTAGTGGCGGTTGCAGGCGGCGCACTCTATGACGCTGCCCGCGCTGCCGCGGGCCAGCAGCGGCACGCCCAGCACGGTCAGCCTGCGGGTGCCGGTTCTGCGCTGGTAGGCGCGGTCGCCGCCGCAGTCGGGGCAGAAGAACTCACCGTCGTCCTCGGTGTGCCAGGCGGTCCGCACACCCCAGATACACAGCCCCAGCTTCATCACGCTGCACCCTCCGGCCGTCTTCGTCCCGGTACGCAGGCGCCGCCGGGGGCCGCGCCCGCGGGGGACGGCTCGGCAGCGCTGCCGTACTGCCGTGATGTTAGCCACACCTGCGAGCCGCAGTCAGTACCGCGTACGGGGGCAATTGCGACCGGTGGCGGCCGCGGACGGCCCGTTCAGCCGTCCAGATCCGGCACAGCCCCGCCAGGGCCCCGGCAGCGCGCCGCCGCCGGCCGGTGCGGGACCGGCCGGCGGCGGTCGCCCGCGGGGTGCGGGCGGGGGTGACTCAGCGGGCCGCGCGGTTGACGGCGGAGACGACCGCCTGCAGCGAGGCGCGGGTGGTGTTGGGGTCGACACCGATGCCCCACAGCACCCTGCCGTCGATCGCGCACTCGATGTACGAGGCGGCCTGCGCGGAGGCGCCCTCGCTGAGCGTGTGCTCGGAGTAGTCCAGCAGCCGGGCGTCGACGCCGATCGCGGCCAGTGCGTCGAAGAACGCGGAGATCGGGCCGTTGCCGGTGCCGGTCAGCGTGGTCTGCTCGCCGTCCACCACGGCCTCGACGGTCAGCTCGTCGGTGCCGTCGCTGGAGGTCGAGGAGGACGCCGAGCGCAGCGCGATGCGGCCCCACGGGTTCTGCGTGGTCGGCAGGTACTCGTCCTGGAACACCGACCAGATCTGCTCCGGGGTGACCTCGCCGCCCTCGCTGTCGGTCTTGGCCTGGATGATGCGGGAGAACTCGATCTGCATCCGCCGCGGCAGGTCCAGCTTGTGGCCGTTCTTCAGCACATAGGCCACGCCGCCCTTGCCGGACTGGGAGTTGACCCGGATCACGGCCTCGTAGGTGCGGCCGACGTCCTTGGGGTCGATGGGCAGGTACGGCACCGCCCACTCGATCTCGTCGACGGTCTTCCCGGCGGCCGAGGCGGTGGCCTCCATCGCCTCGAAGCCCTTCTTGATGGCGTCCTGGTGGGAGCCGGAGAAGGACGTGTAGACCAGGTCGCCCGCGTAGGGGTGGCGCGGGTGGACCTCCATCTGGTTGCAGTACTCGGCGGTGCGGCGGATCTCGTCGATCTGCGAGAAGTCGATCTGCGGGTCGATGCCCTGGCTGAACAGGTTCATGCCCAGGGTGACCAGGTCGACGTTGCCGGTGCGCTCGCCCTGACCGAACAGGCAGCCCTCGATGCGGTCGGCGCCGGCCATCAGCGCCAGCTCGGCGGCGGCCACCGCGGTGCCGCGGTCGTTGTGCGGGTGCACCGACAGGCACACGTACTCCCGGCGGGAGAGGTTCCGCGACATCCACTCGAACCGGTCGGCGTGCGTGGAGGGGGTCGAACGCTCCACCGTGGCGGGCAGGTTGAGGATGATCTCGCGGCCGGCCTCGGGCTGCCAGACGTCCATGACGCCCTCGCAGACCTCCAGCGCGAAGTCCAGCTCGGTGTCGGTGAAGATCTCCGGGCTGTACTGGTAGCCGAAGACGGTGTCGTCGCCCAGCAGCTTGTCGGCGTACTCCATCACCAGCCGGGTGCCGTCCACCGCGATCGCCTTGACCTGCTCGCGGCTGCCGCGGAAGACCACCCGGCGGAAGACCGGCGCGGTGGCGTTGTACAGGTGCACGGTGGCGCGCGGCGCGCCCACCAGGGCCTGCACGGTGCGCTCGATCAGCTCCTCGCGGGCCTGGGTCAGCACCGAGATGGTGACGTCCTCGGGGACCGCGTCCTGCTCGATGATCGACCGGACGAAGTCGAAGTCGGTCTGGCCGGAGGCCGGGAAGCCGATCTCGATCTCCTTGTAGCCCATCCGCACCAGCAGGTCGAACATCTCGCGCTTGCGGGCCGGGGACATCGGGTCGATCAGCGCCTGGTTGCCGTCGCGCAGGTCGGTGGACAGCCAGCGCGGCGCCTTGGTGATCCGGGCGTCGGGCCAGGTGCGGTCGGGCAGGTCCACCTGCTCGTAGCGGCCGTACTTGTGGATCGGCATCGAGGTGGCGCGCTGTGTGACCGTCGCGGCGGTCAGCGGGGTGGGGCGGCCCACGCGCTCGGAGGCGGCTGCCTGTCCGGGGGTGGCTACGCGCTCGGGGGTGGTGCTCATGTGACGGGTGCTCCTCGGGTCCGCTGGGGACGGCCGACGGCTGGGCAACGCCGAACTCCGCGGGGAGGGGGTCGGCCTCTGACTACAGGCCCTCGCCGCGGCAGCTAAGGAGAAGCAGCCCGAATCGCATGATGGACCGACCATAGCGGCTCGGGCGGCGATCACGCAGCCGGCGGGGTGGTCCTCTCACTATGCAAGACGCGCCGCCGTACGCGAGGGGTCGCGGTGCGGGGCGGGACGGCGTATACGAGGGTCACCGGGCGAGGCGGGTCACGACGGTGCGGGGCGGGTCACCGGGCGAGGCGGGCCAGCGCCGCTTCGGACGGGCTTCCGGGCGGCGCCTGGTACACGATGATCACCTGCTGCCCGTCGCCCGCGCCGGCGGGGGCGGCGACGCCGAGCGCCTGCCGCCGCAGGGCGAGCTCGCCGACGACCGGATGCGCGAACCGCTTGAGCTCGTCGCGGGCGGGCCGCGTCTCGTGCCGCGTCCACAGCCGGCGGAACTCCCCGTCCGCCTCCAGCTCGGCGACCAGGCGGACGGTCCTGGGGTCGCGCGGATCGGCCTCGGCGCGCAGGGCCGCCGCGGTCTGCGCGGCCACCTGCGGCCAGTCGGGGAAGAGCCGGCGGGAGGCGGGGTCGAGGAACACCTCACGGACCAGGTTGCGCCCGGGCTCGTACATCGGGGCGAGCGCACGGGCCTGCCGGTTCGCCGCCAGGACGTCGAAGCACCGGTCGCGGACGTACGCGGGGCGGTCCGTCCACGCGTCGATCAGCCGCCGCACGTCCTCGGCGACCTCGGGCCGCGGCGGCGCGGGGGCGCAGGCGGGGTCGGGAGCGGAGGCGCGGTGGGGAGCGTCGGGCACGGCAGCGGAGGCGCTGTGGAGAGCGTCGGGCACGGCAGCCGGGCCGGCGGCGGGAGCCGGCGCGGGATCGGGGGCGACGAGGGCGTGCAGGTGAGCGGCCGCGTCGGCGTCCAGCTCCAGCGCCCGCGCGAGGGAGCGCAGCACCTGGGGCGAGGGGTGCCGGTCCACGCCCTGTTCGAGCCGGACCAGATACGGCTCGCTGATGCCGGCGAGCCGGGCCAGCTCCTCCCGGCGCAGCCCCGCCACCCGGCGGCGGCCGCCGGTGCGCGCCGCCGCGTCCGCCGGGGCGACCCGTGCGCGCCGGGCCTTGAGGAAGTCCCCCAGGAGATTGTCGGCCGCCATGCTGCGAGGGTAACCCTGCGGGGGTGCTGGCTGCCGGGGTGCGCGCGGCGCAGGCTCGGTGCCATGAAGACCTGGTTCATCACCGGCGCGTCCCGCGGCCTCGGCCGCGTCTGGGCCGAAGCCGCCCTCTCCCGCGGCGACCGCGTCGCCGCCACCGCACGCGACCCCGAGACCCTGCGACCCCTGGTCGACGCGCACGGGGACGCCGTCCTCCCGCTGCGCCTCGACGTGACCGACCGCGCCGCCGCGACCGCGGCCGTGCGGCGGGCCGCCGAGGACTTCGGGCGCCTCGACGTGGTCGTCAACAACGCGGGCTACGGCCTGTTCGGCATGGTCGAGGAGACCACCGAGGAACAGGCCCGCGCCCAGCTCGACACCAACCTCTTCGGCGCGCTGTGGGTGACGCAGGCCGCCCTGCCGTACCTGCGGGACCAGGGCGGCGGCCACATCCTGCAGGTCTCCAGCCTCGGCGGTCTCGCCGCCTTTCCCACGCTCGGGCTGTACAACGCCTCCAAGTGGGCGCTGGAGGGGCTGAGCGAGGCCCTGGCGCAGGAGGTCGCCGCGTTCGGGGTCAGGGTGACCCTCGTCGAGCCCGGCCCCTACGGCACCGACTGGTCCGGCGCCTCCGCGGCGCACACCGAGCCGCTCGCCGCGTACGAGCCCGTGCGCGCCGCGCGCCGGGCCGGCGCGTCCGCCCGCGCGCCCCAGGACCCGCGCGGCACCGCCGCCGTCGTCCTCGACCTCGTCGACACCGACGAACCGCCCCTGCGGCTCTTCCTCGGCACCTACCCCTATCCGGTCGTCGAGGCGGCCTACCGCGAGCGGCTGGCCACGTGGCGGGACTGGCGACACCTCGCCTCCCGGGCGTGAGCGGATACGGGGTGCAGTCGCTCCATTTCGTGAATCATGGCAACAAGCAGTGACAGAGGGTGTGTCACGTGCCACATTGCGCACATGGGAGCTTTCTGCACGATCGTGCCGCCGCACGTCCTCGACAACCTCGCGCGCTCCACGGACGGAGCGCTGTCCGAGCCGGCCCGCCGGACCCTTGAGCACGACGCCCGCCAGCGCACCCGCCGCCGGCTGACCGCGGTGGCCGGGCCGCTGCCGGGCGCCGTCGCCGCGCGGGCCGCCGCGGACGCCGCCTCCGACCAGCCGCAGCGCACCGTCTACGACGCCCGGCACAAGGACGCACTGCCCGGCAAGAAGCTGCGCGCGGAGGGCGGCAAGCCGGTCAAGGACGCCAGCGCCAACCGCGCCTACGACGCGCTCGGCGCGACCTTCGAGACGTACCTGAAGGCGTACGGCCGCCACTCCATCGACGGCGAGGGCCTGCCGCTGACCGCCAGCGTCCACTATCTGGAGGGCTACAACAACGCCTTCTGGAACGGCGAGCAGATGGTGTTCGGCGACGGCGACGGCCGGATCTTCCTGGACTTCACCATCCCGCTGGACGTCATCGGGCACGAACTGACCCACGGCGTCACGCAGTACAGCGCCAACCTCGACTACCACGGCCAGTCCGGCGCGCTCAACGAGTCGGTCTCGGACGTCTTCGGCAGCCTGATCAAGCAGTACGCGCTGGGGCAGACCGCGGACCAGGCGGACTGGCTGATCGGCGCGGGGCTGCTCGCGCCCGGCGTCAAGGGCCACGCCCTGCGCTCGATGAAGGAGCCCGGCACCGCGTACGACGACCCGCGCCTGGGCAAGGACCCGCAGCCGGGCACGATGGCCGGCTACGTCTCCACGTCCCAGGACGAGGGCGGCGTGCACATCAACTCCGGCATCCCCAACCACGCGTTCTACCTGGCCGCCGCGGCGCTGGGCGGGCACGCGTGGGAGCGCGCGGGGCAGGTCTGGTACGACACGCTGACCGGCGGCTCGCTCTCCTCCTCGGCCGACTTCGCGGCCTTCGCCGGCGCCACGGTCGCCGCGGCGACGGCGCGTTACGGCGCGGGCGAGGAGGCGGACGCGGTGAAGTCCGCGTGGTCGCAGGTGGGCGTCAAGCCCGCGGCCACCGCCGCGGCGCCGGTGCCGCACCAGCAGCCGGGGGAGCAGACGCAGGAGGCGTGAGGCGAGGGCGGGCCGTTGGCGGCGCGGGGGCGTGGCCTCGCCGGGGCCGCAGCCGCGCGGGGCGGTAGCCGTTCGGCGGCGGGGAAGGGTACGGAAGAGGCACGGGCACGGGCGCAGGGAGGAGCCGGGTGATGCACATCGAGGTGGTCCGCTCAGGCGGCTTCGCGGGCATCCCGCGCCGGGCCGTGCTCGACACCGAGGGCCGTCCGGACGCGGCCCGGCTGGAGTCCCTGGCCCGCGCGCTCCCACGCGTGCCCGCCCAGCGCC
>JAJSZB010000190.1:0-13135 GCA_050613715.1 Streptomyces sp. IBSBF 3018
CGGGTCCACCACCATGCTGTGCCCCGCCTGCTCAACCCCCGCATGCGTCCCCGCCGTCCCACACGCCAGCACATACGCCTGCGACTCCACCGCCCGCGCCCGCACCAGCACCCCCCAGTGCTCCCGCCGCCGCGCCGGCCACCCCGCCGGCAGCACGAGAACCTCCGCCCCCGCGTCCACCAGCAACCGGAACTGCTCGGGGAACCGCAGGTCGTAGCACGTCGCGAGCCCGACCACGACCGTCGGCGCCTCCACACCGAGGCCGCCCGCACCGACGCCGCCCGCGCCGCCACCCCCCGCCCCGACGTCAACCGCGCCGGAGGCGGCCGCGCCGGAGGCGACCCGCGCCGTGACGATCCGCTCCCCCGCCGTCATCGCCGCCGCCTCCCCCTCCTCGAAGCCGAACGTGTGAATCTTGCGGTAGGCCGCCCGCAGTACGCCGTCCGGGGAGTAGAGCAGCGACGTGTTGTAGAGCGGCGCGTCCGGCCCGTCCCCGTCGCGCTCGACGATCGACCCCGCGTGCAGCCACACCCCCGCCTCGCGCGCCGCCGCGGCCATCGCGACGGCGGTCGGACCGCCGTCGACCCGCTCCGCCTCGGCCGCGAAGGCGTCCGCGGCGAACGCCCCGACCGGCCAGAGTTCGGGCAGCACCACGAGATCCGCACCGGCCTGCGCACGCACCGCGGAGGCCACGCGGGCGCGCCGGTCGGCGGGCGTCTCGCTCGGGTCGACGTCGATCTGGAGAAGCGTTGCGCGCACCGGGTCACCGCCCATACGTTGGGTCGTCAAGTCGGGCCTACCATCGTCACTCGAAAGCACTGCGTGGGCGCCCGCGCGCAGCGTAACTTAGGCGCCAACCACCACGACCGCGCACCGATCCGTCGAGGGGTCCCGTGACCGTCCACAGCAAGCTCCAGCCGTACATCGACGCCTGGACCCACTCCATAGAATCCGTCAACGAACTGGTCGCCCCGCTCGCCGAGGGGGAGTGGAACCGCCCGACGGAGTGCCCGTACTGGTCGGTGCGCGATGTGGTCTCCCACCTCATCGGCTTCGAGTGCGAACTACTGGGCGACCCCCGCCCGATCCACAGTCTGCCCAGCGACCTGCGGCACATCACCTCCGAGAGTGCGCGCTACACCGAGGTGCCGGTCGACATCCGCCGCCACCACACCGCGCCCGAGATGACCTCGGAGCTGGAGTACACCATCATCCGCCGCTCCCGGCAGCTGCGGAACGAGTCCCGGCAGCCGGACGCCGAGGTACGCGCCATCGGCGGCGGCGAGATCACGCTGGAGGAGCAGCTGTGGGCGCGGGTCTTCGACGTGTGGGTGCACGAGCAGGACCTGCGCCGGGCGCTGGACAAGCCCGGCAACCTCGCCTCCCCCGCGGCGGTGCTGGCCCGCGACTTCGTGCTGCGCGCGCTGCCCAAGCTGGTGGCGCACGACGCCGGCGCCAAGCCCGGCTCCGCGGTGGTCTTCGACGTGCACGGGCCGCTGGAGTTCATGCGCACGGTCCGGGTCGACCAGGACGGCCGCGGGTCGATCGACTCGGCCGTCTCGCTCGGGCCCGCGGTCACCTTCGTGCTCGACTGGGAGACCTTCATGCGGCTGCTGTGCGGCCGGATCAGGCCGTCGTCGGTGGGCGACGACCGGCTGAAGACCGAGGGCGACCCGGACCTCGCCCAGGCGATCCTGGCCCACATCGCGGTCACCGACTGACCGGCCGCGGCACGGGCCGGCCCCCGGCCCGCGGCACGAGCCGGCCCCCGGCCGAACCCCGGCCGACCCACTGACTGACGCTGCGTCAGATCACGTCTCGCCGTGCACAGGAAGTCGGCTGACATACCGTCACATCAGCGCCGAGACAGCCGCGAGAACGCGCCACACACAACTCGCACAAACGGAACGGCGGTTGACACTTGCGGTGTCAACCGCCTTCGTATCACCGGGAGTCACCGCACAGGCCCGTGGCGATCGCGCTTGGTACGGACGGTGAGGGGCCGGTGACGTTCCGATGGCGGAAGAGTCGGTTTTCCCCCGTGACAGGGGGGTTGGCCGAGTAGGGTGAGGCGCGATCGCGCTCATCCGGGCTCTCGGCACGAGGTACCGACTGATGTCAGCACACGGCTCGTCCCCGTTATCCCCGCGGTCCTCCTCCGCGGTCCGCTCCGCCGTCCTCCCCCTCACCGCCGTCGTCGCCGCGGGCGCCGCCTGCGCGTGGGCCGCCTCGCGTGCCACCGCCGAGGACCGCCCGCTGGTCACCGTCTCCGGCGCGGCCGCCGCCGCGCTGCTCGGGCTCAGCGTCGCGCTGCTGCTCTCCCGGCTGCGGCTGGCCGGCGAACTGCGCACCCGCACCGAGGCGTTGCGCGCCGAGTCGGCCCGCAACGCCGCCGCCTACGCCGAGGCGAGCCGCCGGATGTCCGCGGACCTGGAGTCGGTGCAGCGCGCCGCGCGCGAGGCGGACGTGCGGCGGCGCACCGCGGCCGAGGCCGAGATCTCGCTGCGCGCCGCGCTGAAGGCGGAGACCGCCAAGTCGGCGGCGCTGGAGGGCGAGACCGCGCGGCTGGCCGAGGTGACGATCCCGCTCGCGGTGGAGCGGCTGCGGGCCGGGGGCTCCGCGGACGCCGTGCTGAGCCGGCTGCCGCAGCCGGCCGGCGCCGCGCACCGCCGGCTGCTGGACGTGGCGCTGCGCGAGATCGCGGCCAGCGAGCGGCTGCGCGCCGCCGGGATGGCGGTGTGCGCGACCGCCGCGGGCCGCGCCCAGGCGCTGACCACGGGGATGCTCGCCGACCTGCGCGAGATGGAGAACCGGCACGGCGAGGAGGTGCTCGGCGACCTGCTGCACCTGGACCACTGCACCGCCCAGGCCGGCCGGCTCGCGGACACCATCGCGGTGCTCACCGGGGCGCGCTCCGGACGCCGTTGGACCAAGCCGATCGTGATGGAGAGCGTGCTGCGCGGCGCGCTCGGCCGCATCGAGGCGTACCAGCGGGTGCGGCTGCACTCGGTCAGCACCTCCGCGGTGGTCGGCCACGCCGCCGAGGGCGTGATGCACGCGCTGGCCGAACTCATGGACAACGCCTGCAACTTCTCCCCGCCGAGCGAGGAGGTCCACGTCTACGTCCAGGAGACGACGTCCGGCGTGGTGGTCACCGTCGAGGACGCCGGGCTGGGCATGCCGGCCGCCGCGCTGGCCCGCGCCGAGCAGGCGGTGGCCGCCGATCCCGCGGGCGCGTCGGGCACGAGCGGTGCGAGCGGTACGGGCGCGTCCGGTACGGGCGCTGCGGGCGGTACGGGTACGGGTGGTGCGGGCGTCTCCGGCGCGGGTGCGGCGGGCGCCGGGGCCGCGGCCGCCGCGAGCGGCGCGGGCTCGGCCGACCCCCGGCTCGGCGCGCTCTCCGGCACCCGGCTCGGCCTCGCGGTGGTCGGCAGCCTCGCCCGCAAGCACGGGCTGACGGTCTCCTTCCGGCCCTCCTCGCGCGGCGGCACGGGCGTGGTGGTGCTGATCCCGCCGAAGCTGCTGACCCGCACGCCGCACGACTTCCCGCTGCCGGAGACCGGCGCGGACGCGGGCGCCGCGGCGGGACGAGGCGCCGGCGGTACGGGCGCGGACGGCGGTACGGGCGCGGGCGCGGGGCGGCTGCCGGTGCTCCCCGGCGCCGGATACCCGAACGCGGCACCGGGCGCGTACGAGCGGGCGGCCTCGCACGCCCGGCCCGCGCAGGACTTCGGCGGCGGCACGCACGTACCGCCGCCGCACGTGCCGGCCCCGCAGCCGCCCGGCCCGTACGCCGCGGGTCCGCACACCCCCGATCCGTACGCGCCCGATCCGTACGCCGCCGGTCCATACGCCGCCGGTCCTTACGCACCCGAACGGCACACCGCCGACCCGTACGCGCCCGGTGCGCACGCGCCGGACCCGTACCGGCAGGACCCGTACGGGAGCGCTCCCGGCCGCGTGCCCGGCGCGGACGCGTACCCGCCCGGCGCGGTCGTGCCGACCGGCCTGCCCTCGCCGCTGCCCCGGCGGCCGCGCGGACAGACGCTGGGCGCGGCGCAGCACGGCGACCTGGGCGCCGACCCGAGCGACGCCTTCCTCGACCCGGACCCGGCGGAGGAGGCGCGCGCGGCGCGGGCCAGGGCCGACGCGGGGTCGCGGTTCAGCGCCTTCCGCGAGGCGGCGACCGGCGGCCGCGCCGCCCGGCACGGCGAGCAGCGCACCGAGCGGACCGAGCAGCCGGGACAGGCCGGGCCGGCCGGGCACGCCGACCGTACCGAGCGCACCGGACAGACCGGGCAGACCGACCGCACCGGCCAGACAGAGCGCACCGGCCGCGGTGAACGGGCGCGCGCCGCCGCCGACTTCGGCAGCGGCCCCGAGCCGGGCACGCCCTGGCAGCGGCAGCCCGCGCCGGACGAGAGCACCGGCGGCCACCGGGCCGGCGGCCGGCAGACCCTGGAGCAGCCGGGCCCCGCGGCGCGCGCGGCCTCCGAAGGACTCGAAGGACACGGCGGAACCGGAGGAGGGGACGGCGAGCGATGACGACCACGGCCACGAGCGCACGCGAAGGGCACGAAGAGCACGAGGAGCACCCCGAACTGCTGCTGGAGCGGCTGGTGAACCGCACCGCGGGCGCCCGGCACGCCCTGCTGCTCTCCCGCGACGGCCTCAAGCTGAGCCTGTCGCCGGGCCTCTCGGTGGACCAGGCCGACCAGTTGGCGGCGATAGCCTCCGGCATACAGGCGCTGGCGCACGGCGCGTCGGTGGAGTTCGGCGACGGCAGCGGCGGGGTGCGGCAGTCGATGACGGAGTTCCCCGGCGGCATCCTCTTCATCGTCGGCGCGGGCCACGGCGCGCACCTCGCGGTGGTCGGCGACGAGGCCGCGGACGCCGGCGTGATCGGCTTCCGGATGAACGAACTGGTCGAGAACATCGGCGACTTCCTGCGCGAGGACCCGCGCGCGGGGAGCCGGGCCGCCGCGGCGGGGAAGCTCTCGGCATGATCCGCGGGCCGGTCGACAGCGGCGACCCCGACCGGCTCTACACCGTCACCGGCGGCCGTACGCCGGGGCGCGGTTCGGCGTTCGACCTGGTGACCATCGTGGTCGGCGTGGGCGAGCCGGTCCGCGGGATGCAGTCCGAGTACGTACGGATCCTGCGGCTGTGCCGGTACCCGGTGGCCGTGGTGGAGCTGTCCGCGCGGCTCGGCCTGCCGGTCGGCGTGGTCAAGGTTCTGCTCGGCGACCTGCTGGCGGCCGGGCGGATCACCGCCCGGCACCCGCGGACCCAGGTCCGCGGCCGCGGCGAGGAGCCGGCGCTGCCGGCGCCCGACACCCTGAAGAAGGTGCTCCGTGCCCTCCAGAACCTCTGACGCGGCCCACGCGTGGCTGCGGGAGACCGCGCGGGACGGGCTGAAGATCGCGGTCGTCGGCGGGTTCGGCGTGGGGAAGACCACGCTGGTCGGCGCGGTCAGCGAGATCCGGCCGCTGAGCACCGAGGAGACGCTGTCCGGCGCGGGCGTCGGCGTCGACGACCCGGCGGGCGTGGAGCGCAAGTCGCGCACCACCGTCGCCTTCGACTTCGGCCGGATCACGCTGGACGAGGAGCGGGTGCTGTACCTGTTCGGGGCGCCCGGCCAGGAGCGCTTCTGGTTCCTGTGGGACCGGCTGTTCTCCGGCACGCTCGGCGCGGTGGTGCTGGTCGACGCCCGGCGGCTGGCCGACTGCTGGTACGCCGTGGACCGGCTGGAGCACCTGCGGGTGCCGTTCGTCGTGGCCCGCAACAACTTCGTGCCGCCCGCGCACTCGCTGGAGGAGCTGCGCGAGGCGCTCGCGCTGTCCCCCGAGGTGCCGGTGGTCGACTGCGACGCGCGCAGCCGGCAGTCGGCCAAGCAGGTCCTGGTCACGCTGGTCCGCCACGCGCTGGACCGCGCGAGCGGACCGCGGGGCGTACCCGAGGCGGACGGGACGGACACCGCGGCGGGCAGGGCGGACGAGACGGACATCGCCGCGGACACGACGGACCCGGCGGGCACGGCGGACGCGGCGCGCGCGTCCGGGAGGGCGGCACGATGACGGGTGACCAGAGCGCGCCCGCGCGGCTGGACGGGCGGGCGCTGCGCGGCGGCGACGCCGAGGTCTACCGCGAACTGCGGCGCGTGTACGGCCCGGTGGCGCCGGTGCTGCTGGAGGGCGACGTGCCGGTGTGGCTGGTGCTCGGCTACCGCGAGGTGCAGTACGTGGCCGCGAACCCCGAGCTGTTCGGCCGCGACCCGCTGCGCTGGAACGCCTGGGACCGGGTGCCGCGCGACTGGCCGATGCTGCCGTTCGTCTCCCGTACCGCGTCGGTGCTGTTCACCGAGGGCGAGGAGCACCGGCGCAGGGCCGGCGCGATCAGCGACGTGCTGGCCGGGTGCGACCCGTTCGGGGTGCGGCTGGACGCCGAGCGCACCGCGGACGCCGCGGTCGACCGCTTCGCTGGGGCCGGCCGCGCCGAGCTGATCAGGGAGTACGCCGACCCGGTGCCGCGCCGGGTGGTCGCCCGGCTGCTGGCGCTGGACGAGTCCGAGACCCTGGACCTGGAACGCGACCTGGCCGCCTCGCTCGGCGACGACCCGCAGCAGGCGGCGGCCGGCCGGGCCCGCGTGCACGGCGTGATGGGACTGCTGCTGGAGCGCGCCGCCCGGCAGCCCGGCGGCGACCTGGCCTCGCGGCTGCTCGCGCACCCCGCGCGGCTGACCCCCGACGAGGCGGCCGAGGACCTCGTCGCGCTGTTCACCGTGGGCGTGCTGCCGACCGCCGACTGGATCGGCAACACGCTGCGGCTGATGCTCACCGACGACCGCTTCGCGGTGTCGCTGTCCGGCGGCCGGCGCAGCGTCGGCCAGGCGCTGACCGAGGTGCTGTGGACCCGGCCGCCGATGCAGAACGTGCTGGGCCGCTGGGCGGTGCACGACACCCAGCTCGGCGGCCGGCGCATCCGCCGCGGCGACTGCCTGGTGCTCGGCCTCGCCGCAGCCAACGCGGACCCGCAGGTCTGCCCCTACGCGCCGGACGCGGACGCCGGAGTGGGCGCGCTCGCCGCGGCCGGCGGCGGGAACCAGGCGCACCTGGCCTTCAGCCACGGCGAGCACCGCTGCCCGGCGCCCGCGGCGGAGCTGGCCGAGGTCATCGCGACGGCCGCGGTCGAGGTCCTCCTCGACCGGCTGCCCGACCTCGCCCTCGCGCCCGCCCGGCTGGCTCCCCCGCCGGCCCTGCCGGTCCACTTCACCCCCCTCGTGTGAGGCTCGGCGCCCTGTGCGCGAGCCCAACCGCCCGGCCGCGTGGGCCGCGGCGCCCCCCCCCGCGTGAGCCCCGCCGCCGGCGGCCCGGTCACACCGGCGACTTGACCAGCTCCGCCTCCAGTTGGTTGATCGCCCGGCGCACCCGGATGTTCATCCGGGCCGTGTGCTCGCGCCGGGCCGCGTCGATCTCCGCCTTGCGGTCCCTGAACTCCTGCTCGGCCTCCGCCTGTTCGAGCTCGAACCGGTGGGTGGCCTTGCGCTCGGCGGTGCGCAGCATCTCCCCGTGCATCTTCAGCGCGCTGGCGCTGCGTTCGGTCAGCAGCCGGTCGTAGGTGGTCTCGCCGCTGACGAACTTCACCAGCACCGGCAGCACGTCGATGAGCACGAACAGCATCCGGACCAGCCACACGCCGACGAACAGCACGACGTTCTCGCGGGCCAGCCCGTCCAGCGCACGCATCCGCTCCAGCACGCCGATCGGGCCGAACGTGGCGCGCTTGAGCGCCACCTGCGCGTTCACCTTCTCGTCCCGCAGCGCCTGGAACGACTTCTGGCCGCCGGCCACGGCCCCGGTCAGCTGCGCTATGCGGCTGTTCTCGGAGTTCAGCCGGGCGACGTCGGCTGCTGTGTCGTGGGACTTCTGGAAGGCGGTGGCCACCTTGCGCAGCCGCAGGCACTCCGAGGACCGCTCCCAGTGGTTCGTCCCGGCGATCGGGATGTGCTTGGCGCACTCCGCCAGCACCTGGCCGTTGATCGAGTCCAGCTGGTCGCGCTCGGAGTTCACCTGCTTCAGCAGCGCGGCGGCGTCGCGGCGCAGGCTCGCCAGCTCGGTGGTGTCCCCGACCGGGGTCGCGCCGAACGACAGCTGGTTCTGCTTCTGCGCGCAGTACGACGGCAGGTCCGCGGGACCGGGCAGGGACGGGTCGGGGTTGCAGGTGACCAGCGCGCCGCGCAGGTCGTCGAGCGTGTTCTGCCGCTCGGTGTGCACCTGCGTCTCGATCGCGGTCTGGAAGACCCGCAGCACCAGCGGCTCGGCGATGACCGCGCCGAGCACCAGCGACACCACCAGCCGCAGCACCACGGGGGCGACCCTGCGCCGGCCGGTCGACGGCTGCGGCGCCACCAGCCACCGGTCCAGGTGCAGCACGAACACCCCCCACAGCAGCGCCGGCAGCACCGCGAGCGCGGACACCCTGCCCAGCGCCTCGTCGGCAAAGTTCAGCATCGAGAAGGCGGCGACCGCGGCGGTGCCCACCATGACCGCGCCGAGCGCGGTGTGCCGGCTGCGCTCGTGCCAGACGAATTCCAGCAGGTCCTCGTCCACGCCGGTCAGCGCGCGCAGCCGGCGGGCGCCGTCGACGCCGTGCGGGCGGGAGGGGGAGGCGGGCTTCCCGTACCCCTCGGGGAGGCGGCGCGCGCCGGTCGCGCCGGTCATGTCGGACGCACGTGTCGCGCCGGTCGCGCCGGTGGCGCCGGTCGCGTCGGTCATGTCAGTCAAGGAGGCCGTCCTCGTCCGTGATGAAGTCCTTCTGCGGCCGGCCGTCGCGGTCGCCGGGTCCGCGCCCGGCCGGGCCGGAGCCGCCGGCGCCGCGGGAGCCGTCCGCGCCGTCCCCTGAGCCCTCCGGGCCGGCCGTCCCGGCGCCGAGCGCCTGCACCGCGGCGCCGCCGACCGCGGGGCCCGCGCCGTCCGCGAGCACCTCGGAGAGCACCTGGTGGTAGTCGACGTACGACTCCGAGCCGCCCATCTGCCGCAGCAGCGTGAGGATCAGGTCGTTCCTGGCCTGGCGGCGGGCCGCCTCCAGCTCGTGCGCCCGCTCGTCCGCCAGCGCCCGCCGGTGCGTGCGCTCGGCGAACGCCTCCTGCTCCGCCTGGTGCCGGCGCGCGGACAGCTCGGCCAGGTCGATCTTGTCCCGGCTGATGCTCAGCGCGTCCACGCCGTCGCTGCCCTGCGCGAGCAGCGCCAGCATCCGCTGGATCTCGGCGTCCTCGTGGGTGGTGCGCAGCCGGGCCAGCTCCTGGCGGCGCTCCTCCTCCAGCCGCGCCCGGTCGTGCGCGGCGACGTCGGCCGGGGTCAGCACCTGGACGGAGAGGAACTCCGCGGTGATCCCGGCGACCTCCGGCGGCCTGATCGCGGTGTACGCCTCCAGCCGCGCGGTGGCCAGGGCGCGTACGACGTTGATCTCCTCCACGGAGTGCTCGACGCCGATCCTGGCGAGCGCGGTGTCGGTGCGCAGGTAGGCGCCCAGCGGCACGGTCATGTCGGCGACGCCGTTCCTGGCCACCTCGGCGGCGTCGGTGACCTGGCAGGAGAAGGTGGCCCGCAGGGTGAAGTCGCCGGCCGGGTTGATGGACGGCACCGGCATGTCCACGGTGATGATCCTGGTGTGCAGGTCGACGAGGCTGACCGCCGAGGCGTTCACCACGTCGTCGTGGGAGGGGTCGAAGAACACCCCGGCCGGGAGCTCGCGGTAGTCCCCCGCGACGCGGAAGACGTACACCGCGCCCGGCGGCAGGTCGGGCACGTCCTCGCGCCGCGGCCGCCGGAACCGCTTGGTCTCCGGCCTGCTCAGCGCCTTCTCGTGGATCAGGGGGTAGTTCACGTGCGTCGCCTCCGTGAGCGATGAAGTGCAGATGGTGCGGGTGTCGGTGAGGGTGTACGGGCGTGGGTTCGGGTGTACGGGCGTGGGTGTTCGGGCGTGGCCGTCGCGGGTGTACGGGTCCGCGGGTGCGGGTGCGGGTGTACGGGTCCGCGGGTGCGGATGCGGGTGTACGGGTCCGGTCAGGGCTGTCCTGCGCGCAGGGAGCCGAGCAGGACGCGGGCCAGCCGCCGGGTGTCGTCCACGGCGTAGTCGGGGTGCCGCAGCGCCGCCGACAGGTCGTGGCGCAGCGACTCCCACTGACGGGCCGTCATCGCCTCGCGCATCGCCTCGCCGAGCGTCCTGACCGCGCCCGCCGCCTGCGGCTCGTCGCGCAGCGCGGCGAGCGTGGCGCACAGGGCGCTCAGCGACATCCGCCGCCGGCCGCTGTGCAGCGCGCGGGCCCACAGCCGGCCGAGCGCGCCGGCCGACGCCGGGCCGGTGCGCAGCAGTCCGGCCGGCAGCGGGCCCGTGTCGTCCAGGCCCTGGCCGGTGAGCAGATGGACCGCGACGGCCAGCGCCGCCGAGCGCTCGCGGGCACCGCGGGTCTTCTCCAGCCGGGTCCGCACGTAGCGCAGGACGAGCGTGGCGCGCTCCGGGTCGTCCTCGGCGGTGGCCAGCATCAGGTGCAGCGAGCGGCGGGCGGCGATCGCCACCCGCTCCCCGCGCATCGCCAGGAACCACAGCCAGTTGAGGGCCTCGAAGCGGTAGAGCCGGCCGAGGCCGCCGGCCAGCGCCATCGCCGCGGTCACCGCGCGCTCCTGCCCCGCCCGGTCCGCCCAGCGCAGCGCCAGGTCGAGCGCCTGCGGGGCGAGCGCCGGGTCGGCGCCCATGAACTGCACGGTCAGCGCGGCCGTGACGCGCTGCGCGGTGTACCCGGCCGACCACGCGTCCAGGTGGTTCTGCTCCACCTCGGCGGGCGCGTACCTGGCCAGCAGCGCCAGCCCGGCGGCGACCTGGGCGCGCACCTGCAGGTCCGGCTCCTGCGACAGCCGGGTGAGCCACTGCCGCAGCGGGTACCACAGCTCAAGCCCGTAGCGCTCGTTGAGCTGCTCCACGACCAGGCCGCGGATGCGCGGCGAGGTGAAGACGACGCGCCGCTCGACACCGGCCGGGCCGCCGTCCGGGCCGGGGATGCGCCGGGCCTCGACCAGGCCGTTCGCCGACTCCCGCCAGCGCGCCCGGCTCTGGCCGAGGCGCACGTCCGCGACGGCCGGCACCGCGGCCTCCACGGTCGCGCCCGCGGCGGTGTGCTCCCAGCTCCTGGCGAGCACCACGAGCGCGAACAGCACCTCCTCGAAGGTGCGTTCCGGCAGTCCTTCGGCGAAGGCGAGCGCCGCGACCGGCAGCGCCTCCTCGGCCGGCGGCCGGCCCGCGAACCACTCGACCACCGCGGCGCGTTCGCCGTCGCGCAGGGCGTCCAGCGCCTGCTCGACGCCGGACCGCGCGAGGGTGCGGACGACGGCGACCACGTCGGAGGGCCGCCGCAGCGCGGTGACCAGCGCGCGCAGCTCCGGCAGCCGGTCGGCGCCGGGGGCCGCGTCGGAGGCGACGTCGCGGGCGTCGTCGCGGGCGTCGTCGCGGGCGTCGTCGCGGGCGTCGTCCTGAGCCGCGTCGCGGGCCGCGTCCCGTGGCGGTGCGTCCGCCGGTACGTCCGCAGGCGGTGCGTCCGCGGGCGGTGCGGTGGGAGGCGGTACGTCCTCGGCCGGTGCGGAACCCGCGGGCGGCTCGGGCAGGGCGGCCAGGCAGTGGTCGAACAGCTCGCCGCTGTCGGGCGCGGCCCACACCGTGCAGAAGTTCTTCAGCGCCTGCCGCCGCAGCGCGTTCTGCGACGCGGTGATGACCAGGTACGCGTCGCGTTCGCGCAACTGCTCGGCGAGCCGGCGCATGTCGAACTCCTGGACCGCGGGCGCGTGCACCTCGCCGACGTAGTCCAGCACCACGTAGCCGTGCCCGCGCCTGATCGCGCCGGAGGCGGCGAGGTCGGCCAGCGAGTCGGCGGGGGAGAGGCTGCGCAGCGGTGCCGCGGCGCCGAGCATCCGGCGCAGCAGCGCGAAGGCCCCGGCGCGGCGGCCGGTGCCGTCCTCGCCGATGAGCGCGACGATGTGGCCGCGCGCCAGCTTGCCGTGCGCGTCCCCGAACTGCGGGTCGGGCGGCAGGTGGAACTCCAGCGCCGCGCTGACCTCGGCCTGGTCCACCGAGCCCGGCGCGAGGCCGGGGTGGGCCGCCGCGCCCGCGCCGAAGACGGAGCCCGCGGCGTCCACCGAGCCGTGGAAGTTGTTGGTGACGATCTGGTGGTAGACCCGGCCGAACTCGCCGTACCCCTGCTCGTCCTCCTCCCGCTCGCTGCCGGGATCGGGGTCGCGGTCGCGGCCGGCGCCTCCCTCGCCCGCGCCCCCTCCGCCGCCACCGCCGCCGTCGCTGCCGCCGTCGCTGCCGGCGCCCGAGTCCGCGCCGGGGTCCGTGCCCGAGCCGGCCCGGGAGTCCGCCCCGGAGTCGGTTCCGGAGTCCGCGCCCGGGTCGGACGAGGACGCGCGCGCCTCCCCGCGGCCGCCGCCCTCGCCCTCCGCCCGAGCACCGCGGCGCTCACCGTCGCCGGCACGGTCACCGCGTTCGCCCGCGGCGGCGTGGTCGCCGGGGCCGGACGCGTGGGGCTCGCCGGCGGTGGACGCGCCGGGCTCGCCGAAGCCGCCGGGCTCGCCGGAGTCCGCGTGGCCGGTCACGGGTGGGCTCCCGGGGCTGCCGGCGCGGTCGCGAGAGCGGCGTCGACCTCGTCGGCGCTGAGCCCGGCGACATAGAGGTGGACCGCCGCGATCTGAGCCATCCGGCCCGGCTGCGCCTCCTCGCCGGTCAGCACCTCGGCCATGCCCGCGACGTCCGAGGTGGCCATCAGCGCGCGCGGCGAGAGGCGCTCGTCGGGGAACGCGTCGCGCAGCCGGGCGAGGATGCGGGCGCCGGCCAGCGAGTCGCCGCCCAGCGCGAAGAAGTTGTCGTGCGGCCCGACCTCCGGCACGTCCAGCACGTCGGCCCAGGTGCGCGCGAGCAGTTCGACCAGCGGATCGCCCGTGTCGCGCGCCCGGCCGCCCGATCCCGCGGCGCCTGCGCCGGAGACGGCTCCGGACGCGACGCCCTCGGCCGTATCCGCCGCGCCCTCCGTGCCCGCGGCCCCCGCGGACCTGCCGGAGGCCCCCGGCGCAGATCCGACGGCTGACCC
>JAJSZB010000191.1:0-13045 GCA_050613715.1 Streptomyces sp. IBSBF 3018
GGGCGGGACAGGGTGCGGACGGGGGCCGGAAGTCGCCGCCGGGCCGGGCCCGAAGGGGCCCGCGGGGCTGTGGACGGAGCTTTCGGGGGCAGGAAAAGCGGTACGGTGGCGCACCAGGGACGTTGCGCCCGAGGCGGTGCCGGAGCGGGACCTGGCGATGCCGGAACGACCGACGGACGAACGACGGCGAGGACTGATGGTCGACCCCAATGAGACGGCCGCGGGCGCCGGGGCGTCGGAGCCCTCCGGCCAGTGGGGCGTGGGGGCCCTGGTCGGCGACGGCCGCTACCGGCTGACCGGGCGGCTGGGCCGCGGCGGCATGGCCGAGGTCTTCGCGGCGGAGGACGTGCGCCTTGGCCGGATCGTTGCGGTCAAGCTGCTGCGCAGCGACCTGGCGGAGGACCCGACGTCCAAGGCCCGGTTCACCCGAGAGGCACAGTCGGTGGCCGGTCTGAATCACCACGCGGTCGTCGCGGTCTACGACTCGGGCGAGGACCGCACGCAGACCGGCACGGTGCCGTACATCGTGATGGAGCTGGTCGAGGGCCACACCATCAAGGAACTGCTGTCCGGGCCGACGCCGCCGCCGGTCGACCAGGCGCTGCTGATCGTCTCCGGGGTGCTGGACGCGCTCGCGTACAGCCACCAGCACGGCATCGTGCACCGGGACATCAAGCCGGCCAACGTGATCATCACCACGACCGGCGCGGTCAAGGTGATGGACTTCGGCATCGCCCGCGCGCTGCACGGCGCGGCCAGCACCATGACGCAGACCGGCATGGTCATGGGCACCCCGCAGTACCTCTCCCCCGAGCAGGCGCTCGGCAAGACCGTCGACCACCGCAGCGACCTGTACGCGACCGGCTGCCTGCTGTACGAGCTGCTGACGCTGCGGCCGCCGTTCGTCGGCGAGACGCCGCTGTCGGTGGTGTACCAGCACGTGCAGGACGAGGCGCGGCCGCCGTCGCAGATCAGCGAGCGGGTGCCGCCGGAGCTCGACGGGCTGGTGCTGCGCGCGCTGGCCAAGCACCCGGACGACCGCTTCCAGAGCGCGGAGGAGATGCGCGGCGTCGTCGGATACGCCCACCAGGCGCTGACGCAGCGCGGCGGCTGGACGGACGGCGAGTGGAACACCGGCGTGGTCGCCGCGGTCGCGCCGGGTCCCACCGGCACCGCGCCGACGATGGTGCAGCCGGGCGGACCGGCCGGCGCCGGGCAGACCGCGCCGCTGGGCCCGCCGCTGCTGGCCGGCATCGGCGGCACCGGCGGTGACGACGTGCACGGCTACGGCGAGCGGCCGCCGGGCGGCGGCGGCAACCGGTGGCTCAAGCCGGTGCTGTTCGTGGTCGCCGCGGTCATGGCCATCGCGCTGGGCGTCTTCCTGGCCACCCGCAACTCCGGCCACGGCGACACCCCGGCCGAGACGCACCCGCCGACGGCCACGCAGCACACCGGCCAGCCGACCGGCCGGCCCACCGACGCGCAGCCGACCGACAGCGGAGAGATCAGCTCCGAGCCGACCGGCGGGGACAGCGGCACGGACGAGACGTCCACCGACACCCCCACCGACACGCCGACGACCTCGGCGCCCACCACCACCGCGACGCCGACCAAGCCGACGACCACGAAGCCGACGCCGACCGAGACGACGCCGACGACCGCGCCGACCACCAAGACGCCGCCACCGACGACGACCCCGCCGCCGACCACCGAGCCCGGCGGCGACACGACCACGACCGGCGGCGGCGACGGCACGAGCTGACCCCGCACCCAGCGCCGCCCCCGCCCCCGCTCAGTCCGCGAATGCGTCCCGCACCGCCGCGTACTCCTGCGTCCACCACACCGCGAGCGCCGAGGCGGCCGGGAACAGCGGGTCGGAGCGGCGGTCGCGGCGCTGGTAGCGCCAGTCGAGCATCCAGAAGTCGTTCAGCCGCTCCCACCACACCCGGTGGACCGCCGCGGCCATCTCCCGGCGGGCCACCCCCGCGGCCTCGCGGTAGGCGTCGGCGTAGGCGCGCACCTTCGTCAGGTCGAGCCGGCCGTGCACCGGGTGCACGTAGAAGATCACCGCGGCGCGTACCGCCTCCTCGGCGCGCGGCCGCACGTCCAGCCGGTCCCAGTCGACGATCGCGGCGGGCTCGTCGCCGCGGTAGAGCAGGTTGAGGGGGTGGAAGTCGCCGTGCACCCAGCCGGTCACCTTGCCGCGCGCGTCCGGCGGCCTGCGGTGGGCGTGCCGGCGCAGCAGCGCGGCCCGCTCGCGCAGCCGGCGGGCGGCCAGCGCGTCGAAGGCCGCGTCGAGGGCGTCGTGCGGCACATGCGCGCGCACCAGCGACAGCAGCCGGTCGATGTGCGCGTGGGTGCGGGCCGGGTCGGCGCTGGGGTGCCGGTCCCGGCCGCGGGCGTGGATCGGCACCGGGCCCTGCACCCGGCGCAGCCCCGCGTGCACCCGGCCGAGCAGCCGGCCCAGCCGTCCCGACTGCCCGACGCTCAGCTCGGTGCCCTCGCGGTGCGTCCCGTCGACCCAGGGGAAGACCGCGTGGCCGACGCCGCCGATCACGGCGAGCGTGCGGCCGGCGGTGTCCGCCAGCGGCGCGGCGACCGGCAGCCCGATCCGGGCCAGCGCATGCGTCGCCCGGTGCTGCCGGGCGATCAGCGCGGGGGCGGCCGTGTCGGGCGCGGTGTAGCGCTTGACGAAGTACCTGCCGCGGGTGGTGGTCACCCGCCAGCCCTCGTTCAGCAGGCCGCGGGGCACCGGCCGGGCGTCCACCGGTTCGCCCAGCCCGTCGTAGCGTCCTAAGAGGGCGGTCACCTGGGCGGGGGCGGCGGGCGCCGTCCGCGCCGGGAGCGTCGTTGCCGTGGCCGTCACGCGGCTCAGCGTAGATCACAAACGACTTTCGACCTGATATGCACGGGAATGCGGCTGCTTTTCCGGTATCCTACGCCGCCGCCGGATCGTGACCCGGCGTCTGCGGGCCACTCCGAGGGGCGATCGGGCCTTACGGAGATCGGGCATCCGGGATACCGTGCGGTTGTCCCGGTGGCCTGCGGGAACGCGGTGTTGTAGTGAAGTTACTAGGAAATCCAAGCAAAACTGCAGGTCGGACGGCTTCGCACAAGCGCGGAAGTTGTGGGTAACGTCTGACCGTGCAGGCCATCCGCCGGGGCGTCGTCACGCCTGGCCCGGCCATGCCGCACACACCCCGTGCGTCACGCCGGTCCTGGTGAGCCGCACTGGTTTCCCCGGCAGACCCCGGGGGCCGGACAGACGGAGGAGCGAACGTGAGCGTGAAGAGCACTGCCGCTGGGGGTCCCCCCGCCAAGGGCAGGGCGAGGGCGCCCCGGGGCGGCGCGAAGCGCCGTGCGGGCGACCCGGAACTCGTACAGCTGCTGACCCCCGAGGGCGACCGCGTCGAGCACGACGAGTACTCCATCGACCTGACGCCGCAGGAGCTGCGCGGCCTGTACCGCGACATGGTGCTGACCCGGCGTTTCGACGGCGAGGCCATCACCCTGCAGCGCCAGGGCGAGCTGGGCCTGTGGGCGTCGCTGCTCGGCCAGGAGGCCGCGCAGATCGGTTCGGGCCGGGCCACCCGCCCCGACGACTACGTCTTCCCCACCTACCGTGAGCACGGCGTGGCCTGGACCCGCGACGTGGACCCGCTGAACCTGCTGGGCATGTTCCGCGGCGTCAACAACGGCGGCTGGGACCCCAACGAGAACAACTTCCACCTGTACACGATCGTCATCGGCTCGCAGACGCTGCACGCCACCGGCTACGCGATGGGCGTGGCCAAGGACGGCGCGGACTCCGCGGTGATCGCGTACTTCGGCGACGGCGCCTCCAGCCAGGGCGACGTGGCGGAGTCGTTCACCTTCGCCGCGGTCTACAACGCGCCGGTGGTCTTCTTCTGCCAGAACAACCAGTGGGCCATCTCCGAGCCCACCGAGAAGCAGTCCCGGGTGCCGATCTACCAGCGCGCGGCCGGCTTCGGCTTCCCCGGCGTCCGGGTGGACGGCAACGACGTGCTGGCGGTGCTCGCGGTCACCCGCGCCGCGCTGGAGCACGCCCGCAGCGGGCAGGGCCCGATGCTCGTGGAGGCGTTCACCTACCGGATGGGCGCCCACACCACCACCGACGACCCGACCCGCTACCGCACCGACCAGGAGCGCGAGGAGTGGGCGTCGAAGGACCCGATCGCCCGGCTGCGCGCCCACCTGGACAAGGAGGGGCTGGCCGACGAGGCGTTCTACGCCGCCGTCGAGGAGGAGAGCGACGCGCTGGCCAAGCGGGTCCGCGAGGGCGTGCGGAACATGCCCGACCCCGACAGCATGGCGATCTTCGAGAACGTCTACGCCGACGGGCACGCGCTCGTGGACGAGGAGCGCGCCGCGTTCGCCGAGTACCTCGACTCCTTCGACGACTCCCCGCAGGACGCGGGCTCGGCCGCCGCACACGGAAAGGGCCGCTGACCATGACCCAGATGCCACTGGCCAAGGCCCTCAACGAGTCGCTGCGCAAGGCGCTGGAGAACGACCCCAAGGTCCTCGTCATGGGCGAGGACGTCGGCCGCCTCGGCGGCGTCTTCCGGATCACCGACGGCCTGCACAAGGACTTCGGCGAGAGCCGCGTCATCGACACCCCGCTGGCCGAGTCCGGCATCGTCGGCACCGCGATCGGCCTGGCGCTGCGCGGCTACCGCCCGGTGGTGGAGATCCAGTTCGACGGCTTCGTCTTCCCGGCCTACGACCAGATCGTCACCCAGCTCGCCAAGATGCACGCCCGCGCGCTCGGCAAGATCAAGCTGCCGGTCGTGGTGCGCATCCCCTACGGCGGCGGGATCGGCGCGGTGGAGCATCACAGCGAGTCGCCGGAGTCGCTGTTCGCGCACGTCGCCGGCCTGAAGGTGGTCTCCCCGTCCAACGCCAACGACGCCTACTGGATGCTCCAGCAGGCCATCGAGTGCGACGACCCGGTGATCTTCTTCGAGCCCAAGCGCCGCTACTGGGACAAGGGCGAGGTCGACACCACGGCGGTCCCCGGCCACCTGCACAAGGCGGCCGTGGTGCAGCAGGGGACCGATCTGACGCTCGCCGCGTACGGGCCGATGGTCAAGGTTTGCCTGGAGGCCGCCGCTGCCGCCGCGAACGAGGGTCGCAGCCTGGAGGTCGTGGACCTGCGCTCGATGTCGCCGATCGACTTCGACACCGTGCAGGCGTCGGTGGAGCGGACCGGCCGGCTGGTCGTGGTGCACGAGGCCCCGGTCTTCTACGGCGCGGGCGCGGAGATCGCCGCCCGGATCACCGAGCGCGCCTTCTACCACCTGGAGGCGCCGGTGCTGCGCGTGGGAGGCTTCCACGCCCCCTACCCGCCGGCCCGCCTGGAGGAGGAGTACCTCCCCGGTCTCGACCGGGTGCTGGACGCCGTCGACCGCGCGCTGGCGTTCTGAGGAGAGGGCTGTGACCGTCATGACACAGACGCAGGGGCAGCGGTTCCGCGAGTTCAGGATGCCGGACGTCGGCGAGGGCCTGACCGAGGCGGAGATCCTCAAGTGGTACGTGGCGGTCGGCGACACGGTCGCCGACGGCCAGGTGATCTGCGAGGTGGAGACCGCGAAGGCGGCCGTCGAACTGCCCATCCCGTACGACGGGGTGGTCAGCGAGATCCGCTTCGACGAGGGCACGACGGTGGACGTCGGCACGCCGATCATCGTGGTCGACGCGGGGCCGGGCGCGGGCCCGGACTCGGGCCCGGAGGCGGGCGCGGACACCGCGGCGCCCGCGCAGGAGACGGCGGCGTCACCGGCGTCCGCCCCGTCCGCCGCGTCCTCCGGGCAGGAGCCCGCGGCCGCGGGCGAGGCGCCCAAGCGGCAGGCCGTGCTGGTCGGCTACGGGGTCGCGCCGTCGTCCACCACCCGCAGGCCGCGCAAGTCCCGTACCGGCGCCGCCCCGGCGGAGCCCGCGGCGCTCAACGGCCACGCGGTCGCTCCGGCGGCACCGGCTCCGGCCGCACAGGCACCGGCACCGGCACAGACACCGGCTCCCGCCGCCCCGGCCCCCGCGGCCGGCTCCGGCGGCCGGCCGCTGGCCAAGCCCCCGGTGCGCAAGCTCGCCAAGGACCTGGGCATCGACCTGGCCGGCGTGGTGCCGACCGGGCCCGGCGGCGTGGTCACCCGCGAGGACGTCAGGGCCGCGGCCGACCTGGGGGTGCCGGCCGCCGAGGCCGCGCCCGCGGCGCAGGCCGCCGGGCGGACCGCGACCCCCCGGGGCGGCGACGAGGCCCAGGCGGAACAGCGGACGGCCGCCGCCGTCGACCCGGCCGCGCGGGAGACCCGCGTCCCGGTCAAGGGCGTCCGCAAGGCCACCGCGCAGGCGATGGTCACCAGCGCCTTCACCGCGCCGCATGTCACGGAGTTCGTGACGTTCGACATCACGCGGACGATGAAGCTGGTCCAGGAGCTGAAGGCGGACCCCGCGTTCGCCGGACTGCGGGTCAGCCCGCTGCTGCTGGTCGCCAAGGCGCTGCTGGTCGCGATCCGGCGCAACCCGGAGGTCAACGCCGCCTGGGACGAGGCCAACCAGGAGATCGTCCACAAGCGGTACGTCAACCTGGGCATCGCGGCCGCCACGCCGCGCGGCCTGATCGTGCCGAACATCAAGGACGCGCAGGACCGTACGCTCCCCGAACTGGCCGCGGCGCTCGGCGAGCTGATCGCCACCGCCCGGGAGGGGAAGACCTCGCCCGCGGCGATGCAGGGCGGCACGGTCACCATCACCAACGTCGGCGTCTTCGGCGTCGACGCGGGCACGCCGATCCTCAACCCGGGGGAGTCGGCGATCCTCGCCTTCGGCGCGGTCAAGCCGCAGCCGTGGGTGCACAAGGGCAAGGTGAAGCCGCGTCAGGTCACCACGCTCGCGCTCTCCTTCGACCACCGGCTGGTGGACGGCGAGCTGGGCTCCAAGGTGCTCGCGGACGTCGCGGCGGTGCTGGAGCAGCCGAAGCGGCTGCTGACCTGGGCGTGAGCCGGTCGCCGGGCCGGCAGCCGGCCCGGTGGTGAACCGGAGGCGGTGACACGGCGGCGGAGTACGCGGACGTACACACGTCCGGGTACTCCGCCGCGCGCGTTACGTGCGCGAACCGTCCCTTTTGTGCTGCGATCGACCGTATGGTCGTCTCAGTCTCCGTCGTGCTGCTGCTGGTCCTGCTCGCCGCCATGCTGATGCGCAACCGCTCCCTGAAGCCCAGTCACGCCGTGGTGTGCATCCTGCTCGGGTTCTGCCTGTCCTCCACCAGCCTGGCGCCCACCATCCAGTCCACCCTCGTCTCGACTGCGAGCCTGGTCGGCACGATGCGGCCGTAGCGGCGCGGGGCGCCTGGTCAGGCGACGGTGAAGGCGCGGTAGACCGTGCTGACGGTCTGGTTGCCGCCGGTGTCGGTGACCCGGGAGCTGAGCGAGAGCGAGGCGCCCGGGCGCTGCGCGGGCAGGTGCGCGGTCCACGCGCCGCCGCTGTGCGTGACGGTGAGCCGCTGCCAGCTGCGGCCGCCGTCGGCCGAGGCGAAGACCTCGACCTTCTTCGCGGTGCTGGGCCACCGCGGCACGCCGGGCTGGGTGCCGGTGCGGTCCAGGGTGAGCGCGATGGAGGTGCCGGCGGCCGGGGTGCGGTTGTACAGGTCGAGCCCGGCCGGCTCGAAGCGGGTCAGGAAGCCGGGCGCCACGGCCTTCGAGGTCGGGCCGGCGTGGAAGCGGAAGGACACGTCGACCGCGCTGGACAGCCGGTTCGGGTCGGTCTCGACGCCGGGGACGTGCCGGATGGCGTGCACCTTCAGCGTGTACCAGGCGGACCTGCTGACCGGGCCCCAGAAGGTGCGCACGGTGCCCTGCCCCCAGTTGCCGAGGCCGCTCTCGGAGGCGACCGCCGTGGACCCCCGGTACAGCGTCGCACTGGCGTTGATGGAGGTCTCAAGACCGTCCAGCACCGGGTCGGCGAACAGCCCGGAGGTGAAGAAGCCGAGCTTGCCCTGCTGCACCCAGGGCAGGTAGCGCACCGGTCCCCACACCGCGCGGTTGTAGAGCCGGCCCGGGTTGTCGCCGGGGACCACGGTCTGGTCGGCGAGGAAGTTGGTGGTGCCGGCGCCGAAGGTCCAGTTCCAGACGCCGGGCGTCAGGTGGTACGCCGACGCGTAGGGCTCGGTGGTGAAGCGGCCGCCGGTGGAGGCCCACCGGTCGCAGCCGGCGTCGTCGGGGACCACGTCGAGGGCCGAGTACCGGTCGAGCGCGGGGCCGCGCCGGACCTGGACGGGCACGGAGCCGAAGGACGCGCGCGCGACGGTTCCGCCGGGGTGGTCGTCGAGCGGACCGGTGCCCGCGGCCTTCCACACGCTGCCGTCCTCGACGCCGGTCCAGGTGGAGAGGTACCCGAGTTCGGTGCTGCCGCCGGGGTCGGGGATCACGTAGAGGTTCCCCGGGTCGTTGGCCGCGCCGATGTGCGCCGGGTGGCCGTCGCTGCAGATCCGGGCGGTGAGCCGCTGCGGGTAGCCGACCTCGAAGGGCCGGTCGACCTGCACGGCGACCGCGCGGCCCTGCCGGGCGTCGAAGTCCACCGCGGCGGTCGCCCCCGCGGTCACGGTGACCACCCGCCCGGCCAGCGTGTCGGTGCCGTTCTCCTCCTGGATGTTCACGGCCACCTCGTAGCGGCCCGGGGCCAGTGCGACCTGGTCCCCGGTGGCGACCACGGTCTGCCGCTGGGTCGCCTCGTCGGTGACGGACACCGTCCGTACGGTCAGCGGCTCGCCCTGCCGGTCGGTCGCGGTGACCACCAGGGTGCCGTCGGTGGAAGCCGCGGCCGGTAACGCCGATCCCGCGAGCACCGCGGGGACCGCGAACGCCAGCGCCGCGGCCCGGACTCCTGCTGGGATTTTGCCTCTGCGTCTCATTGCAGACCCCTCCCGTTGGCCTATGTGGACCGTCAGACACGCGAGGAACGCGCAGGGTTGTCCGGTGTGTGCGAACCGGTGTGCCCGTCTGTGTGCGGCTGCCGCGCGTACCGGAGCACGGACTGGTGTGCGGGGCGCTGTTGTATCTATGATGTGCGCATCATGGATGCCACTGGTTCCGCCGCCGTCAAGGCGCCGCCCGCCGCCGAGCGGGTCTATCTGCACGTCAAGTCCGGCGTGCTGGACCGCAGTTACGAGGGCGGCACGCTGCTCACCGAGGGGGATCTGGCCGAGGCCGTGGGGGTCTCGCGCACACCGGTGCGCGAGGCGCTGCTGCGGCTGGAGGCCGAGGGGCTGCTGAAGCTCTACCCGAAGAAGGGTGCGCTGGTGCTGCCGGTGTCGGCGCAGGAGATCGCCGACGTGGTGGAGACCCGGCTGCTGGTCGAGCAGCACGCGGTGCGCAAGGTGGTGGGCGCGGCGCCGCCGCGGCTGATCGAGCGGCTGGAGGAGTCGCTGGCCGAGCAGCGCGAGCACGCCGCGGCCGGCGACCTGTCCGCCTTCGCCGTCGCCGACCGCTGCTTCCACGCCGAGATCGTCCGCGCCGCGGGCAACCGCATCCTCGCCCACCTCTACGACCAACTGCGCGACCGCCAGCTGCGGATGGGCGTGGCCACCATGCACGCCGAGCCGAGCCGGGTCGCCAAGACCCTCGCCGAGCACGCCGAGATCCTCGAGGCGCTGCGCGCGGGCCGGCGGCAGACCGCCGAGCAGGTCGTCGGCCGGCACATCTCCTGGGTCAACACCCTGGCCCGGGGCGAGTCGTGACCGCCCGCGGCCTGCCCGCCGCCACGCTGCCCGGCGACCCGCCGGGCGGCCGGCGCGCCGTCCTGGTCTGGGGGGTCGGCACCCTCGTCTACCTGGTGGCCGTGATCCACCGCACCAGCCTGGGCGTGGCCGGCATCGACGCCTCGCACCGCTTCCACATCGGCGCCTCCGCGCTGTCCACGTTCTCCATCCTCCAGGTGCTGGTCTACGCGGGCATGCAGATACCCGTCGGCCTGATGGTCGACGCGCTGGGCACCAAGAAGGTGCTGATGCTCGGCGCGGCGCTCTTCACCCTCGGCCAGGGCGCGTTCGCCCTCTCGCACTCCTACGGCACCGCGCTCGCCGCCCGCGCGGTGCTCGGCTGCGGCGACGCGATGACCTTCGTCAGCGTGCTGCGGCTGGGCACCCGCTGGTTCCCGGCCCGGCGCGGCCCGATGATCGCGCAGGGCGCGGCGCTGTTCGGGGTGGCCGGCAACCTCGTGTCGACCGTCGCGCTGTCCCGGCTGCTGCACTCCGCCGGCTGGACGCCGACCTTCCTCGGCACCGCGATCGGCGGCGCGGGGGTCCTCGTGCTGGTCGCGCTCTTCCTGAAGGACCACCCCGAGGGGTACGTCCCGCCGCCGTCGCGGCACGCCGGACACGGGGGAGCCGCCTACGTCCGGCGGCAGATCGCCGACGCCTGGCGCGAGCCCGGCACCCGGCTGGGCATGTGGACGCACTTCACCACGCAGTTCCCCGGCATGGTCTTCCTGCTGCTGTGGGGCATGCCCTACCTGGTGGAGGACCAGGGCCTGTCGCGCGGCGCGGCCGGCGGCCTGCTCACCCTGGTGGTGGTCGCCAACATGGTCTTCGGCATGCTCTTCGGCCAGCTCATCGCCCGCCACCACGGGCTGCGGATGCCGCTGGCCCTCGGCGTGGTCGCGGCGACCGCCGCCGCGTGGGCGGCGGTGCTGTCCTGGCCCGGCGGCCAGGACCCGACCTGGCTGCTGGTGCTGCTGTGCGTGGTGCTCGGCGCGTGCGGCCCGGGCTCCATGATCGGCTTCGACTTCGCCCGCCCGGCCAATCCGCCTGAGCGCTTCGGCACCGCCTCCGGCATCGTCAACATCGGCGGCTTCACCGCGTCCATGCTCACCCTGCTCGCCGTGGGCGTGCTGCTGGACGCCACCTCCGACGACTACCGCGTGGCCTGGAGCTCGGTGTTCGTGCTGCAGGCGGTCGGCGTCGCGCAGATCCTGCGGCTGCGGCGCGGCGCCGAACGCCTGGAACGCGAGCGGGTCGCCGTCTCCCGCGTCGAGTCCGTCCACCGCACCCGGCCGGCCGCCGTCCCCGACTGACCGGTCGTGTCACTTCCTGGCCGCATATGACCGAATGGCCGGAAACGGTGGCCCGGTCCTGAGCGCGCCCCGGCCCGTCGTCGCAGGTGCCCCGGCGTCCCCGCGGCGCACTCGCGCGGGACGGGGAGTGGGTTCGCGCCACTCTTGAGCGTTCGCCTGGATGTCACGCTGCGCGACGGCATGATGGTCAGTCACCTGCACGGAGCCGCCGGGGGGCGCGTGTGCGGACGGCGCGACGGCCGTCGAGAGGGTCAGGCAGTTTCAGGGGAGATTCGGGTGAAGAATACACGTGCGTCGACCCACGGTATTCGCGGAGGCACATTCAGTGAATACGTCGTGGCTGTCGTCGACTTTCCTCGGCCGGCTCCGGCCGGATACCCGTGAGCGGATTCTCCGCCTCGGCACGCCGGTCCCTTATCCGGCACAGCGCGTCCTTTTACGGCAGGGGGACGAGAGCCGGCACGTCCTGCTCCTCACGTCGGGGCTCGTGAAGGTCGTCACCACCTCCGAGAGCGGTTACGAGATGCTGACCGCGGTCCGTATAGCCGGCGACATCATCGGGGAGATGGCGGCATTCGAGGGGAAGCCGCGCTCCGGTTCCGTCATCGCGTGCAGCGACGTGCAGGCGCGGGTGGTGCAGCGGGAGGCGCTGGAGACCTTCCTGGCCGCCAACCCGGACGCCGCACTGGAGTTGGTGCACATGCTCAGCGCCCGGCTGCGCTGGGCCAACCAGCGCAGACTCGACTACCAGGCGTACGGCACGACCGCCCGGCTGGCCCGGGTGCTGGTCGAACTCGCCGCCGCCTACGGGCGGCCGGGGCCCGAGCGGGACAGCCGCCGCAGCGTTCTCGCGCTCGCCCTGACCCAGGCGGAACTCGCCTCTTTGGCGGGACTGAAACTCGCGACCGCGGAGAAGGCGTTGGCCCAGCTTTCCAAGAAGGGTCTGCTGGAACGCAACTACAGAAAGCTCACGATCAACGACGTTCCGGAGTTGTTGAAGTTCTCGCGATCCGTCGAGCAGAATCCCTCGCCGTAGGGGATCGTCCGGGCGGCCCGCTCCTAATCTCGTCGCACGCTTCGGTGGAGGCGTGCGCCGAGAAAGGTAAGAGCGAGTGAACGACCCGGCCGGGTTCTTCCCGAGCACATGCGTGGCAGTGGACACAGAGGCCTACGGACGCAACAACGACCGCGGGCAGTCCGATATCCAGTACGAGATCCCCAGGCTGCTCTCGCTGGCCGCGTCGGGCGCGGGGCTCGACCGCGCGCGCTGGCGGGTGCAGCCGCAGGGTGACGGGCAGTTGGCGGTGGTGCCGCAGGACGAGCAGGAACCGCGGCTGGTCGACGACTTCGTCCGCCACCTGGTGGCGCAGTTGCGCCGGTTCAACGAGCACCGGGCGGCCGGCCACCGGATGCGGATGCGGGTGGCCCTGCACCACGGGCCGGTGGAGCTGGCCGGCAACGGCTTCGCGGGGCGCGCGGTGGTGACGACCTGCCGGCTGCTGGCCTCCGAGCCCGTCTACGCGGCGCTCAGGGAGCACCCGGAGGCCGATCTCGCGCTGGTGCTCTCCGACGACATCTACTGGACCACGGTCGCCGCGGGCCACACCACCTTCGCGCCGGACGCCTTCTGGGACGCCGTCGTGCGGAAGAAGGAGTACGAGGCGGTGGCGTGGCTGTGGACGCCGGACTGGGCCGGGGCGTCCGCGCCGGCGGGCGGCGCCGGGGTGTCCGCGCCGGCGGGCGGCGCGCCCGGGGCGGAGGCCGCGCGGGACTCCGCGGCCGGCGCCGCCCACTCCAACACCAACAACTTCTACGGCACGACGAACGCGCAGGGCAGCGTGTTCGGTTTCCAGACGCCGGGCGGCCGCAATGGCTGACCCGGTGGAGGGGGGGGGGGGCGGGGGGGCCCCCCCGCGCCGCGCCCCCCCCCCCCCCCCGGCCCCCCCCCCCCCCC
>JAJSZB010000192.1:0-12864 GCA_050613715.1 Streptomyces sp. IBSBF 3018
CCGACAAGAAGCGGTACCGCGTCCCGGCGGGGGGCGGGACGGCGGCGCGGGGCCGGTGGTCTCGCATCACGCCTTCGCCGAGCTGCCCGCGCTGCTGCGGGCCGGCGACGTCCTGGTGGTGAACACCTCGCGGACGCTGCCCGCCGCGGTGGACGGACGGCTGGCCGGCGAGGAGGTGGTGCTGCACTTCTCCACCCGGGTGCCGCCGTCCGCGGGGGGAACGGCGGCCGACGGCCGGTGGGTGGTCGAGGTCAGGGCGCCCGACGGGCACGGCTCGACGCGCCGCAGGCCCGGCGGTCCGGCCGGCGGCGCCGTCGAGGTCCCGGGCGGCGCGCTGGTGCTGGAGCGCCCGCTGGACCGGCGCGGCGACCGGCTGTGGGTGGCCCGGCCCGAGGGCGTGGACCCGTACGCGCTGATGGCCGCGCACGGCCGGCCGATCCGTTACGACTACACCGTGGGCGACCAGCCGCTGGCGGCGTACCAGACGGTGTTCGCCGAGGCCGCCCGGTCCGCCGCGGGGGCGGATGCGGGCGGGGACGGGAGCACGGGTGAGGGCTCCGGCGCCGGTACGGGTGCGGGCTCCGGGCCCGGCTCCGCGGAGATGCCGAGCGCCGGGCGGCCGTTCACCGCGGCCATGCTGGCGGCGCTGGTCAGCCGGGGCGTGCAGATCGCGCCGATCACGCTGCACACCGGCGTCGCCTCGGCCGAGGCGCACGAGCCGCCGTACCCGGAGCCGTACGAGGTGCCGGCCGCGACGGCCTGGCAGGTGAACGCGGTCAGGGCGGCCGGGGGCCGGGTGATCGCGGTGGGCACCACCGCCGTACGGGCCCTGGAGTCGGCGGTCGACGCGGGCGGCGCGGTGCGGGCGGCGCGCGGCTGGACGGAGCTGGTGGTCACCCCCGAGCGCGGGGTGCGCGTGGTGGACGGCCTGCTGACCGGTCTGCACGAGCCCCGCGCGTCCCATCTGCTGATGCTGCGGGCGCTGTCGGGCGACCGGCTGCTGCGCGAGGTGTACGTCGAGGCGCTGCGCCGGCGCTACCTCTGGCACGAGTTCGGCGACGTGAATCTGCTGTTGCCCTGAAAAGGCCCGGAAAATAGGGCAATCGGGACACAGTGACATCTGAATAAGCATCACATAAAGCACCCCTTCCGTCACCATCGGCGATGGAAGGGGTGCTCTCGGATGCCCTCGTGTGTGACCTCACCTATAGGACGCAGGTCACATACTAAGCAGCTTAGTGAATTCATCGGCCGCACCCCCGGGCGAAAACAGCGAATATCCCGGCGGCCCGCACCCGGACTACGAGGAAAGGTCGTAGCGGAGCTCGTTGACCCCCGATTTCGGACCCTCTAAGAATTCTCCAGTCCGCAATCGGAAGAGGTAAATCCGCATGCAGCTCCCCACGATCCCCAAGATCGGCCGACTGTCCAAGAAGCACAAGATCACGGCGGCCGGCGCCGCCGCCGCGGCCGCTGTTGTTCTGACGGTCACCGGTCTGCAGGCGACCGGTGGAGGGTCCTCCGCGGCCGCCGTCGGCGACCCGACCGGCTACTCGGCGGCCACCGGCGACAAGGTGAAGAACGGCGACGGCGGCGCGAAGTCCGACTCGGGCTCGCAGCACGTGATCTCCGACCAGGCCGCCGCGCAGAAGAAGGCCGCGGCCCAGAAGGCGGCCGCCGACGCCGCCGCGAAGAAGAAGGCAGCGGCCGAGGCCGCCAGGAAGAAGGCCGCCGCGGACGCCGCGGCGCGCAAGAAGGCGGCCGAGCGGGCCGCGGCGAGGAAGCAGGCCGCGGCCGACGCCGCCCGGCGCGCCGCCGCGAGGGCCGCCGCCAACCGCTCCGAGCAGCGGGCCGCGCTCAAGGCGAAGGAGGCCGCCGCCGCGAAGCCGGCCGCCGCCCCGGCCCCGACCGTCACCTACGCGAACAACCTCGACGGCTGGATCCGCCAGGCGCTGTCCATCATGGGCCAGCACGGCATTCCCGGCACCTATGACGGCATTTACCGCAACGTCATGCGCGAGTCGAGCGGCAACCCCAACGCCATCAACCTGTGGGACTCCAACGCCGCCGCGGGCATTCCGTCCAAGGGCCTTCTGCAGACGATCGACCCGACGTTCCAGGCGTACCACGTCGACGGCACCTCGTGGAACGTCTACGACCCGGTGGCGAACATCGTCGCCGCGTGCAACTACGCGTACCACGTGTACGGTTCGATCGACAACGTGTACTCCGCGTACTGATCGGCCCGGCCGTGCGGCCCTGAATTCGGGCGCAGAAAAGGGCGGTGGGACTTTCCGGTCCCACCGCCCTTTTCGCATACGGCCGTTCGTACGCGTACGGACTGCGTGCGCACGGACTACTTGCGCATGACCTCCGGCTCGTGCCGGCGCAGCAGCCGCGCCACCACGAACGCGCACAGGACGCCCATCGCCAGCAGCACCACCATGTCCAGCGTCCAGGCGCCCGCGCTGTGCTTCCACAGCGCGTCCACCGAGCGGTGTGTGGGGTCCCACGGCAGCAGCGTGTTGAGGTCGGCCGTGGTGCCGGCCCCCGCGACCGCCCAGCGCGAGGGCATCAGCCAGGCGAGCTGCTCCACCCCGGGCTTGTCGAAGAGCTGGAAGAGCACGCCGGTGAACACGACCTGCACGATGGCGAACATGACCAGCAGCGGCATGGTCTTCTCCGCGGTCTTCACCAGCGCGGAGATGATCAGCCCGAACATCATCGAAGTGAAGCCCAGCGCCATGATGACCAGCGCCATCTCGAAGCCCGGGTGGGCCTTGATGATCACGCCCGCCGGGGGCATCTTGCGCGGCGCGAAGCCGATGCCGCTGATGATCGCGCCCTGGAGGGCGGTGATCACGCCCAGCACGATGATCTTGGACATCAGGTACGCGGACCGGGACAGGCCCACCGCGCGTTCGCGCTCGTAGATCACCCGTTCCTTGATCAGCTCGCGGACCGAGTTGGCGGCGCCGGCGAAGCACGCGCCGACCGCGAGGATCAGCAGGATGGTGCCCGCGTCCTTGTTCTGCAGGTGGGACCTGGGCGGGCCGTAGCCCAGGCCGCTGTCGGCCGGGATCAGCACCGAGACGATGCCCAGCACGGCGGGCAGGATGATCATCAGCCCGATGAAGCCCTTGTCGGAGATGATCACCGACAGGTAGCGGCGGACCAGCGTGAACAGCTGGGAGCCCCAGCTCTGCGGTTTGGCCGGGCGGGCCGCCTGCTGCGGTATGTAGTGCGCCTGCTGCGGCGCGGCGGCGTCGAGGTCCGCGGCGTAGGTCTGGTAGTGCTGCGAACCGCGCCAGCGTCCGGACCAGTCGTAGTCGCGGTAGTTCTCGAAGGCGGAGAAGACGTCGGCCCAGGTCTCGTAGCCGAAGAAGGCCAGCGCCTCGTCCGGCGGCCCGAAGTAGGCGACCGAGCCGCCCGGCGCCATGACCAGCAGCTTGTCGCACAGCGCGAGTTCGGCCACGGAGTGGGTGACGACCAGTACGGTGCGGCCGTCGTCGGCCAGGCCCCGCAGCAGCTTCATCACGTCGCGGTCCATGCCCGGGTCCAGGCCGGAGGTCGGCTCGTCCAGGAAGATCAGCGACGGCTTGGTGAGCAGCTCCAGCGCCACCGAGACGCGCTTGCGCTGGCCGCCGGAGAGCGAGGTGATGCGCTTGTCCGCGTGGATGTCGAGCTTCAGCTCGCGCAGCACCTCGTTGATCCGCGCCTCGCGCTCGGCGGTCGCGGTGTCGCCGGGGAACCGGAGCTTGGCGGCGTACCGCAGCGCGGTCCTGACCTGGAGTTCCTTGTGCAGGATGTCGTCCTGCGGGACCAGGCCGATGCGCTGCCGCAGCTCGGCGAACTGCTTGTACAGGTTCCTGTTGTCGTAGAGGACCTCGCCCTGGTCTGCCGGCCGGTAGCCGGTCAGCGCGCGCAGCAGGGTGGACTTGCCGGAGCCGGACGGGCCGATCACGCCGATCAGCGACTTCTCCGGGACGCCGAAGGAGACGTCCTTGAGGATCTGCTTGGTGGTCTTGCCGTGCGGCACGGTGACCGACAGCCGGCGCGCGGAGAAGGAGACGTCGCCGGTGTCGACGAACTCCTCCAGCCGGTCGCCGACCAGCCGGAAGGTGGAGTGGCCGACGCCGACGATGTCGTTCGGGCCGAGCAGGTGGCGCTGGATGGGCTGGCCGTTGACGTACGTGCCGTTGTGGCTGCCGAGGTCGACGATCTCGTAGCGGCCGTCGGGGTGCGCCTTGAACTCCGCGTGGTAGCGGGAGACCTGGAGGTCGGAGACGACCAGTTCGTTCTCCAGCGCGCGGCCGATGCGCATCACCCGGCCCAGCGCGAGCTGGTGGAAGGTGGTCGGGCTGCGGTCGCCGTAGCCGGGGACGGGGCCGCCGGGAATGGGGCCGCCTGCGCCGGGCTGCTGCGGCTGCGCCGCGTGGGGCTGGGCCGGCGCCTGCTGCGGGAGCTGCCCCCAGCCGGCGGACGGCTGCCCGGGCACCTGGGCGGGCGGCTGCCCCCAGCCGGCCGGCATGGGCGCCTGGACCGGCGCCGCCGGGGCGTGCCCGACCGGGGCCTGCGCGGCCGGCGCCGCCTGGGCGTAGGCCTGCTGCTGGTAGGCGGGGGCCGCCGCCTGCGGCTGGGGCTGCGCGTGCGACTGCTGGTACGCCGACTGCTGCGGCGCCGGGGCCGGCTGCGGCGCGGTGAAGAACAGGCGCGGACCGTCGGTGGCGTTGCCGAGGTACACCGCGGAGCCGGGGCCCACGTCGGTCTGCTGGACCCGCTGTCCCTGCACGAAGGTGCCGTTGGTGCTGCCGAGGTCCTCGATGACCCAACCGCGTTCCGCGCGGCGGATGGTGGCGTGCCGCCACGAGACCCGGGCGTCGTTCAGGACGAGGTCTCCCTGCGGGTCCCGCCCCAGTGCGTACGACCGCGATCCGTCCAGCGGCCAGGTCTGTCCGTTTATTTCGAGTACGAGTTCAGGCACCCCATGCCCCATTGGTTGTCCCCCGATTGATCCCCCATGCAGGGGAGTGTAGGGATAGCTGACATCGGGAGGAACTATTGCAGGCCCCGGTCTCGTAACAGAACGCACCCTCATGTGCGGATTACGTGCCGACCCCGCGACAGCGGATGCGCGCGGGGCTGTCCGCAGGGCGGGACGGATGTGAGCGCGGGCGGCCCGCCGGTTACCGTGGGGGGACCATGGAAGACGCCCGGCACGACGCCCCGCAGCGCACCAGCACCCCCGAGGCCGCGCCCGACGCGCCCGACGCGCCCACGCTCCTGGTCAAGATCTTCGGCCGGGACCGCCCCGGCATCACCGCGGGCCTCTTCGAGGTGCTCGCCGGCTACGGCGTGGACGTCGTGGACATCGAGCAGGTGGTGACCCGCGGCCGGATAGTCCTGTGCGCGCTGGTGACCGCACCGGCGGCGCGCGGCGCCGAGGGCGAGCTGCGGTCCACCGTGCACGGCTGGGCCGAGGGCATGAAGCTGCAGGCCGAGATCATCTCCGGCATCGGCGACAACCGGCCGCGCGGCGAGGGTCGTTCGCATGTCACCGTGCTGGGCCGGCCGCTGACCGCGCAGTCCACGGCGGCCATAGCGTCCCTGATCACCGGCGTCGGCGGCAACATCGACCGGATCTTCCGGCTGGCCAAGTACCCGGTCACCGCGGTCGAGTTCGCGGTGTCGGGGGCCGAGCCGGCCGCGCTGCGCTCGGCGCTCGCCGTGGAGGCGTCGGCGCGCGGGGTCGACATCGCGGTGGTGCCCGCGGGGTTGCAGCGCAGGGCGCAGCGCCTGGTGGTGATGGACGTGGACTCCACGGTGATCCAGGACGAGGTGATCGAGCTGTTCGCGGCGCACGCCGGCTGCGAGGAGCAGGTCGCCGAGGTGACCGCGGCGGCGATGCGCGGTGAGCTGGACTTCGAGCAGTCGCTGCACGCGCGGGTGGCGCTGCTGGCGGGACTCGACGCGTCGGTGGTGGACAAGGTGCGCGCCGAGGTGCGGCTGACCTCCGGCGCCCGCACTCTCGTACGCACCCTGAAGCGGCTCGGCTACCAGGTGGGCGTGGTCTCCGGCGGTTTCACCCAGGTCACCGACGACCTGCGGGAGCGCCTGGGGCTGGACTTCGCCGCCGCGAACACCCTGGAGGTGGTCGACGGGCGGCTGACCGGCAGGGTCGTCGGGCCGATCGTCGACCGGGCGGGCAAGGCCCGGCTGCTGCGCGAGTTCGCCGCGCAGGCCGGGGTGCCGCTGAGCCAGACCGTGGCGATCGGCGACGGCGCCAACGACCTGGACATGCTCAACGCGGCCGGCCTCGGGGTCGCCTTCAACGCCAAGCCGCTGGTCCGGGAGGCCGCGGACACCGCGGTGAACGTGCCGTTCCTGGACACGGTGCTGTACCTGCTGGGGATCACCCGCGAGGAGATCGAGGCGGCCGACGCGGTGGACGACGGACCGGCCGCCTGACCCGTAGCGGCGCGGCGGATGATCCCTGCCCGTCCCGCGGCGCCGGACCTCGTACCGGACGCCCGCCCCCCCTGCCCGGTGCCTCAGCCCTCGTGCGGGGCCCAGAAGCCGGTCAGCCGGCCGACGCCGTGCTCGACGGTCTTCCAGGACCCGGAGAAGGTGATCACAGCGAAGGCCGCGGTGGGGAACCCGGCACGCTTGAGCCGGGACAGCGCGTCCCCCTCGGCGGAGCCGGCCAGCGCGTCGGCCAGGGCGTGCATGCCGGGGTTGTGGCCGACGACCAGCAGCGAGCCGATCTCGTCCGGGGTCTCGTTGAGCAGGGCGAGCAGATCGCCGAGGGAGGCTTCGTAGAGCCGCTCCTCGTAGACGGTCTTCGGGCGGTGCGGCAGCTCGTGGGCGGCGAGCTTCCAGGTCTCCCGGGTGCGGGCGGCGGTGGAGCACAGGGCGAGGTCGGGGCTGATGCCGTCGTCGGCGAAGCGGCGTCCGACGGCCGGCGCGTCCTGGCGGCCGCGGTCGGCCAGCGGCCGCTCGTGGTCGGGAACCTCGGGCCAGTCGGCCTTGGCGTGCCTCAGCAGGACGATGGTGCGGGTCGAGTCGACGGTCATGCCCTTCAGCTTTCCAGAAAACCGGCGGTCAGGCGCGGGATGACCGTGAGCCCTGTGGATAAACCCCCGCGGACGCGCCGCCCGGGAGGCCCGGAGCGGGCCTCACAGGAAGTGGTGCAGGAACGCGCCGAGCGCGGACGCGATCCGGGCGAAGGTGTCCGCGTTGCCCGAGGGCGCCGACGCGCCGGCCGAGCCCGCCGAGAGCAGGGTGAGCAGCGTGGCGAAGGCGACCGCGGGCAGCGCGACCGCCCACCAGGGCAGCCGGGTCTGCGCGCCGTCGCCCTTCGTCCGCTCCGGCCGGTCGGGGCCGTGCTTCCCGGGCTGCCGGGTGTAGAGGTGCGGGGACTGCGTGGTCACGGTGACCGCCTCCGTGAGGACCGTCGGGCTGCTTCGACTGCGTGGACCCTGGAGGAAGTCCTGCTCTTCCAGGTGCAGTTCGACGCTACGGGGGCGGCGGGCGGCGACCCATCCGGTCGTCCACCCACTTGACCCTGACCCTGACCCCCTAGGGATGGTGGGGTTGTCCCCACCCCCACCTCGGGGTCGCCGGGTACGGAGGTGTGCGCGGTGGCGCGCTCGGCCGGTACGGCGGGCGGCCGGTGGGGGGCCGGTGCGGGGCCGGTGCGGGCGTCAGCCCATGCGGGCGGCGATGATGGCCACCACGGCGACGATCGCGGGCACCCCCATCATCAGGCCGAAGACGATCAGCAGACGCCGCTGGCTCTGCGGGGGGTTCGGTTCGAGTACGGGCATGGAATCAGTCTGGCACCGGTCCCCGGGCGGCCCGCACCGGGGTCACAGTTCGTCCTCGATGTGCCGGTTGCGCCCGGCCAGCACGCCGCACAGCATCTGGGGCGCGGCGAGCGCGATCATCAGGGCGAGCGGAACGCCCCAGCTCCCGGTGGCCTGGTTGAGGGTGCCGACCAGGATCGGCCCGGGGATGGAGATCAGGTAGCCGGTGCTCTGGGCGAACGCCGACAGGCGCACCACCCCGGGACCGGACCGCGACCGCATCCCGATCATCGTCAGCACCAGCGGGAAGGCGCAGTTCCCGACGCCGAGCAGCAGCGCCCACAGCAGCGGGGCGCCGGCCGGCGCGGCCCACAGCCCGGCGAACCCGGCCACCTGGAAGACGACGAGCACCACGGCGATCGGCCCCTGCGCGTGCATCCGCGCGGCCAGCGGCGGCAGCAGGAAGGACACCGGCACGCCCAGCGCCATGGTCACCGCGAGCATCACGCCGGCCTCCCCCGCGGAGATCCCGGCGTCCCGCAGGATCTGCGGCATCCAGCCCATGGTGACGTAGGCGCTGGTGCTCTGCAGGCCGAAGTAGCAGGCCAGCATCCACGCGGTGCGGCTGCGGACGATCCGTCCCGAGCCGCCCGCGGCGGCCTGGGACGCACGGGACCGGGCGGTTCGTGCCGGCCCAGGGGACTGAGCGGTATGCGCGGACGCACGGGACCGGGCGGTATGCGCGGGTGCCGCAGGTGTCTGTGAGCGGTCGCGTATCAGCGGGACCCAGGGCGCGATGGCGACCGCGGCGAGCAGCGCCCACACACCCAGGCCGAGCCGCCAGCTGCCGCCCATGGCGTCGGTGAGCGGGACGGCGACCGCGGCGGCGACGGCCGTGCCGAGCGACAGCGCCATCGAGTAGACGCCGGTGACGGTGCCGACGCGGTCGGGGAAGTACCGCTTGACGATCACCGGCATGAGCACGTTGGAGACGGCGATGCCGGCAAGTGCCACGGCGCTCGCGGCCAGGAAGAGCGGGGTGCCGCCGGCCAGCGGGCGCAGCACGAGGCCGACGGTGATGGCGACCATCCCCGCGAACACCACCGCGCCGGGGCCGCGCCGGCTCGCCAGCCGGGGCGCCGCGAAGCCGAACAGCGCGAAGCAGGCGGCCGGCACCGAGGTGAGCAGCCCGGCCATGGTGCCGCTCATGCCCAGGCCGTCGCGCACCTCCTTCAGCAGCGCGCCGAGGCTGGTGATCGCCGGGCGCAGGTTGAGGGCGGCGAGGACGAGGGCGGTGAGGACGAGCCTGCGCACCCAGGGCGCGGGGTGGGGCGTCTCCGCGGACGCGCCGCCAGGTCTCGCGGCGCCGGAGTCCGCGTCGGTGCTGGTCACATGGGTGTCGGCGGGGTCGAGGGCCAGTGCTTCGTCATCGCGCATCCACCCATCATAGAATGATGGGATGAATATCGACCGAGTACCCCGTTCCGAGCCGCTCGCGGACCGGGTGATCACCAGGCTGCGCGCCGAGATCACCTCCGGCGCGTGGCCGGTGGGCAGCCGCATCCCCACCGAGTCCGAGCTGGTCGAGCAGCTGGGCGTGGCCCGCAACACCGTCAGGGAGGCGGTCCGTGCGCTCGCGCACAACGGGCTGCTGGACATCCGGCAGGGCTCGGGCACGTACGTGGTGGCCACCAGCGAGCTGGCCGGGGTGATGCAGCGCAGGTTCGCCGACACGGAGCCACTGCACGTCGCGGAGCTGCGCAGCTCGCTGGAGACGACCGCCGCGACACTGGCGGCCCAGCGCCGTACCGCCGCCGAGCTGGAGCGGCTGGACGCGCTGCTGGAGCGGCGCGAGCGGGCCTGGGACTCAGGGGACGCGGAATCGTTCGTGGAGGCCGACGCGACCTTGCACCTGGCGGTCGTCGCGGCCTCGCACAACGAGGTCCTCACCGCGCTCTACGCGGACCTCGGCCATGTGCTGCGCGACTACCTGCGCGCGGACGTCGGCGCCGAGCTGCGGCCCGAGGACCACCTCGACCACGCGCGCCTGGTCGCCGCGATCCGGGCGGCGGACCCGGACGCGGCCGCGGCCGAGGCGCGCGAGCACGCGTTCCACTGCCGCTTCCGGGCCGCGCGGCAGGTCTGAGCATCCCTGAGCGGCCCCGTTTCGCATACCGATGAGCGGACCCGTTTCGCATACCGACCTGAGGCGTACGGGAAGCACCGCCCCGCGGCGTACGGGAGCACGTCCCGCGTACGCGAAGGGCCCGGCGCGCCGGCGCCGGGCCCTGGGGTGACGTGTGGGCGCCGGCGGGTCAGGCGCCGATCGCGTGCACCCCGCCGTCGACGTGGATGATCTCGCCGGTGGTCTTGGGGAACCAGTCCGAGAGCAGGGCGACGACGCCGCGGCCGGCCGGCTCCGGGTCGGCCATGTCCCACTCCAGCGGCGAGCGGTGGTTCCACACGTCGGCCAGCTCGGTGAAGCCCGGGATGGACTTGGCGGCCATGGAGCCGATCGGGCCCGCGGAGACCAGGTTGAAGCGGATGTTCTGCTTGCCCAGGTCCCTGGCCAGGTAGCGGTTGGTCGCCTCCAGCGCGGCCTTGGCCGGGCCCATCCAGTCGTACTGCGGCCAGGCGACCTGCGCGTCGAAGGTGAGGCCGACGACCGAGCCGCCGACGCCGTTCATCAGGGGCAGGCACGCCATGGTGAGCGACTTCAGCGAGTACGCCGAGACGTGCATCGCGGTGGCGACGGACTCGAAGGGGGTGTTGAGGAAGTTGCCGCCCAGGGCGTCCGGCGGCGCGAAGCCGATGGAGTGGACGACGCCGTCGAGGCCGCCCAGCTCCGCCCGGACCGTCTCCTCCAGGCCCGCCAGGTGCTCGGCGTCGGTGACGTCCAGCTCGATCACCTTGACCGGCTTGGGCAGCTTCTTGGCGATGCGCTCGGTCAGCGTGGGCCGGGGGAAGGCGGTCAGGATGATCTCGGCGCCCTGCTCCTGCGCCAGCTTGGCGGTGTGGAAGGCGATCGAGGACTCCATCAGCACGCCGGTGATCAGGACGCGCTTGCCGTCGAGGATTCCGCTCATGGTGATCAGTGACCCATGCCCAATCCGCCGTCAACCGGGATGACGGCTCCAGTGATGTACGAGGCGTCGTCGGAGGCGAGGAAGCGCACGGCCGCGGCGATCTCCTCGGGCCGGGCGTAACGGCCCAGCGGCACCTGGGAGACGATGCCCGCGCGCTGCTCGTCGGTGAGCACGCGGGTCATGTCGGTGTCCACGAAACCGGGCGCGACGACGTTGAAGGTGATGTTGCGGGAGCCCAGCTCGCGCGCGAGGGAACGGGCGAAGCCGATCAGGCCGGCCTTGGAGGCGGCGTAGTTGGCCTGGCCCGCCGAGCCCAGCAGGCCGACCACGGACGAGATCAGCACGACGCGGCCCTTCTTGGCGCGCAGCATGCCGCGGTTGGCCCGCTTGACCACCCGGTAGGTGCCGGTGAGGTTGGTGTCGAGGACGGCGGTGAAGTCCTCCTCGCCCATCCGCATCAGGAGCTGGTCGCGGGTGATGCCCGCGTTGGCGACGAGGACCTCGACGGCGCCGTGCGCCGCCTCGATCTCCTTGTACGCCTGCTCCACCTGCTCGGCGTCGGTGATGTCGCAGCGCACGGCGAGCACGCCCAGCGCGACGAGGTCGGCCGGGGGCTCGCCCGAGCGGTAGGTGACGGCGACCTTGTCGCCCGCGTCGGCGAACGCACGGGCGATGGCGAGGCCGATGCCACGGTTTCCTCCGGTGACGAGAACCGAGCGGCTCAACGGATCACCCTTTCCTAGACGGTCGTGACCTAGGAAAAGCTATCGGTCCCGGTCTCTTCGCGGGGAATCGGCATCGACAGGGCGACCGGTGGGTCCTTGTCGGTTTCCTACAGGAACCCACTGGTCGCGGGGGTTTGCGCGCGTGTGCCGGCTACGGGCTCCGGTCACGGGTGCTCACGGGTGCCGGCTACGGTGCCGGTCACGTGATCCGGCCGGTGTCAGCCGCGGGTGCGGGCGCTGGTCCTGCGGCGGCTCCAGAGCAGCAGGCCGACGGCGCCGGAGGCGAGCACCGCGCTGCCGGACAGCGCCTCGGTCAGCGTGCCCGAGCCCGACGGGCTGCTGTCGGCGACCGGCGCGGCGGCGATCGGCTCGGTGCCGCCGTGGCCGTGGTGGCTGACGGTGGACCTGGCCGCGTCCGCCTCGATCTGCGCGTCGGTGGGCGCCTGGGCGATGTCGGCGGTGGCGGCGCGCGCGGCCTGCGCGCTCTGGCCGTAGACGACGTCGGCGCAGCCGTAGAACGCCTCGGGGCTGTCGGTGCGCTGCCACACCTGGTAGATGAGCTGCCGGCCGGTCCTGGCGGGCAGGGTCGCGTTGAAGGTGTAGTAGCCGGGCGAGCTGGCGGCCGTGGTGTAGGTGGCGATCGGGGTGTCGTCCAGGTCGGACCACTTCAGCGGCTTGGTGGGGTCGTACCCCTGCTTGGTGATGTAGAGCGTCATGACGCCGCGGTGCGGTGCGGTGACCTTGAACTGCACGGTGGTCTGCCCGGCGGTGACCGGGGTGGCGGGCCAGTCGGTGCGCGCCCAGTCCAGCGCCCGGTACTTGTCGCGGTTGGCCGAGCAGAGGTGGCCGTCGGGGATGATCTGGCGGCTCTGCCCGTTGGCGTCGGCGATGTTGACCTCGTTCCAGTCGTACAGCGGCTGGGTGCCGCTGTCGGCGACGAGGTCCTTGCACACCTGCGACACCGGGTGCTCGGGGCCTTCGGCGAAGCAGGCGGAGATCCTGCTGACCGGGTTGTCGAGCGCTCCGTGGGCGCTGGCCGGGACGGGCGTGAGCGCGCCGATGGCGAACGCGGCGGCGCCCGCCGCCCCGATGGCGGCGGCCTTGCGACGAGCTGACATGTGGGGGGCTCCTTGTCGCTTGCGTGAGTGGGCGATGCTGACAGGAGAGGGCGGTTGTCATGAGCATAGAATTGGTCTGGACCAGGCTCAAGGGGCGGGAAGGGATCGAAAAGGGGCGGGCGGCCGGGGG
>JAJSZB010000193.1:0-12728 GCA_050613715.1 Streptomyces sp. IBSBF 3018
GTGCCGGGGCCGTCAGGCGGGGGGCGCGGTGCCGTCCTGCTTGGCGGCGATGGCCCGGTGGTGGCGGACCACCTCCTCGATGATGAAGTTCAGGAACTTCTCCGCGAAGGCCGGGTCGAGGCGGGCGTCCGCCGCCAGCCGGCGCAGCCGGGCGATCTGGTCGGCCTCGCGGGCCGGGTCGGCCGGCGGCAGGTTGTGGGCGGCCTTCAGCTCGCCGACCTGCTGGGTGCACTTGAAGCGCTCGGCCAGCAGGTGCACGAGCGCCGCGTCCAGATTGTCGATGCTCCCGCGCAGGGCCCGGAGCCTGGTCAGCGCTTCCTGGTCGCCCACCAAGGTCCCCTCGGCGGTCGGCTGGTCGTTCATCTCGCTCTGCCATCCTGGTAGGTCGTGGTGCTCGCCGGCGGCTGCCGCCCAAACCCTATGACACCCTTCGAGGAGCGGGTCGTACGCGACCAGGTGGCGGACACCGGTGCGGCGAGGCGAGGAGGGCCGGAGCATGGGACGGGTCACCGAACGGCGGCGGGTGCTGCGGATAAGGGGCGACGCGGTCTCCCACCGCGCGGACACGCTGGTCGCCGAGGAGCCGCTGGAGATCCGGCTGAACGGCAAGCCGCTGGCGATCACCATGCGCACCCCCGGCGACGACTTCGCGCTGGCCACCGGCTTCCTGGTGAGCGAGGGCGTGATCGGCGCGGCCGACGAGGTGGCCAACGTCGTGTACTGCGCGGGCGCGACCTCCGAGGGCGTCAACACCTACAACGTCGTGGACGTGCGGCTGGCCCCGGGCGTCCCGGTCCCCGACATCACCCTGGAGCGCAACGTCTACACGACGTCGTCCTGCGGGCTGTGCGGCAAGGCGAGCCTGGACGCGGTACGCACCACCGCCCGCTGGCCGCTCCCCTCCCCCGAGGCCGCCGAGGTCCCCGGGGCCGCCCGACTGACGCCCGGCGCGCTGGCAGCGCTGCCGGACCGGCTGCGCGCAGGCCAGGCCGTCTTCGAGCGCACCGGCGGCCTGCACGCCGCCGCGCTGTTCACCCCGCAGGGCGACCTGGTGGACCTGCGCGAGGACGTCGGACGGCACAACGCGGTGGACAAGCTCGTCGGGCGGGCGCTGCGCGAGGGGCTGCTGCCGCTGCACGACCTGGTGCTGATGGTCTCCGGGCGCGCCTCGTTCGAGCTGGCGCAGAAGGCCGTGATGGCGGGCATCCCGGTGCTCGCCGCGGTCTCCGCGCCGTCCTCGCTGGCGGTGGACCTGGCCGCGGAGACCGGGCTGACGCTGGTCGGCTTCCTGCGCGGCGACTCGATGAACGTCTACGCCGGAGAGGCCCGTATCGCACTGCCCGCGCCGCAGGCCCGCTGACGCCCGGCCGGGGCGCGCACCGGACGCGCCCGCCAGGTGCCGGTCGGGTCCCGCTCAGGTCCCTATCAGGTCCCGGTCAGGCGCCGGCCGCGTTCCCCGTGCCCGACGACGGTACGTGCGCCGTGCCCGACGACGGTACGGACGCCTGCCCCGGTGCGGCACCGCCGGACCGTACGGGCGCGCGGGCCGGCTCCCGTACGGCGTCCGACCCGTCCCGGGCCCAGCGCTTGGCGATCACCGCGCACACCAACAGCTGCATCTGGTGGAAGAGCATCAGCGGCAGCACCGCGAGCCCGGCGCCCGAGCCGAACAGCACGGTCGCCATCGGCACCCCGCTGGCCAGGCTCTTCTTCGACCCGGCGAAGACGATGGTGACGCGGTCGGCGCGGTCGAAGCCGAGCCGCCGGGCGCCGTACGAGGTCAGCGCGAGCATCACGGCGAGCAGCAGCGCCTCGGCGACCAGCAGCTCCAGCAGTCGCGGCACCGGGACCTGGTGCCAGATGCCCTCGGCCATGCCGGCGCTGAACGCCGCGTAGACCACCAACAGGATCGAGCCGCGGTCGGCGCGGGCGAGCACCTTGCGGTGCCGGGCGACCGGCCCGGCGGTCCAGCGGCGCAGCAGCTGCCCGGCCAGGAAGGGCGCGAGCAGTTGCAGCGCGATGGCGGTCACCGCGTGTCCGCTGATCCCGGCGCCGCCGCCGACGAGCGCGGCGGCCAGCAGCGGGGTCAGCACGATGCCGGCCAGGCTGGAGAAGGAGCCGGCGCAGATCGCGGCGCCGACGTTGCCGCCGGCGATCGAGGTGAAGGCGATGGAGGACTGGATGGTCGACGGCAGCACGCACAGGAAGAGGAAGCCGGGGTAGAGCCGGGGCGCGAGGAAGTGCGGCTCCAGGCCCCGGGCGGCCAGGCCCAGCAGCGGGAAGACGACGAAGGTGGCGGCGAGCACGGTCAGGTGCAGCCGCCAGTGCCGCAGCCCGGCGAGCGCCTCGCGGGTCGACAGCCGGGTGCCGTAGAGGAAGAACAGCAGCGCGACGGCGGCGTCCGCGGTCCCCTGCGCCACGTCCGCCGCCCGCCCGGTGGCCGGCAGCACCGCGGCGAGCAGCACGGTGCCGAGCAGCGCGGCGATGAACGGGTCGACGGGCAGCCGCCGCGGCGGGCGCAGCCCCGGCGGCAGGCGGCGCGCGAGGCGGCGCGCCGGACTCGGACGGGCCGGCGGCATCGGCTGACCCGGCGCGGAGGGCTGGGCGGCGCCCGGCACGGCGTCTTCGGCGGGAGAGGGGAGCGGCACCCCACCAGCCTGACGTGACCTGCGGATATCGGGAACCCCGCTGGCCGCACTCACTGTCATCACGGATCACGATGACCGGCTAGGCTGGGCGTCGTGTTCGATCCCGTGCAGCTGCGGACCTTCCTCGCCGTCGCGCAGACGCTGAGCTTCACCCAGGCGGCCCAGCGGCTCGGCGTGCGGCAGTCCACGGTGAGCCAGCAGGTGCGCCGGCTGGAGGATGCGGCCGGCGCCCGGCTGTTCGCGCGGGACACGCACGGCGTGGAGCTGACCGAGGACGGCGAGGCGATGCTCGGCTTCGCCCGGACGATCCTGGAGGCCAACGAGCGCGCCGCCGGCTTCTTCGCCGGCACCCGGCTGCGCGGGCGGGTGCGCTTCGGGGTCTCGGAGGACTTCGTGCTGACCAGGCTGCCTGAGGTCCTGGCCGGTTTCCGGCGCGAACACCCCGAGGTGGACCTGGAGCTGACCGTCGAGCTGTCCGGCACCCTGCACCGGATGCTGGACGCGGGGCGGTTGGACCTGTGCCTGGCCAAGCGGGACGGCCCGGACGGCCCGGGCCGGCTGGTGTGGCGGGACAAGCTGGTGTGGATCGGCGGCGAGCGGCTGCGGCTGGACCCGCGGCGCCCGGTGCCGCTCATCGTCTACCCGCCGCCAGGCATCACCCGGGCCCGCGCGTTCGAGGTGCTCGAACGGCACGGCAGACCCTGGCGGGTGGTCTGCACCAGCGGCTCGCTCAGCGGTCTGGTCGCGGCCGCGCACGCCGGGCTCGGCGTGATGGCGCACACCCAGGGGCTCGTCCCGCAGGGTCTCGCGCGGCTGCCCGCGCGCTCGGGGCTGCCCGAACTCGGCTCGGTGGACTTCGTGCTGCTGCACGGCCGGCGGAGGTCCACCACGCAGCAGGCCGCGGACGCGCTCGCCGACGCGATCCTCGCCGGCGGCGACCGGCTGCACCGCCCGCTTCCCTGACCCGCTCGGGGCACCGGCAGCCGCTCTCCCGGCCCCTGCTCCGACCCGCTCGGAGCGCCCGCGACCGCACTCCCGACCCCTGCCCGGGCGTCCGATCTCCGGTGAGCGGTGTGGCGAAAGATGCAGATGAGACCCCAGGGAGTGGAGCGACCGTGACAGGGGCGGGCAGATTTGGTGGAGATCCCCTCCCCGTGCCGGGTACCGGAGCGTGCCGCCGCGCCCCGCGATCGCGCTCCCGCACCGGTTCCATGGCCTGCGACCAGCAACTTCTCCCGTTTTGCCGGGCGTTGTCGGGTGCCCTCCCGTTCCCGTGGGGGATCGGGTAGCTTACGGGCCCGCACAGCGCGGTCCTAGGAGCACACCTCTTGCGTCAGTTCACCGTTCCTCCACTGGTCACCACGCCTCAGGCCGGTGGCTTGGCGGATGCCGTGTTCGGCAACGCCGAGCAGAGCCCCGACCAGGTGGTGCTCGGACGCGCGGACGGGGAGGGCGGCTGGCACGACGTGACCGCCGCGCAGTTCCGTGACGAGGTGGTCGCGGTCGCCAAGGGGCTGCTGGCGGAGGGCATCAGGTTCGGCGATCGGGTCGCCATCATGTCCCGCACCCGCTACGAGTGGACGCTGTTCGACTTCGCGCTGTGGGCGATCGGCGCGCAGTCGGTGCCGGTCTACCCCACCTCGTCCTCCGAGCAGGTGCGGTGGATGCTGCACGACTCCGACGCGGTGGCCGCGATCGTGGAGCACGAGGACCACGCGATGACGGTCGGCGCGGCGGTGGACGAGCTGCCCCGGCTGACCAGGCTCTGGCAGCTGGACTCGGACTGCGTGACCGAACTGACCCTGGCCGGGCGGCACATCGGGGACGACGTGGTGGAGCGGCACCGGCTCGCGGTCACCCCGGACGCGGTGGCCACCGTCATCTACACCTCCGGCACCACCGGCCGGCCCAAGGGCTGTGTGATCACGCACGCCAACTTCATGGCGGAGACGGACAACGTGGTGGCCCGCTGGGAGCCGGTGTTCGCCAACAAGCCGGGCGAGGAGCCGTCCACACTGCTGTTCCTCCCGCTGGCGCACGTCTTCGGCCGGATGGTCGAGGTGGCGGCGGTACGGGCCCGCATCCGGCTGGGCCACCAGCCGAGCATGGCGGCGGTCGACGTGATGCCGTCGCTGGCGTCGTTCCGGCCGACCTTCGTGCTGGCGGTGCCGTACGTCTTCGAGAAGGTCTTCCAGGGCGCGCGCCGCAAGGCCGAGGCGAGCGGCAGGCTCGGGCCGTTCGACAAGGCGGTGGAGATCGCGGTGCGGCACGCCGAGGCGATGGAGGCGCGCGCCTTCGGCACCGGCCCGGGCCCGAGCGCCGGGCTGCGGATGCAGCACCAGTTGTACGACAAGCTGGTCTACAGCAAGGTGCGCGAGGCGCTGGGCGGCCGGGTGCGGCACGGCATCTCCGGCGGCTCGGCGATGGACCGCAGGCTCGGGCTGTTCTTCAGCGGCGCGGGCGTGACGATCTACGAGGGCTACGGGCTGACCGAGACCACCGCCGCGGCCACCGCGAACCCGCCGGAGCAGACCCGGTTCGGCACCGTGGGCCTGCCGGTGCCGGGCACCACCGTGCTGATCGCCGAGGACGGCGAGATCTGGCTGAAGGGCGGCCAGGTCTTCGGCGGCTACCTCAACAACGACAAGGCCACCGACGAGGTGCTGCACGACGGCTGGCTGGCCACCGGCGACCTCGGCGCGCTGGACGAGGACGGCTACCTCACCATCACCGGGCGCAAGAAGGAGATCCTGGTGACCAGCGGCGGCAAGAGCGTCTCGCCGGTGGTGCTGGAGGAGAAGGTGCGCGGGCATCCGCTGGTCGGGCAGTGCGTCGCGGTCGGCAACAACCGGCCGTACGTGGCCGCGCTGATCACGCTGGACCCGGACGCGGTCGCGCACTGGCTGACGATGCGCGGCAAGGCGCCGATGACGCCCGCTCAGCTGGTGCGCGACCCGGAGCTCGAACTGGAGATCCGGCGGGCGGTGGTGGCCGCCAACACCCTGGTCTCGCAGGCGGAGTCCATCCGCACCTTCCGCATCCTGGGCACGCACTTCTCCGAGGAGCGCGGCACGCTGACGCCGTCGCTGAAGCTCAAGCGCCGGGTGATCGAGACGGTGTACGCGGACGAGATCGAGGCGCTGTACCGGGGTTGAGGCCGGACCGGGGCCGCGGCGGCGGGGACCGTCGCGCGGGTCGCCGCGCCGGAGCGCACACCGGGGAGCGCCGGGCCCCTGGGCCGCTTCGCCCGTAACCGGGGCGCAAGACGGCGGGTCGGCCGCCGTTCATCCGGGGCCCCTAGCATGTCCCACATGCTGGACTACGACGTGGAGGCGGCGCGTTACGACGCGACGCGCGGGGGAGTTCCGCGGGCGCGGTCCGCCGCCAGGGCGGTGCTCGCCCTGGTGCCGGAGCGCGCGAGGACCCTGCTGGACGTGGGCTGCGGTACGGGCCTGGTCAGCGAGCGGCTGACCCGCCCGGGGCTGCGGGTGTACGGGGTGGACGTGTCGATCGGCATGGCGCGGGTCGCGGCGCTGCGGATCGGCGGCGGGCTCGCGCTGGGCGACAGCAGACGGCTGCCGTTCGCCGACGGGTCGCTGGACGCGGTGAGCGCGGTGTGGCTGCTGCATCTGATACCGGACGCGCCCGCGGTGATCGCCGAGTGCGCGCGGGTGCTGCGGCCCGGCGGGACGTTCGTGACCACGGTCGACAAGGACGCCGGGCACGACACGGACAGCGACGTGGACCGGCTGCTGGCGCCGTACCGGGTGCGCCGGGCGTACGACGCGCAGTCCCGGGTGGTGGCGGTGGCCTCGGAGCACGGGCTGCGGCGGGCCGGCGAGGCGCGGTTCACCGGCCACGGGCAGGGCAGGACGCCGGCCAGGGTCGCCGAGGACGTGACCCGGGGCTACTTCTCCTCGGCGCTGCGGCTGGACGCGGCGTCGGCGGCGGCGCTGGCCGGGCGGCTGCTGACGCTGCCCGATCCGGACGTGCCGCGCGCCGACCCGGTGTACCGGCTGCTGGCGCTGCGCAAGGAGACGTGACGGTCCGCCGGCCCCGGGCGGATCCTCCGCGGTCCGCGGCGGGATGCTCGCGGGCGCGATGGGCGGACCGCGCTGCGTTGCCCGCGTCCGCGGTCAGCCGGGGATGCGGGAGAGCTGGTCGAGCACCCACCGCTCGGTCGCGTCGTGCGTGACGCCGAGTGCGGTCAGGGCGACGGCGCACCTGTCCTGCTCGTCGCTGAGGACGCCGAGCAGGATGTGCTCGGTGCCGATGTAGTTGTGGCCGAGGCGCAGCGCCTCGCGCAGCACCAGTTGCAGGGTCTTCTTCGCGGCGGCGCCGACCGGGAGGTTCCCGGTGAGCGGCTCGCCCTCCTGTCCCTGCGTGGCGACCGCCGCGCGTACCGCGTCGGGCTCCGCGCCCTGCTCGGTGATGGCGCGGTAGGCGAAGGTCCCCTCCTGGCGCAGCAGTCCGAGCACCAGGTGCTCCGGTTCGACGCTGCCGTGCCGGGCCGTGCGGGCCTCCTCCTGCGCGGCCTCCACGGCCTTGCGGGCGCGCGGGGTGAACCGGCTGAAGCTGCCCTCGACGTCGAGGTCGAGGTCCTCGGGCACCTTGGGCACGAACCGCTTCTGCGCGGCCTGCTTGCTGACGCCCATGTGGCGGCCGATCTCGGTCCAGGAGGCGCCGGCCCTGCGGGCCTGGTCGACGAAGTGCCCGATGAGGTGGTCGGCCACCTCGCCGAGGTGGGAGCCGACGGTGACGGCGTGCTCCAGGTCCGCGAGCGGGTCGCTGCCGGGGTGCTGCTGCTTGACGTAGTCGATGAGGTCGTCGAGTCGCACGGGTTGCTGAGTCATACGTCAACGTTAGGTTGACGATGCTGTGTCGTCAACCCGCAGTTGACGATTCGCCCAGGGGTACGGAGTCGGGCGCGTCCTGCTCACCACAGGAGTCCTCACAGGAGTCCCCGCAGGAGTCCGGGACGGGTTTCGGGGCGCGGCCCGGAGCGCGACCCATAGCATGGCCCGGAGCCGTACGGTCGGCCGCCGCGACCGGGCGGCGGTCCGGCGTCGCGCGGGCGAGCCAGCCGCGGAACAGCCCGTGCAGCGCCTCCGCGCCGACCAGCGGCTCCTCCCCCACCGCGAGCTCCACGGGGTGCAGCAGGAACGGCCGGGACTGCGGGCCGCCGAGGCCGCCGTGCGAGCCGGCCTGCTCCTCGAAGGCGTGCACCGCGCCGGTCGCCGGGTCGACCGCGGAGTTGACCATCAGGTCCGCGGTGTGCGGGAAGGCGTCGGCGCGCAGCACCGCGGCCGCCGCGCCGGGCCCGAACGGCGCCAGCGGGTCCGGCTGCCTGACCCGGCCGGTCGCGGGTTCGTGCTCGCCGCCGTCGCGGCCGAGCACCAGCGGCCCGTGCGGTCCGCGCACCAGCACGAAGCCGATGCCGGGGTGCCCGGTGAGCGCGGGCAGCAGTTCGGGGCTGCGGCAGCTGATCTCCTCCAGCGTCGCCCGGCCCTCGATGTCGGGGAACGAGACCAGGCCGAGGTTGCCCGAGGCCAGCACCACCGGCTCGGACGGCGGGCCGGCGCACTCCGCCTCCTCCGCGCCGCGTCCGCGCTCGGGCCGCCGCAGCGCCGAGCGGGCCGCCGCGCGCGCCTCGGCCCCGCCGCGCCGCCGGTGAGCGCTCCCGCGGCCACGGCCGGGCTTCCGCCCGCGCTCGCGCCCTTCCGCCCCCGCCGCCGTCCCGTCGGCCAGCCCGCAGCCGGCGCGCACCAGTTCCCGCAGCGTGACGCCGTACGCGCCCTCGAACGTCTCCCCCGCGCTCTGCCCGTGGTCCGACAGCAGCACGAACCGGTAGCCGCGCGGCGCGTACCGGGCCGCGTCGGCGATCAGCCGCACCGAACGGTCCAGGCGGGCCAGCACCTTGCGGGCGTCCCTGCTGCGCGGGCCCGAGTGGTGCGCGACCTCGTCGTAGGCGACCAGGTCGGCGTAGACCACGCGGCGGCCGGCCAGCATGTCGCCGATCACCGCGGCCACCGCGACATCGCGCTCGACGACGGTGGCGAACGCGCGCAGCAGCGGGTACAGCCCGCCGCGCTTGATCCGCGGCCGGTCCCGGCGCAGCCGCGACGCGCTGGACTCGATGACCTCCCGGCACACCTCCGCGCTGAACGACCAGGCGGTGCGCACCGCGTGGGCCGGGTCGGAGAAGTAGGCGAAGTAGCCCGAGCGCGACCGGCTGAACGTCCCGGCGCGCACGGCGACCGACATCACCAGCGCGGACTGCTCGGCGCCGCCGGTGAAGAGGTTGCCGCGGGAGGCGCCGTCGTCGGCCAGCAGCCCGGGCGATCCGGTACGGGCCACCGCGCGCCGCTCCAGCTCGGCCGCGCTGGACGGCCGGTTGCAGACCATGACCTGCCCGGTCTCCTTCTCGTACCAGCGGAAGGCCGGCACGTCGTGGTTGCTGCCGTGCAGGATCGCCAGCTGGCTGGCGCCGGTCTGGCTGCTCCAGTCGGTGCGCCACTCCACGAGCCGGTGGCTGTCGCCGTACCAGTCGGCCACGGTCGGCATCGTCGGCGGGCGGCCGGTGAGCGCGTCGCGCAGCACGTCGTGGCCGACGCCGTCGAGCTGGAGGAAGACCGTGCCTGGGCCGTCCGGCGGCGGGAGTTCGTCGGCGTGCTGGGCCCGGCGCCCGGCCAGCCGGGCGAGCCTGCGGCCGTACGCGGCGTCGTCGCGCACCGCGAGCGCGGTGCTCGCCGCCGAGGACGACGCCGACATCACCGCGGCGATGACCACGGCGGTCGCCATGCCGACGCCGCCCGGGCCGCCGGGGGTCACCCGGAAGGCGATCAGCAGCAGCGAGCCGTTGAGGAAGAACACCAGGGCGCCCAGCACCAGCGCGGGCACCAGCAGCAGCGCGCGCACGATCAGCGGCCAGACCAGCGCGCTGAGCACGCCGAAGGCGCCGGCGCCGATCGCCGCGGTGACCGCGATCTGGGTCGGGCTGCCGCCGTCCGGCGACTCGATGCGGAAGTCCGGCAGCACCCACGCCAGCAGGGCCAGGGTCGCCGAGGCGACCGCCCACACCGCGAGCACGCGGCCCACGGCCCGCAGAGCGCTCCGGCCCGCGGCCCGTCTCCGACTCACTCCCGGCTGAGGCACGCCCCCACACTGCCACACCGCGCGGTGCGGCCCGATCACGGTTGGGCATACCCTCGGACCTGCGGAGCTGGCGCCCGCCGGGCGCGCGGCGGGGGTACGCCCGGCGTGTACGGGCAGGCGGTACGGCGGGGCGGACCCCGCGGTCGCGCAGGACCGGGCGCGGACGCCATGGCGGAACGTTGGGCGGACGCGGACCCTGGGGTCCGCACGGCGGAAGGGCAGGGGCGCGGTGGCGGTGGAGATCACGTGGTGGGGCCATGCCACGGTGACCGTGCGGGACTCGGGGGTGACCGTGCTCACCGACCCGCTGTTCGCGCGGCGCCTGGCCCACCTGCGCAGGCGGCGCGGCGCGCTGCCGCCGCCCGGCGCGGCCCGCGCCGAGGTGGTGCTCGTCTCCCATCTGCACGCCGACCACCTGCACCTGGGCTCGCTGTCGCGGCTCGCCGACGGCACCACGGTGCTGCTGCCGCGCGGCGCCCGGGCCGCCGTACCGGGCCTGCGCCGGCTGGCCGGCCGGCTGCGGCTGGAGGAGCTGTCGGCAGGCGACAGCAGGACCTTCGGCGAACTGACCGTCAGGGCGGTGCCGGCCGCGCACGACGGCCGCCGCTTGCCGTACGGACGGCAGCGGGTCCAGGCGCTCGGCTACGTCCTGGAGGGCGAGGCCCGTACGTACTTCGCCGGTGACACCGGGCTGTTCGACGGCATGGCCGAGGCGGTCGGGCCGTGCGACGTCGCGCTGCTGCCGGTCGGCGGCTGGGGGCCGTTCCTCGGCCACGGCCACCTGGACGCGGGCCGCGCCGCCCGCGCGCTGGCCGACCTCGCGCCGCGCGCCGCGGTGCCGGTGCACTACGGCACGTACTGGCCGATCGGCATGGACGCGGTCCGGCCGCACGAGTTCCACGCGCCGGGCCGGGAGTTCGCGCGGATCGCCGCGCAGGTCGCACCGGGCATCGCCGTGCACCGGCTGGAGCACGGCGAGAGCGTGCAGGTGGCCGCCGCGGGACGGGAGAGCGCCGGATGATCGGCATCCTCGCGTCCGCCGCCGCGAATCCGCCGCCCTCGCAGGGCGCCCAGTCGGCCATCGGCTACCCGACGCTCTTCCTGCTGGTGGTGCTGGGCTCGCTGGTGCCCGTGGTGCCGACCGGCGCGCTGGTCTCCAGTGCCGCGGTGGTGGCCTTCCACCAGACCGAGCCGGTGGCGCTGGCGTTCGTCTTCGCGGTGGCGTCCTTCGCGGCCTTCCTCGGCGACGTCGCGCTGTACTGGCTGGGGCTGCGCGGGGTCCGCTCGCGCGGCGGCTCGCGGTGGCTGCACCGGCTGCAGGAGCGGGTGGACGACACCACGCTGGAGCGGGCGGAGCAGCGGCTGGACGAGCACGGCGCGGCGGTGCTGGTGCTGTCCCGGCTGATCCCGGCCGGCCGGCTGCCGGTGATGGTGGCGTGCCTGCTCGCGGAGATGCCGCTGCGGCGGTTCGTGCGCGGCGACATCGTCGCGTGTCTGGCCTGGGCGGCGGCCTACCAGCTGATCGGCATCCTCGGCGGCTCGCTCTTCCCCGAGCCGTGGCAGGGCGTCGTGCTGGCGATCGGGCTGACCTTCGCGATCGCGGCGGGGCCGGCGGTGGTACGGCGGCTGCGGGGGACGCGGCGGCAGGACGAGGGCGGCGCGCGCAAGGGCGACGGCGAGCGGCGGGGTGGAGGCGCCCGCCCGGGCGCCGGGCCCGCGTGCCAGGGCGACTACGACCCGGACGCGCACAGCGCCTGAGGCCCGCGGTCTCCGAGGCCGCGCCGTACGAGGCCGCGCCGTACGAGGCCGCCCGGTCGCGCTCGAAGGGGCCGGCAGGCTCGCGGGCGTGGAACCGGCCGGCGTACCCGTCGGCGGGCTCGCGCCGAACCGGCCCTCACAGCACGCGTGAGCCGCCCACCGGCAGGTCCCACAGGGCGTGTTCGGGCAGCCCGGCCGCGGTCCAGGCGGCGCGCAGCCGCAGCAGCGGCTCCAGCGGCGGCTCGCCGGACAGCAGGAACGTCGCCCAGTGCATCGGCGCCATCGCCGCCGCGCCGAGATCGGTGAACGCCCGCACCGCCTCCTCGGGGTCGGTGTGCACGGTGCGCTGCATCCAGCGCGGCGCGTACGCCCCGATCGGCAGCAGTGCCAGGTCGATGCCGGGGTGGGCGCGGCCGATGTCGGCGAAGCAGCGGCCGTAGCCGGTGTCCCCGGCGAAGTAGACGCGGCGTCCCGCGCCGTCCGCGAGCACCCAGCCGCCCCACAGCGACCTGCACAGGTCGGTGAGGGTGCGCCGGCTCCAGTGGTGCGCGGGCACGAAGTCGAAGCGGACGCCGCGGTACTCGGCCGCCTCCCACCAGTCCAGCTCGGTCACACGGGTGAAGCCGCGCCGCCGGAACCACGCGCCGAGGCCGGCGGGCACGAAGCACGCGGTGTCCCGGGGCAGCCGCCGGATCGTCGGCGCGTCCAGGTGGTCGTAGTGGTTGTGGCTGATCACCACGGCGTCGACCGGCGGCAGCGCGCTCCACGGCACGCCGACCGGCGTGATCCGGGCGGGCGTGCCGGGGATGCGGCGGGACCACACCGGGTCGGTGAGGACGGTCAGGCCCCCGATCCGCAGCACCCAGCTCGCGTGCCCGGCCCAGGTGACGGCCACGTCCCCGGGCCCCGCCTGCGGCAGCGGCCCCGGCGCGACCGGCAGCAGCGCGGCGTCCTCCAGCGCCCGCTCCGGCGGCCGCACCGCGCACTCCCGCACCAGCCGTACGACGTCCCGCACGCCGGGCCCGGGCCGCGGCGCGCTCAGCCGTTCCACGAACGACCGCGGCCACTCCCGCACTTCCCCCACACGCCGGACCCGCGTCCGCGGCACGGTCCCCAGCCTGGCGTCGGACGCCCCCGCCGGCGGGTCCGAGGGGGGCCGGTGGGACG
>JAJSZB010000194.1:0-12982 GCA_050613715.1 Streptomyces sp. IBSBF 3018
CCCCCCCCCCCGCCGCCCCCGTCGACGTCGAACTCCTCGGCGGCGTCAGCGCCTTCCAGCAGCACACCGCGCCGCTGGTCCGCGCGGAGCTCGCGCGGCTCGCGCGCGAGGGGCAGCGGCCCGGCCGGCTCTTCCTGACCTGCGCCGACTCCCGGCTGGTCACCAGCATGATCACGTCGAGCGGCCCCGGTGACCTGTTCACCGTGCGGAACATCGGCAACATGGTGCCGCCGCCCGGCGCCGACGCCTCCTGCGACTCGGTGGCCGCCGCCGTCGAGTACGCGGTCGACGTCCTCCGGGTCTCCGGCATCACGGTCTGCGGCCACTCCGGCTGCGGCGCGATGCAGGCGCTGCTCGCCGAACGCGACGCGCCCGCCGCCGGGCAGCCCACGCCCCTCGCGCGCTGGCTGCGCCACGGCCGCCCCAGCCTGGCCCGGCTCACCGCCGCCGCTGCCCCCGCTGTCCCCCTCACCTCCGGAGCCTCCTGCGCCTCCCTCGCTTCCCTCGCCGACCGCCCGGTCGCCGACGAGCTGGAGCACCTCGCGCTCGTCAACGTCATCACCCAGTTGGACCATCTGACGGCCCATCCGAGCGTGGCCCGCGGGCTGCGCGAGGGCCGGCTCGCGCTCCACGGCATGTACTTCCACGTCGCCGAGGCGCAGGCGTACACGCTCGACCGGGCCACCGGCGAGTTCCGCGCCGTCGGTCCCGATCCCGCCGCGCCCGCCCCCGTACCCCGGCGTCCCGCCACAAAGGTCTAAACCATTTTTTGCGGTGAGCCCTTGTCACGGCAGCGCGGGACTGGTGAGGTAGTGCCGGGACATCTGGGACACCCTGACAAGGAGCTGGCGTGAGCACCAACGAGAGCCTGGCGAACCTGCTGAAGGAGGAGCGGCGCTTCGCTCCCCCGGCCGAGATTGCGTCCGCGGCCAATGTCACCGCGGCCGCGTACGAACAGGCCGCGGCCGACCGGCTGGGTTTCTGGGCCGAGCAGGCCCGGCGCCTGAGCTGGGCCACCGAGCCGACCCAGACACTCGACTGGTCGAACCCGCCGTTCGCGAAGTGGTTCGCCGACGGCGAGCTGAACGTGGCGTACAACTGCGTCGACCGCCATGTCGAGGCCGGCCATGGCGACCGTGTCGCGCTGCATTTCGAGGGCGAGCCGGGCGACAGCCGCGCGATCACGTACGCCGAGCTGAAGGACGAGGTCAGCCGCGCCGCCAACGCGCTGACCGAGCTGGGCGTCGCGGCCGGCGACCGGGTCGCGATCTACCTGCCGATGATCCCCGAGGCGGTCGTGGCGATGCTCGCCTGCGCCCGGATCGGCGCCCCGCACTCGGTGGTCTTCGGCGGCTTCTCCGCCGACGCGGTGGCCTCCCGCATCGACGACGCCGACGCCAAGCTCGTCATCACCGCCGACGGCGGCTACCGCCGCGGCAAGCCGTCCGCGCTCAAGCCCGCCATCGACGACGCGGTCTCGCGCACCCCGCAGGTCGAGCACGTGCTGGTGGTGCGCCGCACCGGCCAGGACGTCGCCTGGAGCGAGGGTCGCGACGTGTGGTGGCACGAGATCACCGGCCGGCAGTCCGCCGAGCACACCCCGCAGCCGTTCGACGCCGAGCACCCGCTCTACATCCTCTACACCTCCGGCACGACGGGTAAGCCCAAGGGCATCCTGCACACCTGCGGCGGCTACCTCACCCAGGCCAGCTACACCCACCACGCCGTCTTCGACCTCAAGCCGGAGACCGACGTCTACTGGTGCACCGCCGACATCGGCTGGGTCACCGGCCACTCGTACATCGTCTACGGGCCGCTGTCCAACGGCGCCACCCAGGTCATCTACGAGGGCACCCCGGACACCCCCCACCAGGGCCGGTTCTGGGAGATCGTGCAGAAGTACGGTGTGACGATCCTCTACACCGCGCCCACCGCGATCCGCACGTTCATGAAGTGGGGCGACGACATCCCCGCGAAGTTCGACCTGAGCAGCCTGCGGGTGCTGGGCAGCGTCGGCGAGCCGATCAACCCCGAGGCGTGGATCTGGTACCGCGAGCACATCGGTTCCGGCACGACCCCGATCGTGGACACCTGGTGGCAGACCGAGACCGGCGCGATGATGATCAGCCCGCTGCCGGGCGTCACCGCGACCAAGCCCGGCTCCGCGCAGACCCCGCTGCCCGGCATCGCCGCCACCGTCGTGGACGACGAGGCCAACGAGGTGCCCAACGGCTCCGGCGGCTACCTGGTGCTGACCGAGCCCTGGCCGTCGATGCTCCGCACCATCTGGGGCGACGACCAGCGCTACCTGGACACCTACTGGTCCCGCTTCCCCGGCCGCTACTTCGCCGGCGACGGCGCGAAGAAGGACGACGACGGCGACATCTGGCTGCTCGGCCGGGTCGACGACGTCATGCTGGTCTCCGGCCACAACATCTCCACCACCGAGGTCGAGTCCGCACTGGTCTCGCACCCCAAGGTCGCCGAGTCCGCGGTCGTCGGCGCCACCGACGAGACCACCGGCCAGGCCATCGTCGCCTTCGTCATCCTGCGCGGCACCGCCCAGGACAGCACGGACCTGGCCGCCACACTGCGCGACCACGTCGGCAAGACCCTCGGCCCGATCGCCAAGCCCAAACGCATCCTGGTCGTCTCCGAACTGCCCAAGACCCGCTCCGGCAAGATCATGCGCCGACTGCTCCGCGACGTCGCCGAGAACCGCGAACTGGGCGACGTCACCACACTCACCGACTCATCCGTGATGGACCTCATCCAGAGCAAACTCCCCTCCGCACCCAGCGAGGACTGAGCCGGCCCGTCCCCGCAGCTGGGCAATATCCCGGCTGCGGGGACGCGCGTACCGACGTAGGGTCGCCGCAGGAGGACGACCCGTGACCGATCAACCCCGGCCGCGCCGCCGCGCCACGGTCCTGCTGGACCGGCTCCCGCTGCCCGAGCGGGCGTTCGTCGCTGACGCGTTGCGTGCCGAGACCGTCGGCGGCCTCCTGCTGCTGCTCGCCGCGCTGGCCGCGCTGATCTGGACCAACACCGACCAGCACGACTACGAGGCGGTCAGCCACCACCACCTCGGCCCCGCCGCGCTCGGCCTGCACCTGTCGGTGGCGCACTGGGCGGCCGACGGCCTGCTGACCGTCTTCTTCTTCGTCGCCGGCGTCGAGCTCAAGCGCGAACTCGTCGTCGGCGAACTGCGCGAGGCCGCGGCCGCCGTGCTCCCCGTGGTCGCGGCGCTGTGCGGGATGGCCGCGCCCGCGGTCGTCTACGCGGTGACGGCCGCGGCGGGCGGCGGCTCGCTCAAGGGCTGGGCGATCCCGACCGCCACCGACATCGCCTTCGCGCTCGCCGTGCTCGCCGTCATCGGCACCGCGCTGCCGGCCGCGCTGCGCGCGTTCCTGCTCACCCTGGCCGTCGTCGACGACCTGTTCGCCATCCTGATCATCGCGTTCTTCTTCACCTCGACCATCGACATCACCGCGCTGCTCGGCGCGATCGGCGGCCTGGTGCTGTTCTGGGCGCTGCTGCGCGCGGGGGTGCACGGCTGGTGGGTCTACGTGCCGCTGGCCGTGGTGATCTGGGGGCTGACCGCCAACAGCGGGGTGCACGCCACGATCTCCGGCGTCGCGATGGGCCTGATGCTGCGCTGCACGCCCCGGCCGGGCGAGGAGCACACGCCGGGCGAGCGCGTCGAACACCTCGTCAGGCCGCTGTCCGCGGGCGTCGCGGTGCCGCTGTTCGCGCTGTTCTCGGCGGGCGTGACGATCTCGGGCGGCTCGCTGCGCGAGGTCTTCCAGCGGCCCGAGACCCTCGGCGTCGTGCTCGGCCTGGTGCTGGGCAAGGCGCTCGGCGTCTTCGGCGGCGCGTGGCTGGCCGCCCGCTTCACCCGTGCCCGGCTGGGCGCGGATCTGGTGTGGCCGGACGTGCTGGCGGTCGCGGTGCTGGCCGGCATCGGCTTCACCGTCTCGCTGCTGATCGCCGAACTGGCCTTCGACGACGACCCCGCGCTGGCCGGCGAGGCCAAGGCCGCGGTGCTGGTCGGCTCGGTGATCGCCGCGGTCGCGGCGGCTTGTCTGCTCAAGCTCCGCGACAACGCCTACCGGGCGCCGGCCGGGGCGGAAGCGGTCGACGTGACCGAGGCGGTCGACGTGACCGACGCGCACCACCTGGGACGTGACATGGACCGCAGGCTCGCCCCGCCGGGCGGGGAGGCGGGCCATGCTGACGACACGTAAGGCATGATCTAGTGACGACCGGAGACCACCGCCGGCAACCGATCCGTACCGACCCACACGACGGAGGACGCGAGATGAGCGCAGCCTCGAACGGTGACGAGCGCAGCCTCGGCCAGTTGTTCGCCTCCGCCACGGCGGAGCTGTCCGCCCTGGTGCACGACGAGATCGCCCTGGCCAAGGCGGAGATCCGGCAGGACGCCAAGCGGGCGGCGGTGGGCAGCGGCGCGTTCGTGACGGCACTGGCGCTGCTGTTCTTCGCCGTGCCGATGCTCAGCTTCGCCAGCGCCTACGGCATCCACGCGCTGGGCATCACCCTCGGCTGGTCGTTCCTGATCGTCTTCGGGGCGTTCATGCTGCTGGCCGGCATCCTCGCGCTGGTCGGCATCGGCCGCTTCAAGAAGGTCAAGAAGCCCGAGCGGACCATCGCCTCGGCCAAGCAGACCGCCGCGGTGCTGCAGAAGGCCAAGCCGCACCCGCGCGAGCTGCCGGCCAAGAGCGGCGGGACCGGGACCGTGGCGATCACCTCGTCCGGCTCCGGCGCCACCCTGGCCGTCGCCGCCGGGGACACCCCGCCCGCCGCCGAGGACGCCGCGCCGGGCCGCTCCTGACCTCCCACGCCCCGGCGGACGGCGAGATGTGACACGCTTCGGGGCATGAACCTCACCGTCGGGTCGCGCGGTCCCTCCGGCAGTTCCGGCCGGGGCCGCCCGTCGGTGCCCCGGGTCGAGGGGCCCTGGACGCACCGCGACGTGGCCGCCAACGGCGCGCGCTTCCACATCGCGGAGCTGGGCGACGGCCCGCTGGTGCTGTTGCTGCACGGCTTCCCGCAGTTCTGGTGGACCTGGCGGCACCAGCTGACGGCGCTCGCCGACGCCGGCTTCCGCGCGGTCGCGATGGACCTGCGCGGGGTCGGCGGCAGCGACCGTACGCCCCGCGGCTACGACCCGCCGAACCTCGCGCTCGACATCACCGGCGTGATCCGCTCGCTCGGCGAGCCCGACGCCGCGCTCGTCGGCCACGACCTGGGCGGCTACCTCGCCTGGACCGCGGCCGCCATGCGGCCCAAGCTGGTCCGCCGGCTCGCCGTCAGCTCCATGCCGCACCCGCGCCGCTGGCGCGCCGCGATGCTCACCGATCTGCGGCAGAGCAGGTCCGGCGGCTACATCTGGGGCTTCCAGCGGCCGTGGATCCCCGAACGGCGGCTGACCGCGGAGGACTCCGCGCTGGTCGGCGAGCTGGTGCAGCAGTGGTCGGGCCCGAGCCTGCCCGACGAGGAGTCGGTCGACGTCTACCGCCGGGCCATGCAGATCCCGTCCACCGCGCACTGCGCCGTGGAGCCGTACCGCTGGATGGTGCGCTCGATGGTCCGCCCCGACGGCATCCAGTTCAACCGCCGGATGAAGCGCCCGGTCCGGGTGCCCACCCTGCAGATGCACGGCTCGCTCGACCCGGCGATCGCCACCCGGTACGTGGCCGGCAGCGGGGAGTACGTCGAGGCGCCGTACCGCTGGCGGCTGTTCGACGGGCTCGGCCACTTCCCCCAGGAGGAGGACCCGGCCGCCTTCTCCGCCGAGCTGATCAACTGGTTGAAGGACCCGGAACCGGATCGCTGACCTCATCCGGTGACACACGTTCACACGCGTACATATGACTGTCGAACGATCGTCAAAATGCCGGACGCATAGGCCAACTGGACCACGAAACGGCGATTACCGACCAAGGGGCGCGGGCACGTTGGTCGGTATGGGTTGGACGCACGACTACCGTGACGTATCGCGCAATCGCCGCCGCATCTCCACCGCCGATCGGGCGGCGCCCCTCGCCGTACTGCCGCCCGGGCAGGGCCGCCTCGGCATCCCGAGCATCCTCGGCCGCCGGGCCCGCTGGGTCAGCGCCCGGCTACGGCACGTACGCGACTGACGAGCGGCCGGCCCGCGCCGAACCGCGCCCGGCCCGCGCCGGCCCGCGGCCGATCCGCGGGACCCGCGCCGTGCGGCGCGTTCCTCACAGCGCGCAGCCCTGGGTGTCCACCCGCTGCGTCGCCGCACGCCCCTGCGCCGCGTCCTCGCGCACCTCGTCGGCGGTCAGCGCGTATCCGGTGTTGGAGTCGTCCAGCGACTTGGCGAAGACCACGCCGGCCACCTGGCCGTCCGGCGTGAGCAGCGGGCCGCCGGAGTTGCCCTGCCGGACGGTGGAGTAGATCGAGTACACGTCGCGGTGCACCGTGCCGCGGTGGTAGATGTCCGGGCCGCCGGCCTCGATCCGGCTGCGGATACGGGCCGCCCGCACGTCGAACGGGCCGTTCTCCGGGAAGCCGGCCACGATCGCGTCGTCGCGCGAGTGCTCGGGGCCGGTGGTGAAGTCGAGCTTGGGCGCGTTCAGGTTCGGCACGTCCAGCACCGCGATGTCGCGCTGCCAGTCGTAGAGCACCACGCGCGCGTCGTACTGCCGGCCCCGGCCGCCGATCTGCACCCGCGGGTCGGTCACGCCGCCGACCACGTGCGCGTTGGTCATCACCCGGTCCTGCGCGAAGACGAAGCCCGAGCCCTCCAGGATCTTGCCGCAGCCCGGCGCGGTGCCGACGATCTTCACGATGCTGTCGCGGGACTCGGCCACCACCTTGCTGTTCGCCAGCGCGGGGTCCGGCGGCGGCACCGAGGTGATCGGCTCGGAGCCGAAGGTGCCGAAGACCTGGGGCAGGCCGTTCTGCGCGAGGGCGTTGCTGAAGTCGTCGAACCAGGTGTCGGCCTGGGCCGGCAGCACGTCGGAGACCCCGAGCAGCACCTTGGACGAGCGCACCTCGCGGCCTATCGTCGGCAGCGTCGTGGTCGCCAGCGCGGTGCCGATCAGCCACGCCACCAGCAACATCGCCACCACGTTGACCAGCGCGCCGCCGCCGGCGTCCAGGACGCGGGCCGGCGACCAGGTGATCCGGGTGCGCAGCTTGTTGCCCAGGTGCGTGGTGAACGCCTGTCCCACCGACGCGGTCACGATGACCATCGCCACCGCGCAGATCACCGCGACCGAGCCCGGCGTGGCGTCGTCGGTGGCTTTGTCCCAGATCAAGGGCAGCAGATAGATGGCGGCCAGGCCGCCGCCGAGGAAGCCCGTCACCGACATGATGCCCACGACGAAGCCCTGCCGGTAGCCGACCACGGCGAACCAGACAGCGGCGAGGATGAGCAGGAAGTCCAGCGCGTTCACGGGCACAACGGTCTCATGCCCGCCTGAGCACGCGGGACGGTACGGCCAGGACACCCCCCGGATCGGGGTCGCCGCGGGCCCGCGGACCGCTGATCGTACGAAGGCGGTCCGTCGGTACGGCGGTCCGTCGGTCCTTCGGTACGGCGAGGCGGTGCGGGCGGCGTGGGCGGCGTGGGTGGTGCGGGCGGTGCAGGCGGTGCGTGGGTGGCCGGGACGCGGCCGGGTCAGCCGAGCGGGACCGTGCGGTCGCGGTCCCAGGGCCGCTCCCACCCCGCGTAGTGCAGGATCTTGTCGATCAGGCCCGCGGTGAAGCCCCACACCAGCGCGCCCTCGACCAGGAACGCCGGGCCGCGGAAGCCGCTGGGGTGGACCAGCATCGCCCGGTTCGCCGGGTCGGTGAGGTCGGCCACCGGCACCCGGAAGACCCGCGCGGTCTCCGCCGGGTCCACCACCCGCACCGGGCTCGGCTCGCGCCACCAGCCCAGCACGGGCGTGACGGCGAAGTCGCTGACCGGGATGTAGAGCCGCGGCAGCACGCCGAAGACCTGCACGCCGGCCGGGTCGAGGCCGGTCTCCTCCTCGGCCTCGCGCAGCGCCGCCCGCACCGGGCCCTCGCCCTCCGGATCGCCGTCCTCCGGGTCGAGGCTGCCGCCGGGGAACGACGGCTGGCCGGCGTGCGAGCGCAGCGCCGCGGAGCGCTCCAGGAGCAGCAGGTCCGGGCCGCGCTCGCCCTCGCCGAAGAGGATCAGCACGGCCGAGGGACGGCCGCCGCCGGCCGGCGGCAGGAAGCGGCTCAGCTGCTCGGGGCGCACGCCCGCGACGACCGTGGCCACCGGGTCGAGCCAGGACGGGACGCCGGCCGCGGAGATCCGCGCGCCGCCCCTGGCCTGGGTCATGACCCGGCCAGCGGGGGCGCGGGTTGCCCGGGGTAGTCCGGCGGGGGCTTCAGCCGCTGGCCGGGGAAGCCGCCCTTCTCGTACTTCAGCAGCTTCTTCGCCTTCTCCGGGTCCGTCTCGCCCTCGCCGAAGGACGGGCACAGGTGGGCGATCGGGCAGGCGCCGCACGCGGGCTTGCGGGCGTGGCACATCCGCCGGCCGTGGAAGATCACCCGGTGCGACAGCATCGTCCAGTCCGACTTCGGGAACAGCCGGGCGACGTCCTGCTCGACCTTCTCCGGGTCCTCCGAGGTGGTCCAGCCGAAGCGCCGCGACAGCCGGCCGAAGTGCGTGTCGACGGTGAGGCCGGGCACCCCGTACGCGTTGCCCAGCACGACGTTGGCGGTCTTGCGGCCCACGCCGGGCAGCTTCACCAGATCGGCCAGCTTCTTCGGCACCTCGCCGCCGAAGTCGTCGCGCAGCGCCGTCGACAGGCCCAGCACCGAGCGGGCCTTGGCGCGGAAGAAGCCGGTCGGCCGGAGGATCTGCTCCAGGTCGGCCGGATCGGCGGCGGCCATGTCCTCGGGCGTGGGGTACTTCGCGAACAGCGCCGGCGTCGTCTGGTTCACGCGCAGGTCGGTGGTCTGGGCGGACAGCACGGTGGCGATCAGCAGCTGGAAGGGATTCTCGAAGTCCAGCTCCGGATGGGCGTACGGATAGACCTCGGCCAGCTCGCGGTTGATCCGCCGGGCGCGGCGCACCAGCGCCACGGGCGGGGCCTGCACCGCGGTCCGTTCGCTCTCAGCGGAATTCCGGCCGGCCGTCACCCGTTCGGTGGGCCCGGCCGCCCGCTTCTTCTGCACCCTCGGCGTATCTGACACCCGGCCAGCCTAAGCCTCGCCACCGACATACGCGGTCGATACTCTGTGCGGCGACAGGAATCGGGCGCACCCGCACCCGATCGCACCCTTCTCGCACCCCCGGGGCGCGTCCGCGCCGGTGGATAAGACATCCTTGTGATTGATCGCACTGTTTGAGACGTCGTGCATCATGGGAGATCCCGGCGATGTCGACTGTCGACAAGGAGAGAGCTCGTGGACGACGTTCTGCGCCGTGCCCCGCTTTTCGCGGCGCTCGACGACGAGCAGGCGGCTGAACTGCGCGCCTCCATGACGGAGGTCACGCTCGCGCGTGGCGACTCGCTGTTCCACGAGGGCGACCCCGGGGACCGGCTGTACGTCGTCACCGAGGGCAAGGTCAAGCTGCACCGGACCTCGCCCGACGGGCGGGAGAACATGCTGGCCGTGGTCGGCCCCGGCGAGCTGATCGGGGAGCTGTCGCTCTTCGACCCCGGGCCGCGCACCGCCACCGGCACCGCGCTGACCGAGGTCAAGCTGCTGGGCCTGGGCCACGGCGACCTGCAGCCCTGGCTGAACGTCCGCCCCGAGGTGTCCACCGCGCTGCTGCGCGCGGTCGCCCGGCGGCTGCGCAGGACCAACGACGTCATGTCCGACCTGGTCTTCTCCGACGTGCCAGGGCGCGTCGCCAAGGCGCTGCTCGACCTGTCCCGGCGGTTCGGCGTGCAGTCCGAGGAGGGCATCCACGTCGTCCACGACCTCACGCAGGAGGAGCTGGCGCAGCTCGTCGGCGCGTCCCGCGAGACCGTCAACAAGGCGCTCGCCGACTTCGCCGGCCGCGGCTGGCTGCGGCTGGAGGCGCGCGCGGTGATCCTGCTGGACGTGGAGCGGCTGGCGAAGCGGTCGCGGTAGGGGGGCGCTCCGGTTCGCGGGGGCGCTGGGTCGCGGGCGCGCTGGGCGTGCTGGCCGTCGCGGTCGGCGCCGGCCCGCCGGGGCGCGAGCGGCGGTCGGCGGGTGCACGCCGGTGGCGGTAGGCCGTTCGGGTTGTTGTCGGCTGCTGTCGGGCTGTTTCTGTCGCGGGCCGGGTGCGGCGCCTGTCGAGGGCGCGGCGCCCGGCTTTCGCGTGTCGGGGCGTACGGTCACCGGGCCGCACGGCGGGGCGCGCCGCGCGGTCGGCGGGCGCGGTTCACCAGGCGAGCTGGGCGATCTCGTCGACGACCGCGGCGACCGCCTGGGCGGCCGGGTCGATCAGCGGGAAGTGGCCGGTCTCCGGCAGCCAGGCCACCGTGGGCTCCTCGCCCGCCGCAGCGGCCGCCCGCGTGAACGCCTCGCTGACCTGCGGCGGAACGACGTTGTCAGTGGTGCCGTGCACGATGGTCGTGGCGATTCCGGTGGGGAGGAGCACCGAGGGATCGGCGTGCGGGAGGCGGTCCGCCCGGTGCTCGGGGGCGCCGAGCAGATCGCTCACCGCGTCGGAGCAGACGTGCAGCCGTATCGCGGTGGCGAAGTCGGCGATCGGCGCCAGCGCCACGACGCCGCGCAGCGGGGGCGGCGCGTCGAGGCGCCAGGGGGAGCCGGCCGGCAGGACGTGCCGCGCGGCCGCCCACAGCGCGAGGTGGCCGCCGGCGCTGTGACCGGTGACGACCGTCCTGCGCGGGTCGACGGCCTTCTCGCCGAGCGAGGCGACGGCCAGCGCGGTCACGGCGTCCATGGCGGCGGCCACGTCGTCGAAGGTCTCCGGCCATCGCCCGGCCGGGGCGGGCGCGGTGCCTCCGGCGGGGTCGGCGGGGTCGGCTGGGCCTGCGGTGTCGGCGGGGTCGGGCCGTGCGGCGTCCGTTGCCGCTGCGGGCGTGGCGTCCGGCGTCGCGTCGGGCGCCGGGCCGGGCGACGGGCCGCGGCGGTATTCGACGGAGGCGACCGCGTAGCCCGCCGCGGCCAGGTGCGCGGCCAGGGGTGAGACGTGCGCGCGGTCGTAGGCCGCGCGCCAGGCGCCGCCGTGCAGCAGGACCACCAGCGGCGCGGGCCGCGCACCCGCGGCCGGCGTGCCGGGCCGGTAGAAGTCGATCACCTGGTCCGGGTGGTCCCCGTAGGACGCCGTCGCGTCCGGCGCCACCGGTGCGTGCCCGAGGGCCGAGTCCTCCTCCGCCGCCGCCCGGGCCGCGAGCCGCGCCCGCGCGCCGGGGTCCTGGGCCGCGCCCGGCCGATCCGCGGCCTGCGCCGCGGCCTGTGCTGAGGCCTGCGCCGAAGCCACGGCTGCGGTCTGGGCGGCGCTGCCAGCCCCACCGGTCCCAGGGGCCCTGGGGGTCCCGACGGTCCCATCGGCCCCGGCGGGGGCCCCTTCCGCGGCCTGCGCGGCGGCCGGCGACGCCGACGACGCGGGTGACGCGGCCTGCGACGCGGGAGGGGGCGGGGCGGACTCGGCGGGCGGCATGGCTCAGGAGGTCCCTTCGGGGTCGGCGCCGAGCACCGCGGCCAGCACCTGGGCGGCACGCAGCGCGTCGGCGTAACGGGTGTACAGCGGGGTGAAGCCGAAGCGCAGCACGTCGGGCCTGCGGTAGTCGCCCACCACGCCGCGGGCGGTCAGCTCGCGCATCACCTCGCCCGCGCCCGCGCAGCGCAGCGAGACCTGGCTGCCGCGCTCCCCGTGCGCGCGCGGCGTGATCGGCTCGACCCGGCCCGCGGGCGCCAGCGCGGCCACGCACTCCAGGAAGAAGTCGGTCAGCGCCAGGCTCTTGGCCCGCACGTCGGCGATCGCGACGTCGTCCCAGACGTCGAGCGCCGCGTCCAGCGCCAGCAGCGACAGGATCTCCGGGGTGCCGACCCGGCCGCGCGGCACGCCGGCGGCGGGCTCGTAGCGCTCCGCCATGGCGAACGGGTCGGTGTGCGAGTTCCAGCCCGGCAGCGGCGAGTCGAAGCGCGGCTGCAGCTCGCTGCGCACGTAGAGGTACGCGGGCGCGCCCGGCCCGCCGTTGAGGTACTTGTATGTGCAGCCGACCGCCATGTCCACGCCGTCCGCGTCCAGGGACACCGGCAGCGCGCCCGCGCTGTGGCACAGGTCCCACACCGCCGGCGCGCCCGCGGCGTGCAGCGCCGCGGTGATCGCGGCCATGTCGTACAGCCGCCCGGTGCGGTAGTCGACGTGGTTGACCAGCGCGACGGCGGTCCGGGCGCCCGCCTCGGCGGCGATCCGGTCCGCGGGCAGCGCCCGCAGCGTGCGGCCGGTCAGCCGGGCCGCGGACTGCGCGATGTAGCCGTCGGTCGGGAAGGTCCCCGCGTCGACCAGGATCTCGTCGCGCTCCGGCGGCGCCATCCGGACCGCGGCGACCAGGGCCTTGAAGACGTTGACGCTGGTCGAGTCGCCGACCACCACCTGCCCGGGCGCCGCGCCGACCAGCGGCGCGATCCGGTCGCCGATCCGCTCCGGCGCGGTCCACCAGCCGCTCTCCTCCCAGGAGCGGATGCGCAGCTCGCCCCACTCCCGGGTGACGACGTCGGTCAGTCGGGGCAGCACGCCGGTGCTCNCGGTCCACCAGCCGCTCTCCTCCCAGGAGCGGATGCGCAGCTCGCCCCACTCCCGGGTGACGACGTCGGTCAGTCGGGGCAGCACGCCGGTGCTCAGCGCGCCGAGCGAGTTGCCGTCGAGGTAGACGGCGTCGTCCAGCGCGAAGCGCGAGCGCACGGCGGCGAGCGGATCGGCGGCATCGAGGGAGGCGGCGCGAGCGGTGAGGGAGGGGGCGTGGTCGGTGAGGCCGCCGGAGCGGTCGGAGCGGTCGGCGGGGCCGGTGGCGTGGTCGGCGGG
>JAJSZB010000195.1:0-12698 GCA_050613715.1 Streptomyces sp. IBSBF 3018
GTCCAGCCCCGCGGGACCCTGCGGCGACGAGGGCGCGGGAACCTGCGGCGGAACCGGCGCCGGCGCCTCGGGCGAGGGGATGCCGGGCGCCGCGAAGGCCGAAGAGGCCGGCGGTGCGGGCGGGTTGGGCCCGCCCGGGTGCAGCGGCGCCTGGGGCGCCGGGGGTGACTGCGGGGCCTGGGACGCGGCCGGCGCGGGCGGCACGGCGTCGGCCGGCGGCGGGTACGGGTTCGCGTCCCTCGCCGGCACCGCAGGGGCGCCGGTCGGCGGGGGATAGGCGCCGGCGCTCGGCGCGGGCGGATTGGGGCCGCCCGGGTGCAGCGGCACGTCCGCGCGCTCGTACGACGGCGGCAGCGGCGGCATCGGCCCCTGCGGCGGGGCGGGCGCCCACGGGTTCGCATTGGGCGTCAGCGGCGTCCACACCAGCGCGCGCTTGGCGGGCTTGGCGTCGTCCTCCGGCTCCTGAGCGTCGTCCTGAGCGTCCTGGGGGGCGTCGAACGAGGCTGCCTGTGCGGCTGGCTGCACAGCGGGCTCGCGGGGCTCGCGCACGGACGGCGCGTCCTGGGGCGCGGGCGGCGCAGGCGTGTCCTCGCGCGAGCGGGCGGCGTCGATCTCGGGCTGGTCCACCGGCTCCGCGTCCTCCACGTCCTCCACCCGCTCGGGAAGCTTCTCGCCCGCCCGCTCCTCGATCTGGCGGCGCATCGCCGCCGCGGAGAAGCGCAGCGTGGCGTCAGGGCGCGACGGCGCGGGCGCGGCGGGCCTCGCCTCGTCCTCGGAACCGTCCCTGGAGCCGGCCCCGGAACCGGTGTCGTAGGCGCCGCCGTCCGCGTCGTCCGCGTCGTCCGTGGCGCCGCCCGAGTCCGCGCCCGCGCCGGACCACGAGTCCGGGCCCGTACGCGCGCCGGAGCCGGCGTCGGCCCCCCACGAGGGTCGCGCGGCCGGGGCCGCCGTGGGAACGGGGGGCACCGGCGGCAACGACGAGGCCGACCACGAGGGCTCCGCGTCGCGCACCGAACTCCCGCCGTACGCCGCGCCGTCCGGGGCGCCCGAGGCGGCGTTATCCGTCACGTGGCCGCCCGAAGCGTCGCCGCCCGAAGCGTCCTCGTCCCTCCCGTCGTCCACCCGCTCGTCCGCGTCCGCGGACGTGTCCGGCACCCGCAGCGACGACGGAACCGAGGCCACGGACCACGATCCCGCGGAGGCGGAGGCAGCAGGGGACCACGCGGAAGGCGAGGCGGAGGCACCCGCGTCGTCCGCGTCCCCGGCGGTCGAGGCGGAGGCACCCGCGCCGGACCCGGACGAGGAGCCGCCTCCCAAGTCCCCCGAGTTCTCGGCTTCCTCGGCTTCGTCCGCTTCCTCCGAGTCCCCCGAAGCCGCCGCGCCACTGCCGGAGGCGTCCTGCATGTACCAGGCGGGCAGCCGCGGCCCGAGGTCGAACTCGCCCGTGTAGTCCGACTCGGACGCGTCCTCGACAGGGGCGGCCCCGGCCACGCCGTTCTCGTCCCGATCGCTGCTCACTATGCCTCCTGGTGACTTGCGGTCAACCGCCGCTGCGGGCCTCCTCACAGCACCCGGCGACCGGTTCACCCTCCCCGTTCAGCCCAAGACTAATCGCCGGTAGCCTCCCGGCGTCAGGCCACTCCGGGCTGTAGTCTCCTCGGCGACCGGCCGTCGGCGGGCCCGCCGACGTACCGTCCCGCCACCGGCTTCCGGCGCCGCGACCGGGCGGGCGTCCCGCCCCAGGGCGGCCCCCGGGTGCCCCCCGGACGCCCCCTGGACAGCCGCATGACGGCCGCACCACCCGCAGCCGGGAGCCACATGACCCGCGGGTAGGAACGCCCCCGCGGGCTGGTACTCTGGGTGACGCCACACATGTGTTCACGCGCGTTCACATGCGCCCACCGGCGCACCCACGCGTCCACACCGTGCGGCCGAGCCTCGCGAGTTCCGTGAGATACCCCCGAGACGAAGACCGGGGGCGCTCGCAGGCCCCATCACACCCAAGGAGTCCGTATGTCGCTCGACGTCGAGACGAAGAAGCAGATCATCGCCGAGTTCGGCACCAAGGAGGGCGACACCGGCTCCCCCGAGGTCCAGGTCGCCCTGCTGTCGCGCCGGATCTCGGACCTGACCGAGCACCTCAAGACCCACAAGCACGACCACCACAGCCGTCGTGGTCTGCTGATCCTGGTAGGCCAGCGCCGCCGTCTGCTGCAGTACCTGGCCAAGAAGGACATCACCCGCTTCCGCGAGCTCCGCGAGCGCCTCGGCATCCGTGCCGGCGCGGCGGGCGTTCGCTAGGACGCCGTGGAGGGAGCGGTTCCCGTCTCGACGGGGCCGCTCCCTTCGGCATATGTGCCGGATGTACCGGTCCCGTATGCACCCGGCGACGGGCTGTGCACAGGACGTGCGCGATCTACGCGTCGTCTGGTGCAATGGTGCCGTTGACAACGAATGAGGAGGAGCGTCCTCCTATCCGCCGCATACGCCGGTCCTCGGTAGTGGCCCCCGGATGGCACCCCCACCCGGCGGCTTCGATCGAAGACCGGCCCCGGCGGGACGCCCCTCCACCGATGGCCCGGCAGGGAGACGCCCTGCGGGCGAGGACGAGGAGAAACCCGAGAGTGGAGAACGAGACCCACTACGCCGAAGCCGTGATCGACAACGGCGCCTTCGGCACCCGCACCATCCGCTTCGAGACCGGCCGGCTGGCCCGCCAGGCGGCCGGCTCCGCGGTCGCCTACCTGGACGACGACACCATGGTGCTGTCGGCCACCAGCGCCTCGAAGCAGCCCAAGGAGCACTTCGACTTCTTCCCCCTCACGGTGGACGTCGAGGAGCGCATGTACGCGGCCGGCCGGATCCCCGGCTCCTTCTTCCGCCGCGAGGGCCGTCCCTCCGAGGACGCCATCCTGACCTGCCGGCTGATCGACCGCCCGCTGCGCCCGTCCTTCGTCAAGGGCCTGCGCAACGAGATCCAGATCGTCGCCACCGTCATGGCGCTCAACCCCGACCACCTCTACGACGTGGTCGCCATCAACGCCGCCTCCTGCTCCACGCAGCTGGCCGGCCTGCCCTTCTCCGGCCCGATCGGCGGCGTCCGCGTCGCCCTGATCAGGAACCAGTGGGTGGCCTTCCCGACCCACACCGAACTGGAGGAGGCCGTCTTCGACATGGTCGTGGCCGGCCGGGTGCTCGACGACGGCGACGTCGCGATCATGATGGTCGAGGCCGAGGCCACCGACAAGACGATCAAGCTGGTCGAGAGCGGCGTCGAGGCGCCGACCGAGGAGGTCGTCGCGGCCGGCCTGGAGGCGTCCAAGCCGTTCATCAAGGTGCTGTGCAAGGCGCAGTCGGAGCTGGCCGCCAAGGCGGCCAAGCCGACCGCCGAGTTCCCGATCTTCCTGGACTACCAGGACGACGTGTTCGAGGCGCTGGAGTCCGCGGTCACCGACGAGCTGGCGCAGGCGCTGACCATCGCCGGCAAGCAGGCCCGCGAGGCCGAGCTGGACCGGGTCAAGGGCCTGGCCGCCGAGAAGCTGCTGCCGCAGTTCGAGGGCCGCGAGAAGGAGATCTCCGCGGCCTACCGCTCCCTGACCAAGAAGCTGGTCCGCCAGCGCGTCATCCGCGACCGGGTGCGCATCGACGGCCGCGGCGTGACCGACATCCGCACCCTGGCCGCCGAGGTCGAGGCGATCCCGCGGGTGCACGGCTCGGCGCTGTTCGAGCGCGGCGAGACCCAGATCCTGGGCGTCACCACGCTCAACATGCTCCGGATGGAGCAGCAGCTGGACACGCTGGCGCCCGAGACGCGCAAGCGCTACATGCACAACTACAACTTCCCGCCGTACTCCGTCGGCGAGACCGGCCGCGTCGGCTCGCCCAAGCGCCGCGAGATCGGCCACGGCGCGCTCGCCGAGCGCGCCCTGATCCCGGTGCTGCCGACCCGCGAGGAGTTCCCCTACGCGATCCGGCAGGTCTCCGAGGCGCTCGGCTCCAACGGCTCCACGTCGATGGGCTCGGTCTGCGCCTCCACCATGTCGCTGCTGAACGCGGGCGTGCCGCTCAAGGCCCCCGTCGCGGGCATCGCCATGGGCCTGATCTCGCAGGAGATCGAGGGCGAGACGCACTACGTGGCGCTGACCGACATCCTCGGCGCCGAGGACGCCTTCGGCGACATGGACTTCAAGGTCGCCGGCACCAAGAACTTCGTGACCGCCCTCCAGCTGGACACGAAGCTCGACGGCATCCCCGCGTCCGTGCTGGCCGCGGCCCTCAAGCAGGCCCGCGACGCCCGGCTGCACATCCTCGACGTGATGATGGAGGCCATCGACTCCCCGGACGAGATGTCCCCGAACGCGCCGCGGATCATCAGCATCAAGATTCCGGTGGACAAGATCGGCGAGGTCATCGGCCCCAAGGGCAAGATGATCAACCAGATCCAGGAGGACACCGGCGCCGACATCTCCATCGAGGACGACGGCACGGTCCTGATCGGTGCGACCGAGGGCTCCCAGGCCGAGGCCGCGCGCACGATGATCAACCAGATCGCCAACCCGACGATGCCCGAGGTCGGCGAGCGCTACCTGGGCACGGTCGTGAAGACGACCACCTTCGGCGCCTTCGTGTCGCTGATGCCGGGCAAGGACGGGCTGCTGCACATCTCGCAGATCCGCAAGCTGGCCGGCGGCAAGCGCGTGGAGAACGTCGAGGACGTCCTCGGCGTCGGCGCCAAAGTGCAGGTCGAGATCGCCGAGATCGACCAGCGCGGCAAGCTCTCGCTGATCCCCGTCATCGAGGGCGAGGACGAGGCGGACAGCGCCCAGGACGGCGCGAAGGACGAGTCGGCCAAGTGACCACCCGCTCCACCGCTGCGACGGCCCGCCCCTCCACCGAGGGGCGGGCCGTCCGCACGCGGGCCACCAGGACCCGCACCCTGCTGCCCGGCTCCGACGGCGTCGGCACCGTGCGGCGCAGCGTCCTGCCCGGCGGCCTGCGGGTCGTCACCGAGACCCTTCCCACCGTCCGCTCCGCGACCTTCGGCATCTGGGCGGGCGTCGGCTCCCGCGACGAGACCCCGGTGCTCGGCGGCGCCACCCACTACCTGGAGCACCTGCTCTTCAAGGGCACCGAGCGGCGCAGCGCCCTGGAGATCTCCGCGGCCGTCGAGGCCGTCGGCGGTGAGATGAACGCCTTCACCGCCAAGGAGTACACCTGCTACTACGCGCGGGTGCTCGACACCGACCTGCCGCTGGCCATCGACGTGGTCAGCGACATGCTCACCTCCTCCCTGATCCGTCAGGAGGACCTCGACGCCGAGCGCGGCGTGGTCCTGGAGGAGATCGCGATGACCGAGGACGACCCCGGCGACCAGGTCCACGACCTGTTCACCACCGCGCTCCTCGGCGACTCGCCGCTGGGCCGGCCGGTGCTCGGCACCGTCGAGAGCGTCAACGCGCTCACCCGCGACCAGGTCGCCCGCTTCTACCGCAAGCACTACGACCCCACCCGGCTCGTGGTGGCCGCGGCGGGCAACCTCGACCACGCCGGCGTGGTGCGCCAGGTCCGCCGCGCCTTCGAACGGGCCGGCGCGCTGCGGGACACCGACGCGCAGCCCCGGCCGCCGCGCGGCGGCGCCCGCGCACTGCGCACCGCCGGCCGCGTCGAGGTGCTCGACCGCCGCACCGAACAGGCGCACCTGGTGCTCGGCATGCCCGGCCTGTCCCGCACCGACCCGCGCCGCTGGGCGCTCGGCGTGCTCAACGCCGCGCTCGGCGGCGGGATGAGCTCGCGACTCTTCCAGGAGGTCAGGGAGAAGCGCGGGCTGGCCTACAGCGTGTACTCGTACACCTCCTCCTACGCCGACTGCGGCATGTTCGGCGTCTACGCCGGGTGCCAGCCGCGCCGGGTGCAGGAAGTGCTCAAGATCTGCCGCGACGAACTCCACCAGGTCGCCGAGCACGGCCTGTCCGACGAGGAGCTGCGGCGGGCCATCGGCCAGCTGTCCGGCTCCACCGTGCTCGGCCTGGAGGACACCGGCGCGCTGATGAACCGCATCGGCAAGAGCGAGCTGTGCTGGGGCGAGCAGCTGTCGGTGGACGACCTGCTGGCCAAGATCGCGGCGGTCACCCCGCAGGAGGTGCGGGACGTGGCGCACGACGTGCTGGGCCAGCGGCCGTCGCTGGCCGTCATAGGGCCGGTGAAGGACAAGCAGGCCGCGCGGCTGCACGAGGCCGTCGCGTAAGGTGCGCGTGGCCGCCCGTACGCCCGGCGGCCGTAAGGTGCGGGTCGCCGCCCCCTCCCGCGGGGCGGCGCCTTCTGGACGAACCGGAGGACCGGGAAACGATGAGCAAGCTCCGTGTGGCCGTCATCGGCGCCAAGGGGCGGATCGGCTCCGAGGCGGTACGCGCCGTCGAGGCCGCCGACGACCTGGACCTGGTGGCCGCGCTCGGCCGCGGCGACGACCTCGGCGCGCTCACCGAGGCGGGCGCGCAGGTCGCCGTGGAGCTGACGCACCCCGACGCGGTCATGGACAACGTGGAGTTCTGCGTCGGCCACGGCATCCACGCCGTGGTCGGCACCACCGGCTGGACCCCGGAGCGGATCGCCACGGTCGAGGGCTGGCTCGCCGCCTCGCCCGGCACCGGCGTGCTCATCGCCCCGAACTTCTCCATCGGCGCGGTGCTGACCATGCGCTTCGCCCAGCAGGCGGCGCGCTGGTTCGAGTCCGTGGAGATCATCGAGCTGCACCACGACAAGAAGGCCGACGCCCCCAGCGGCACCGCCACCCGCACCGCGCAGCTGGTCGCCGCGGCCCGCGGGGCGGCCGGGCTCGGCCCGCAGCACGACCCGACCACCCACGCCCTCGACGGCGCCCGCGGCGCCCGCGTCGACGACGTCCCGGTGCACTCGGTACGGCTGCGCGGGCTCCTCGCTCACCAGGAGGTCCTCTTCGGCGGCACCGGCGAGACGCTCACCGTCCGGCACGACTCGCTGCACCACAGCAGCTTCATGCCGGGCATCCTGCTGGCCGCGCGCACGGTCCCCGGGGTGCCGGGCCTCACCTTCGGCCTGGAGCACTTCCTGGGCGACGACGGGGACGCGGGCGAGGGTGCTGGTACGGGCGCGGGTGCGGGCAAGGACGCCGGTACGGGTACGGACGCCGGTACGGGCCCCGGCGCCGCTCCTGAGGGGGCCTGACGGCATGGGCGCGCGGCTCAGCTACGCGGCCTCCGCGATCGCGCTGGTCTTCTACTTCGTCCTGGTGGGCGACCGCGGCGTGCTGCTCATCGCGGACGGCCGCCCGGTCACCGTGGCCTTCGGCGTGGCCGTCCTGGTGTTGCCGCTGATCGGCGCGTGGTTCCTCTGGCACACCACGCAGTTCGCCCGGCACGCCGGCCGACTCGGACGCGAGCTGGAGGCGGAGGGCGGCCTGCCGGTGGACGAGCTGAAGCGCACCCCCAGCGGCCGTATCGACCGCGACTCGGCCGACGAGGTCTTCGCCAGGCGACGCGCCGAGACCGAGGCCGCCCCCGACGACTGGCGCAACTGGTTCCGGCTGGCGATCGCGTACTTCGACGCCCGCGACACCCCGCGCGCCCGCAAGGCGATGCAGCGGGCCATCGCGCTGCACGACGGCAAGGACGTGCCGCAGGACGTGAAGGCCTGACGGGGTCCTCCCGCCGGGCTGGTGCTCAGCGCAGCTCGGCCGACCAGCCCTCGATGGCGTCCGCGGCGATGTCGAACGCTTCCACCCGGCCGAGGAAGTCCGCGTTGTGGTCGGTCAGCATGGGCCGCAGCGAGCCGCCGCCCTTGCGGGTGATGATCAGCGCCTGACCCATCACGGTCCGCGGCAGCCCGAGGACCTTCACCGGCTGCTGGGCGGTGCGCACGCCGGCGACCTTCGACCACGGCACCGTCACCGTGCCGAAGAAACCCACCTGACGCAGTCCCTTGCCGCTCAGCCACACGCCCGTGCGCAGCAGCCGCAGCGTCGCGGCGATCACCACGACCGCGCAGACCAGGCACGTCACCGCGCCGTCGACGCTGCTCGCGGCGACCATGATCACCGCGGCGAACATCAGATAAGCGGCCAGCATCAGGGCGAGCGCGGCGACGGCCACCCGCCAGGGACCCGGACGGTAGGGCCGCAGCCAGCGGTCGTGGACGGCGTGCGGCAGCGGCCGACCGGTCGCGAACTCGTCGTCGACGGCGGCCGGGGAGTGGTAGGGCAGGGACACGCGGAGAATCCTCTGGTTCCGGCAAGGCATTGCGGCAGGGCTTTGTCGGGTGAGGCTAGCCGTCAACGCGGCGACGGCCAACATCCGGGCCGCGCATGCCGGGTACGCCCCACTGTCGGACCCACCGCTTAGGCTGGGCGGCGCACTGCAGCCAAACAGGAAGGCCCCCTCGGTGTCCACTGATCAGCCGCCCGCAGCCGAGGTCCCCGACGTGCCCGGCGCTTCCGACGCGCCCGACGACCGCGTCCGCTTCCGCGATGACGTGAGCGTCGAGCTCGTCAAGCACAGCGCCTCGGACTCCGACGTCCTGTGGGCGGCCCGTGTCTCCACCGCGGGCGAGCAGTCCCTGGCCGAGCTGGCCAAGGACCCCGAGCGCTCCAAGGGCCTGATCAACTTCCTCATGCGCGACCGCCACGGCAGCCCCTTCGAGCACAACTCCATGACCTTCTTCGTCAGCGCCCCGATCTTCGTCTTCCGCGAGTTCATGCGCCACAGGGTCGGATGGTGCCTCGCGGGGGACACGGAGATCACGCTGGAGAGCGAGGGCGGCAACCTGCGCCGCCGCACGATCGCCGACTTGTACCGCCTGTGGCACCACGGCGCCGAGGACCGGACGTTTCGGGAGGAACACCCGAGCCTGCGCCTGAGGAAGCTCCCGTCGATCCGTCGCAACCACGTGCGCTGCTACGACGAGGAGACCCTCCAGGCGCAGCGGGCGCAGATCGTCGACGTCACGACGTCCGGGGTCAAGGCGCTGCTGCGCATCACCACCGAGTCCGGTCGCACGTTGCGGTGCTCGGTGGACCACGCGATCCTCACCCCGGACGGGTGGCGCAAAGCGGGCGAGCTCGCTGCCGGGGACGCGGTGATGGCCGCGGGCACCGCACAGCGGCCCCCTGCCGGCCTGGTCCCACCGAGCCTGCGCCGCGGCGGCAAGGTCGCGGTGGCCGTGCCCGATCGCGTCGTGGCGGTCGTGGAGGACGGCGAGGAGATGACGTACGACCTCTCCGTGGCGGGACCCTGGCACAACTTCCTGGCCGACGGCATCGTCGTGCACAACTCGTACAACGAGGAATCCGGGCGTTACCGGGAGCTGCAGCCGGTGTTCTACGTGCCGGGGGTCGACCGCAAGCTCGTGCAGCAGGGGCGTCCGGGGAAGTACGAGTTCGTGCACGGGACGCCGGAGCAGCACAAGGCGACTGTCGCCGCGATGGAGGAGTCGTACGCGCAGTCGTACGCCGCGTATCAGGAAATGCTGGCGGCGGGGGTGGCGCGCGAGGTGGCCAGGGCCACTCTCCCGGTGGGACTGTTCTCGTCGATGTACGCGACGTGCAACGCTCGCTCGCTCATGCATTTCCTCGGGTTGCGCACGCAGCACGAGCTGGCCAGCGTCCCGTCGTTCCCGCAGCGCGAGATCGAGATGGTCGGGGAGCGGATGGAGGCCCTGTGGGCGGAGCTGATGCCGCTGACCCATGCGGCGTTCAACGCGAATGGCCGAGTCGCCCCCTGACAAATGTCCGAAGTGTTCGGATTGCAGGCATTCGTGAAGTTCATCTAGGCTGCAGAAACGACCCCGGCGCTGCTTGAACCCCCGAGCAGGCAGCGCCGGAGTCCTTTCCGCAGGTCCCACGGCTGCGTCCTGACACACCCACCCAGTACCGTGGGGACCATGGCTCCGACCTCCACCCCCCAGGCCCCCTTCGGCCGGGTGCTGACCGCAATGGTCACGCCGTTCACCGCCGACGGTGCCCTCGATCTCGACGGCGCCCAGCGCCTCGCCGCCCACCTTGTCGACGCCGGCAACGACGGGCTCGTACTCAACGGCACCACCGGGGAGTCGCCGACCACGAGCGACCAGGAGAAGGAGCAGCTCGTCCGGGCGGTGCTCGAAGCCGTCGGCGACCGCGCCCACATCGTCACCGGCGTCGGCACCAACGACACCGCGCACAGCGTCGAGCTCGCCCGCCAGGCGGAGCGCGCCGGCGCCCACGGCCTCCTCACCGTCACGCCGTACTACAGCAAGCCCCCGCAGGAGGGCCTGTACCGGCACTTCACCGCCATCGCCGACGCCACCGGCCTGCCCGTGATGCTCTACGACATCCCCGGCCGCAGCGGCGTCCCCATCGAGAGCGAGACCCTGGTCCGGCTCGGCGAGCACCCCAGGATCGTCGCCAACAAGGACGCCAAGGGCGACCTCGCCGCCGCCGGCTGGGCCCTCTCCCGCAGCGGCCTGGCCTGGTACTCCGGCGACGACATGCTCAACCTGCCGCTGCTGTCCATCGGCGCCGTCGGCTTCGTCTCCGTCGTCGGCCACATCGTCACGCCCGAGCTGCGCGCCCTGCTGGACGCGTACACCGGTGGCGACGTCGCCAAGGCCGCCGAGATCCACCAGCGCCTGCTGCCCGTCTACACCGGCATGTTCCGCACCCAGGGCGTGATCACCGCCAAGAGCGCCCTCGCGCTGCGCGGACTGCCCGCAGGACCCCTCCGGCTGCCCCTCGTGGAACTGACCGAGGAACAGACCGACCGGCTCAGGAAGGATCTCGCCGCGGGCGGGGTACACCTGTGACACACAGACTTCACAACTGAATACGCACGACACGAACGCCGAATATGGAGAGATCGACCTTTGAGCCATCCGCATCCTGAACTCGGGCCACCGCCGCCTCTCGCCGACGGGGGTCTGCGCATCACCCCCCTCGGCGGTCTCGGCGAGATCGGCCGCAACATGACCGTCTACGAATTCGGCGGGAAGCTGCTGATCGTCGACTGCGGCGTCCTCTTCCCCGAAGAGGAACAGCCGGGCGTCGACCTGATCCTGCCGGACTTCAGTTCCATCAGGGACCGCCTCGACGACGTCGTCGGCATCATCCTCACCCACGGGCACGAGGACCACATCGGCGCCGTCCCCTTCCTCCTCCGGGAGAAGGACGACATCCCCCTCATCGGCTCCAAGCTGACCCTCGCCCTGATCGAGGCCAAGCTCCAGGAGCACCGCATCCAGCCCTACGCGCTGGAGGTCAAGGAAGGCGACCGCGAACGCATCGGTCCCTTCGACTGCGAGTTCGTCGCGGTCAACCACTCCATCCCCGACGCGCTGGCCGTCGCCATCCGCACCCCGGCCGGCATGGTCGTCACCACCGGCGACTTCAAGATGGACCAGCTGCCGCTCGACGGCCGCCTCACCGACCTGCCGGCCTTCGCCCGGCTCGGCGAGGAGGGCATCGACCTGCTGCTCGCCGACTCCACCAACGCCGAGGTCCCCGGATTCGTCCCGCCCGAGCGGGACATCTCCCAGGTCCTGCGGCAGACCTTCGGCCGGGCCGACAAGCGGATCATCGTCGCGAGCTTCGCCAGCCACGTGCACCGCATCCAGCAGGTCCTGGACGCCGCGCACGCGCACGGGCGCAAGGTGGCCTTCGTCGGCCGCTCCATGGTCAGGAACATGGGCATCGCCCGCGACCTGGGCTATCTGAAGGTCCCGGGCAACCTCATCGTCGACGTCAAGGTCCTCGACGACCTCCCCGACGAGCAGGTCGTCCTCGTCTGCACCGGCTCCCAGGGCGAACCCATGGCCGCCCTGTCCCGGATGGCCAACCGCGACCACCAGATCAGGATCGTCGAGGGCGACACCGTCATCCTCGCCTCCTCGCTGATCCCCGGGAACGAGAACGCTGTCTACCGGGTCATCAACGGCCTCACCCGCTGGGGCGCCAACGTCGTCCACAAGGGCAACGCCAAGGTGCACGTCTCCGGCCACGCCTCGGCCGGCGAGCTGCTGTACTTCTACAACATCTGCAAGCCGCGCAACCTGATGCCCGTGCACGGCGAATGGCGGCACCTGCGCGCCAACGCCGACCTCGGCCAGCTCACCGGCATCCCCAAGGACCGCTGCGTCATCGCCGAGGACGGCGTCGCCGTCGACCTCGTCGGCGGCAAGGCAAAGATCGCGGGCAAGGTCCAGGCCGGCTACGTCTACGTGGACGGGCTGTCGGTCGGCGACATCACCGAATCCTCCCTGAAGGACCGGCGCATCCTCGGCGAGGAGGGCATCGTCTCCGTCTTCGTGGTCGTGGACAGCACGACGGGCAAGCTCGTCGGCGGCCCCAACATCCACGCGCGCGGATCGGGCATCGAGGACGAGGCGTTCGCCGCCGTCATCCCCAGGATCGAGGAGGGGCTGTCCCGTTCGGCCTCCGACGGCGTCGTGGAGACCCGCCAGATCCAGCAGATCATCCGCCGCTCCGTCGGCAAGTGGGTGTCCGACACCTACCGACGCCGGCCGATGATCCTCCCGGTCGTCGTCGAGGTCTGACGACCCACAAGGTCTGACGCTCCGTCAACCTCTGCGCCTGGGGGGGGGGGGGGGGGGGGGGGGGGGGGGGGGGGGGGGGGGGGGGGGGGGGGGGGGGGGGGGGGGGGGGGGGGGGGGGGGGGGGGGGGGGGGGGGGGGGGGGG
>JAJSZB010000196.1:0-12677 GCA_050613715.1 Streptomyces sp. IBSBF 3018
CCCCCCCCCCCCCCCCCCCCGCCCGCCCCCCCCCCCCCCCCCCCCCCCCCCCCCCGTCGTGGGCTGGAGCGGTCGGGTCTGCGGTCGGATCAGTGATCGTTCAGCGGTCGTTCAGTGGTTGCCCGGTGGTTGCTCAGTGGTTGCTCGGTGGTTGTCAGTGGTTGTTCCATGGCGCCGTCGGGAACCACATGTAACCCAGCCGCCCGAGCACGCGCAGCTCCCAGTACGCCAGCGTGAACGCGCCCGCGACGAAGAACGCCGAGGCCGTCACGGTGGCGATCCGTCCCGGCTTGGCCTGCAGCCAGCGCTGCACCCGGCCGCCGGTGCCGTACGACAGCAGCAGGAACAGCAGCGTCATCACCACGATGTTGCCCACCGACTGCAGGGCGAACGCCAGCGCGCCGTAGAACGGGTTGTGCTCGTCGGCGGCGTGCCGGAACAGGTTGCGGAACAGCGGGTACGGCCGGCCGATCAGGAAGCCGCCGATCAGCGCGCCCATGATCACCAGCGGCGCGTTGGCGAACCGGCGGGACAGCCCGGCGAGCGGGTCGGGGATGAGGCCCGCCGAGGCCAGGCCGAGCACCACCATGGCCAGCCCGACCAGGCCGAAGGCGATCATCGACTGTGCGGTCCTGGGCGAGATCCCGCTGGTCTGCGCGGTGGAGAACTGCGGCATGTGCGTGCCGACCAGGCCCACGATGACGCCGTAGACCGCCGACACGGTGATCATGCCGACCGACAGCCAGCCGATCGGCCGCAGCGTCTGCGCCAGCCGGGTCCTGCGCGACTCGTGCTGGCCGACCAGCGGGCCGACCGCGCCGAACGCGGCGATGTTGCACGCGGTGAACGAGCCCGCCATGCCGGAGACGAACGCGAACAGCACGCCCGAGGCGATGCTGCTGATCGGCGCCTGCGGGTCGTGGCCCAGCATGTCGTTCGCCGAGTTGACGCCGATCTGGTCGTCGACCAGCTTCGCCGACCAGAGGTAGGAGATCACCAGGCCGGCGATCAGGCTGAGCACCAGCACGACGATGCGCCGGCGCGGGAAGATTCCTGTGACGAAGGTCGAGGACTGCGTACCGGTGCTGACCGGTGCCTGGGGAATGTCGAGGTTGGTCACCCGAGTGCCTCCTTGGCCGGGGTGGGGAAAGGGGCAGAGCAGACGAGCGGTGTGCCGCGGTGCGGGGTGTGCCGTGCGGGCCGAGCGGATCAGGGCAGGCGGAACGGGGTGGTACAGGCGGAACAGGGCTGAGCGGAACGGAGCAGAACGGAGCGGAACAGGGCAGGGCGGGCAGCGGGCATGGGGACGTCCGCCGGACGGAGTGCCGTTCCGGCGTGTGCGGGGGAGTGCTCGCGGCAGCGCCTGCGGCGGCCGCGAGAAGACGGCGGTCGGCGCCGGGCCGGAAGCGGAACGCCGCCCGCCTTCGCGCGGCTGCCTCCCGGCGCGGTGCCGTCGCCAGGTCCCCGTGGTGTACCGGTCGATGGGTGACACGCTCCGGTGGGAGCGGCAGTCCCACATCCTGAAGTGCTCGCGAGCGCGAAGACTTCTCGCAGCTTGCTCTGGAACGGCGCTTTCCGGCCATTGTCCGCGCCGGCGTACGCCGGGTGGAATGCGGTGGTTCGTCCCGGTCGGAAAAGGGCGGGCGCCGGGCCCGGCCGCCCTGTTACGTTGACGCGATGTCCGAGCTGCGAACCGAACGCCTGCGCCTGCGCGGGTGGCGCGAGAACGACCTCGAACCCTGGGCGGCGATGAACGCCGACCCGCTGGTGCGCGAGTTCCTCGGCGGTGTGGTGCCGCGGGAGCAGGCGGAGGCGTCGGCGCGGCGCTTCGGCCGCGAACTGGAGGAGCGCGGCTGGGGCTGGTGGGCCGTCGAGGTGCTCGCCACCGGCGAGTTCATCGGCTTCACCGGACTCGACCCGGTGGACGAGGAGATGCCCTTCACCGGCGTCGAGGCCGGCTGGCGGCTGGCCCGCGCCGCTTGGGGCAGGGGCTACGCGACCGAGGCCGCCGTCGCCGTGCTCGACTTCGGCTTCCGCGCGCTCGCCCTGCCGGAGATCCTCGCGGTCACCGCGGCGACCAACCGGCGCTCCCAGCGCGTCATGCGCAAGCTCGGCATGGTCCGCGACCCCGCGGACGACTTCGACGACCCGTCCATGCCGCCCGGCCCGCACCGGCCCGGCGTGGTGTACCGCGTGGAACGCCCCGCCTTCGAAGCCGCCCGCGCCGCGCTCGAAGCAGTCCGCGCCGCCCGCGCCTGACGCGCCGCCCGCGTTTCCGCCCCGCCGGACGCCCGCGCCCGACGCGCGGGCCTCCCACGGTCCGCGAACGTGAGACAGAGCACTTTGTTCCGCAAGTGCTTCGCGCCGGAGGGGCGACCGCCGCAGAATCCCTTCCAAAGCCCTTACCGGACGGAACGCACTCTCTCCGCTTCTATGGGGGAAAACGCCCATCGGGGGTATCCGGACCAGGTCGGAGGACCAGGCCGGCGCGCACGGAGCGGCGCCGGCGCCGGGGGGCTCGTCGCGCGGGAGAGGACTGGGACGTGGGCGACGTGGCACGAGGGACGCGGGACGCCGAGCAGGAGCCGGTGGCGATCATCGGCATGAGCTGCAGGTTCGCGCCGGACCTCGACTCCCCGGGGAAGCTGTGGACGTATCTGGCCGAGGGTCGCAGCACCGTGCGCGACATGCCGGACAAGCGCTGGGACCCGTACGCGGCGGCCGGACCGCAGGCGACCGCGATCCTGCGGCGCACCACCCGCAAGGGCTCGTACCTGGACGACATCGAGGGCTTCGACGCGGACTTCTTCGGGATCTCCCCGCGCGAGGCGGACCACCTGGACCCCCAGCAGCGGATCGTGCTGGAACTGGCCTGGGAGGCGCTGGTCGACGCGGGCGTCGCGCCGCTGTCGCTGGGCGGCTCCGAGGCCGGCGTCTTCGTCTCCGCCAACTCCAACGACTACGGCCGGCGGCTGCTGGAGGACCTGCCGCGGTCCGGCGCGTACGCGGTCAACGGCACCACCTTCTACGGCATGGCCAACCGGATCTCCTACGCGCTGGACCTGCGCGGGCCGAGCATGGCGGTGGACACCGCCTGCGCCGGATCGCTGACCGCGCTGCACCTGGCCTGCCAGAGCCTGCGGCTCGGCGAGTCGCCGGTGGCGATCGTCGGCGGGGTCAACGTGATGGCGACCCCGGCGCTCTTCGTCGCCCTGGACGCGGCCGGCGCGACCTCGCCGGACGGCCGCAGCAAGGCGTTCGACCGCGCGGCCGACGGCTACGGGCGCGGCGAGGGCGCGGGCGTCGTGGTGCTCAAGCCGCTCGCCGACGCCCGCCGCGACGGCGACCCGGTGCTGGCGGTGATCCGCGGCAGCGGCGTGTTCCAGGACGGCCGCTCCGACGGCATGATGGCGCCGAACGGCTCCGCGCAGGAGCACATGCTGCGCCGCACCTACGCCCGGGCCGGCATCACGCCGCGGTCGGTGGACTACGTCGAGGCGCACGGCACCGGCACCCCGGCGGGCGACCGCGAGGAGGCGCAGGCGCTGGCCGGCGTCTTCGGCGCCGGGCGCACCGCGGACCACCCGTGCCTGGTCGGGTCGGTCAAGCCCAATCTCGGGCACACCGAGGCGGGTTCGGGCATCGCGGGACTCATCAAGACAGTCCTGGCGCTGCGCCATGGCCAGATCCCGCCGAGTCTGCACACCGCGCCCAACCCGGACTTCGACTGGGCGTCCTCGGGACTGCGGCTGGTCGCCGAGCGCACGCCGTGGCCGAGCGCCGGCCGCCCGCGGCTGGCGGGCGTCTCCAGCTACGGGGTCGGCGGCTCGATCGCCCACCTGATCGTGGAGGAGGCGCCGGCCGATGCGGCGCCTCCGGCACCGGGGTCGTACGGGGTGCCGGTAGTCGGAGCGGACTCGGGCAGGGGCGGCGAAGGGGACGCGGGTGCGGTCCGCGCGGGCGGCACGGACGGTACGGACGGCCGGGCAGCGGGTGCGGGTGGCGCGGGCGCGAGCGGTCGGGCAGCGGACGCGGGCAGCACGGGCAGCGCGGACGGTCAGGCAGCGGATGCGGGCGGCGCGAGCGGTCGGGCAGCGGATGCGGGCAGCGCGGACGGTCAGGCGGCCGCCGCGGGCGGGGGTCCGGTGCCGGCCGGGAGCGCCGTCTTCCCGCTCTCCGCGATGTCGGAGGGCGGCCTGCGCGAGCTCGCCGCGCGGACCGCGGACTGGCTGGACGACCACCGCGGCGTGGACCTCGCATCGGTCGGCCACACGCTGGCGCTGCGCCGCTCGCACCTGGCGCAGCGCGCCGCGGTCGTCGCCGCGGACGCCGCCGAGCTGTCCGCGCGGCTGCGCGCGGTGGCCGGGAACCGCAGGACCGCGGGGGTCGCCGCGGCGCGGACCACCGCGGGCCGGGCCGCGGACGTGGTCATGGTCTTCTCCGGGCACGGCGCCCAGTGGTCCGGGATGGGCCGGCAACTGCTGGACCGGGAGCCCGCGTTCACCGCCGCGATCGACTCCCTCGCGGACGTCTTCCGCGAGGAGACCGGCTGGACCCCGCGCGAGGCGATCACCGGGGGCGGCCCGTGGACCTCCTCGCAGGCGCAGGCGATGACCTTCGCCATGCAGATCGGCCTGGCCGAGGTGTGGCGCGCGCACGGGGTGCGGCCCGGCGCGGTGGTGGGTCACTCGGTCGGCGAGATCGCCGCGGCGGTCGCGGCGGGCGTGCTGGACGTGCGGGAGGCCGCCCGCTTCGCCTGCCGCCGCGCGGGCGCGCTGCGGCAACTGGAGGGCGCCGGCGCGATGGCGCTGGTCGCCCTGGCCTTCGAGGAGGCGGCCGGCCGGCTGCACGGCCGCAAGGACGTCGTCGCGGCCATCGCCGCGAGCCCGCACTCGACCGTGGTCTCCGGCGACGCCGAGGCCGTGCGCCGGGCCGCCGCCCAGTGGCGCGCGGAGGGCCTCGGCGTCTGGGACGTCGACACCGACATCGCCTTCCACAGCGCGCACGTCGACGCCGTCGTGGGCGAGGTCGCGGCGGCGGCCGGCGAGCTGCGCCCCCGCCCGCCGCGCGTCCCCCTGTACTCCACCGCGCTGGAGGACCCGCGCGGCGACGCGCCGCGCGACAGCGCCTACTGGGCGGCCAACCTGCGGCAGCCGGTCAGGTTCGCCGCGGCCGTGGCGGCGGCGGTCGAGGACGGCCACCGGCTGTTCCTGGAGGTCTCCTCGCACCCGGTGGTGGCCCACTCGGTCCGCGAGACGTTCGCGGCACTGGGCGCGGAGGACGCGGTGGTCGCCCACACCCTGCGCCGCGACACCCCCGAGCACCCGTCGGTGCTCGCCGCGCTCGCCGAGCTGTACTGCGCGGGCGCCGCGGTGGACTGGCGGTCCGCCCAGCCGGCCGGGAGCCTGCTCGCGCTGCCCGGCGTGGCCTGGCAGCACCGCCCGTACTGGATCTTCCCGCAGGCGCCGGGCGCCGCGGCCGGGCCCGGTGGCGGCCACGACCCGGAGCGGCACAGCCTGCTCGGCGGCCGGATGACGGTCTCCGGCGCGCCGCCGCGCCAGGTGTGGCAGACCTATCTGGACCTGACCTGCCGTCCGTACCCGCAGGACCACCTGGTGGTCGGCGTGGAGATCACCCCGGCGGCGTCGATCATCAACACCTTCGCGATCGCCGCGGCGCGCGACGGCCGGCTGCCGGGGCTCAGCGACATCGTGCTGCGCACGCCGCTCGCGGTCACCCCGCCGCGGGTGGTGCAGGTCGTGCTCAGCGAGAACTCGCTGCGGCTGGCCAGCAGGGTCGCGCCCGAGGCCGGGCCGGGCGACGGCACGGCGGGCCCGGGCGGCGGCGCGGCCACGGGTGCGGGCGGCGCCGGGCCGGAGGACGAGGAGTACGAGTGGATCACCCACACCACCGCGATCGCCGACCCCGGCCGTGAGCCGGCCCCCGGCCGGGTGGACGCGGCCGCGGTACGCGAGCGCTGCGACGACGTGTGGGACTGGCCGCGGGTGGACGCGCTGTTCACCACCAAGGGCGTCGGTGGGTACGCCTTCCCGTGGGGCCTGGACGAGCTGCGCCGCAGCGCCGGCGAGCAGCTGTCCGTGCTCACGCTGGAGCCGGGGCCCGCGCGGCACGCGGCGAGCTGGGCGCACGTCGTGGACGGCGCGCTGACCATCAGCGCGGTGCTGGTGACGCCCGAGGACGCGCACCGGCTGTGGATGTCCTCCTACATGGGCGGCGTCGCCTTCCGCGGCGAGCCGCCGGCCAGGATCACCGTGCACACGCGGCGCTCCGACCGCTCGCCCGAGGACACCGTGGACGTCCTGGTCGCCGACGACACCGGCGCGATCGTCTGCGAGGTCACCGGGCTGCGGTTCGCGCCGCTCCAGGACCAGACCCGCGGCGCGGCGTCGGCGCGCGACCTGGTCCACGAGATCGTCTGGCGCCCGAGGGGCGCCCTCGCGGGCGGCGGTACGGGGGGTGCGGCCGCGGATAGGGCTGCGGGCACGGCGCTGGGTGCGGTGCCGGGCGTGGCGGTCGCGGCGCCCGACGTGGCAGGCGTGGCGTCCCACGTCGCGGACGCGGCGGCGGAAGCGGCCCACGTGGCGGCGGACCTGGTGCCGGGCGTGACGGCGGGTCCGGACGGGAACGGCGCGGGAAGCGCCGGAGCCGCCGCGGACGTCGGCCCTGGCGCGGCCCTGGCCGCCTCCGGGATCGTGCTGGTCGGCGACGCGCCCGACGCCGGAGCGCTGGCCGCCGACTGGGAACGCGCCGGCGTGCCCGTGACCCGCCTCGCCTCGGCCGAGGACGCGGAGCCGGCGCTGCTGGCCGCCGCGGGCGCGGTGGTCGTCGCGCCGGCGCTCCCCGGCCCGGGGGAGCCCGTGGAGACAGCGGCCGAGCGCTGCGCCTGGACGCTGATCCGCACCGCCCAGGGCCTCGCCGCGGCGCGTTCCGCCGCCCGCGCGGCCGCGGCGGCCACCGCCGCGTCCGAAGCCGCGCCCGACGACCGCGACCGCCTCGGCGACCTGGACCGTACGGGCGACCGTGACCGCACCGACGACCGTGACCGCACCGGCGGCAGCGACCGTACGGGCGACCGTGACCGCACCGGCGGCCGTGACCGTACCGGCGGCCCGGGTGCGGACCCGCGGTTGTGGGTGCTGACCCGGGGCGTACGGGACGCGGCCGAGGAGTCCGCGCTCGCCCACGGCCCGCTGTGGGGCGTCGCCCGCATCGTCGCCGGCGAGCACCCGGAGATCTGGGGCGGGGCCGTCGACCTCGGCGTCGCCCCCGAGCGGACGGACGCCGCCGCGCTGCTCCGGGTCTTCGGCGCGATGGCCGGCGAGGAGGACGTGGTGTCGCTGGCCGGCGGACAGGTCGCGGTGCCGCGGCTGGCGGCGGTGGACCGGCCCGCGGGCCCGCCCGCGGTGCAGTGCCGGCCCGGCGGCACCTATCTGGTCACCGGCGGACTCGGCGGCCTCGGGCTGCTGGTGGCGGGATGGCTGGTGGACCGCGGCGCGACCCGGCTGCTGCTGGCCGGCCGGCACGGGCTGCCGCCGCGCGAGCACTGGGACGAGGTCACCGACCCCGCGCTGCGCCGCCGGATCGACGGAGTGCTGGCGCTCGAAGCGCTGGGCGCGACGGTCAGGGTGCTGGAGGTGGACATCGCCGACCGGGCAGCGGTCGCCGCGGCGCTCGCGCCCTCGGCGCACGGACTGCCGCCGGTGCGGGGCGTGGTGCACGCGGCCGGCACGGTCGACGACGCGCTGCTCGGCAACGTCGACCGGCGGGGGCTGCGCCGCGTGCTGGCGCCGAAGGCGGACGGCGCGATGGTGCTGCACCGGCTCTTCCCGCCCGGCGCGCTGGACTTCTTCGTGCTGTTCTCGTCCTCGGGGCAGTTCGCCCGGCTCACCGGGCAGACCGTCTACGCGGCGGCCAACTCCTTCCTCGACACGCTCGCCGCGCACCGCGCCGCCGCCGGCGCGGCGGCCACCAGCATCGGCTGGACCTCCTGGCGCGGCGTGGGCATGTCCGAGTCGATCGAGGGGACCATGCTGGAGGCCAACTCCCGCGGCCTGGAGGCGGTCTCGCCGGCCGAGGCGTTCCGCGCCTGGTCCTACGCCGACCGGCGGCCCGCCCCGTACCAGGCGATCCTGAAGGTGCTGCCGACCGCGCCCGGCGGCACCCGGCCGCCGATGCTGCGCGAGCTGACCGCGCCGGACACGGCGGCCGACGAGGGCGGCGCCGGCTTCGTGCTCGACTGGGACGCGCTGCCGGAGCGGGAGGCGCGCGAGGCCGTGGCGCTGGAGGTGCGCGAACAGGTCGCCGCCGAACTGAACCTGGCCGCGGAGGAGATCGACTTCCGGCGCCCCCTGGTGGAGCTGGGCATCGACTCGGTGATGACGGTCGCGCTGCGGGTGCGGCTGGCCCGCCGGTTCGGCCTCGACCTGCCGCCGACCGTCCTGTGGGACAAGCCCACGGTCGGCGCGCTGGCCGCCCACCTCGTGGAGAACCTGCGCCCGCCGGAGGGGGCCGCACCGGCGTAGCGCGGCGCGGACGCGTCGGGGGCGGGCGCCCGGGTCAGGCCGCCGCGTCGTGGGCGCGCAGCGCGGGCAGCACGGTCTCGCCGAACAGCAGCAGGTCCTCGTCGTACTCGGGGAAGATCAGCATGAGTCCGTCGAGATCGGCCTCGCGCACGATGTACTCGATGTGCTCGGTGACCGTGTCCGCGGAGCCGGCGACGTACGCGGTCTGGAACGCCGCCTCGCCCTCGGCGCCCTCCGCCCACGCGCGGGCCTGGTCCTCGGGCACGCCCCAGGTCCTGCGCATCCGGGCGAGCGCCTCCCGGTCGAGACCCGCGCCCCACGCGCCCACCTTCCGCGCCGCCAGCGCGTCGGTCTCGGCCTGCACCACGGTGAGCATCGAGTACGTCCGGCAGACGCGGCCGAGCGCCGCGGCCCGCGCGTGGACGTCGGCCGAGAGCATCCGCATCTCGTCCAGGCTCTCCGCGGCGAGGAAGGCGCCGTCGGCGTGACGGGCCTGGAAGCGGCGCGCGTCCTCGGACCTGCCCGCGCTGATGATGGTCGGGCGGGAGGCGGGGTGCGGCCGGGACTCGCAGTCGACGAGGTCGAAGTACGGCGTGTGCATGGTGACCGAGGGCTCGGTCCACAGCCGGACCACCGCCTGCGTCCACAACTCCGTCATCCGGTAGCGGTCCTCGTGGCCGAGCCCGGGGTCCCAGGCGCCGAACTGCGCGAACTCCCCGGCGTAGGAGCCGTTGACGACGTTCAGCCCGGCCCGGCCGCCGGAGACGTCCTGGAGGGTCGCGAGCATCTTCGCCGCGACGGCCGGGTTGTGGACGTTCGCGTGCAGCGTCGCCCAGATCCGCACCCGGGACGTGGCCTCGGCGAGCGCCGCCATCATCGTCACCGACTCCAGCGAGCGGCCCCAGTGGTCGGTGGTCCCGCCGAAGCCGCGCCACTTCGCCATCGACATCACGAAGTCGAGGCCGATGCGCTCCGCGTACACCGCCGCGCGCCGGTTCCACGCGTAGCTCGCCTCGGGATGCGGCGCGGTCGTGGACAGCATCCAGCCCCCGTTCCCGATGGGCAGGAAGATTCCGTACTCTTTCGCAGGCATGGGCGCGGGCCCCTTCCGTGAGGTTCCTGGGACCGCTGGGCGGCTACGGCGCGGGCCAGACGAGCTTGCCGCCGGAGTAGAGGTGGTCCACGAACGACGTGTCGAACCACCCCTTCGCCCGGTCCGCGGTCACGCTCGCCGGCACGATCGCGAACCGGTGCAGCATGTCGACGATCCTCCCGACGTTGGACAGGTCGACGCCGCCCAGCGGCTGCCCGGGCGTCGGGTTGTCCCCGACGACCTTCGTCTCGGTCTTCCAGATGGTCGTGTTGAGCGCCTTGTCGTACGTCGGGCCGGACAGCTTTGCCGCGTAGCCGACGCACTCGGCGGTGTGCCGCTCGCTCTCCGAGCAGTACGCGTACGCGTGCAGCGCCGCGCGCAGGACGTCCTCGACGGCGTGCGGATGGGCCTTCGCGAACGCCGGGTTGACGGCCATCGCGCCCAGCGAGCTGGGGATGCCGTAGTCGACGGGCTGCCACACGGTGACGTGCTCGCCGGCCGCCCTGAGCTGGTTCGGCTCGTTGGAGACGAACCCGGTGAGCGCGGCGAGACCGCCCTGCCTGCGGGGGAGCACGGAGGGGTCGTACCCCTCCTTCACCAGCTTCAGCGAGTGCCAGTCGACCCCCGCCTCGACCATCATCGCCTCGACGGCGGCCGGCACGTAGCCCTTGTGACCGACCACCTTGCCGTCGAGCTGGGGGAGCCGGGTGATGTCCTGGTTGGTCATCAGGACGTCCAGCCCGGCGTCGGAGTACGAGGAGACGCCCTCGACGGCGATGCCGTTGGCGCGGGCCTGGATGACGTCCTGCTCGGCGACGGCGGACACGGTCGCCTGCCCGCTCGCCAGCAGCCTGGTGTTCTGCGCGGTGTCGCCGGTGCCGGGCCTGAGCGACACCGTCAGGCACAGGTCGTCGAAGTAGCCCAGCCGGGCGGCGGCGACGTACTCCAGGATCGACACCGAGGACTGGAACTGGTAGCCGGAGAGGTACGTGATCCGCCCGGCCGCCTCGTTCTCGGCGCAGCGCTTCGCCGAGATCGCCGAACCCTTCGCGTGCCCGCGGCCGGCGCCGTCGGGACCGGGGTCCGAGCCGGAGCCGCACGCCGCGACGGCTGCTCCCAGCGCGAGGGCGGTGAGGCCCGCGAGCGCGGACCGGAGGAGGCGGTGGTGCGTGCGCGGCTGCATGGACGGCTCCAGGGTCAGTCGGGGGCGCCGGTGTGCCGGCGCAGGACGCGCCGCTCGACCAGCGCGACGGCGAGCAGCAGGGTCACGCCCATCACCGCGAGCACGAGGATCGACGCGTACACGACGGGCAGTTGGTTCATGGACGAGGCCGTGCTGATCGCCGTGCCGAGCCCGCGGGTCGAACCCGCCGCGGACATCTCGGCCACCACGGCGCCGATGATCGACAGCGGGAGCACGATGCGCAGCGCGGCGAAGATGTACGGGAGCGCGTACGGCACCCGCAGGTGCCACAGCACCTCCAGCCGTCCGGCGTCCACCGTCCGGTACACCTGGAGCACCGGTCGCGGCACGGACCGCAGGCCCGTCGCGGTGTTGATGAGGATGGGGAAGAAGCAGATCAGGCCGGTGATGATCAGCTTGGGCAGCGCGCCGAAGCCGAAGGCCACGACGAGGGCGGGCGCGATCGCGACCAGCGGAGTCACGTTGAGCACGACCGCGACGGGCATCACCGCCCGCCGTACGACGGGGAGTTCGCTGGTCAGGACCGCGAGGACGAAGGCGGCCGCGAAGCCCATCGCGAGCCCCGCGGCCGCCTCGCCCAGGGTGACCGAGGCGTTGTCGACGTAGTAGCCGAGGTGCGAGGTCAGCGAACTGCCCACGGTCCGCAGCGGCGGCAGCAGATACGGCAGCCGCCGGGCGCTGTACTCCCACAGCGCGGAGAGCACCGCCAGCATCACCACCAGCGGCAGCCACACGGCGGGGCGGAGCCGGGCGGTCAGGGACCGGGTGACCGGTCTCGGGTGCCGTGTCGGCCTCGTGTGCTCCGTACGCCTTGTGCGGCTCATGTGTTCCGTACGTTTGGTGAGCCTCATCGGCCTCGTGTGCCGTCGTCGTGCCAGGCGCTCCGCAGCCGGTCCCTGACCAGGTCCTCGTACGCGTGGAACCGGTGCTCCGCGAGGAGGTGTTCGCCGCGCGGCCGGGGCAGGTCGACCTCCACGGTGTCCACGATGCGGCCGGGCCCGCGGGCCATGACGACCACGGTGTCCGAGAGCCGGACGGCCTCCGCGACCGAGTGGGTGACGAACAGCACCGTCGTCCTCAACTCCTCCCACAGGTCCAGCAGTTGGTCCTGGAGGCGCTCACGGGTGAACTCGTCGAGCGCGGAGAACGGCTCGTCCATGACCAGCAGGTCGGGCCGCAGACCGAAGGCGCGCACGATCGCCACCCGCTGCCGCATGCCGCCGGACAACTGGGCCGGAACTTTGTGCACCACTTCGCCGAGGCCCGCCCTGACCAGGAGCCGGCGCATGTGGTCGGCCGACGGCGCCGCGTCCCGCTCGGCGAAGCCCGCCATGCGCTCACGGCGCCTGGCGGCGCCGCGGTTGACCTTCTGCGGCAGCGTGACGTTGCGCAGCACGGACATCCACGGCAGCAGCGCCGGGCTCTGCGGCACCAGCCCGATCAGCTTGGCGGCGCACGCCTCGGCCGGCGTGACCCCGTGCACCAGGACCTCGCCGCGGTCCGGTTCCTCAAGGCCGGCGACCAGGCGCAACAGCGTCGACTTGCCGCAGCCGCTGGGTCCGATGAGGCTGACGAAACGGCCGCTCCCGACGGTCAGATCGACGTCGTCCAGGGCGACCGTCGCGGACGGCCCGTAGCCGTAGGCGCGGTGCACGGATCGCAGCTCAAGCGCGGGCGCTCCCGGCACCGTCACCCTCCGTCCCTGTCGCCGGCCTCTGGGCCCGGCTCCCGGCCGGGCCTAGATGTTCTGCCCCGGGCGCGGTGCGATTACGCACCGCGTGCGGTCGGCTGCGCAGAGTTTCGGCCATGCGGCGGGCGAGCGGCGGCGGGCGTGCGG
>JAJSZB010000197.1:0-12652 GCA_050613715.1 Streptomyces sp. IBSBF 3018
CATCGGCACCGCCTCCACCCCCGCCTCCGCCGGCGTCCACCCGCACGCCGGACCGGCTCGCCCGCGGGCTCGCACCCCCGACCCGCATCCGGCTCGCCCCTGACCACCCGACAGGAGTCCGCATGACCACGCACGCCACCGCCCCCTCCGCACGCCTGAGCGCACGCGTCAGCACACCCGCCACCGCGACCGTCCCGGCCGGGCGTCCCAGAAGGAGCGTGGGGATATGAGGCGGCACGCCGTAAGGGTGGCCGCCCTGGTCGCGGCCGTCATGGCCGCGGCGACGGCCTGTACCGCGGCCACCGCGGCCGGCGGCCAGGCGGTGCACTGCCGCCCCATGACGTACCGGGTGACCATCCCCGGTTCCGGGCCCGGGCAGTTGACGGGCGACTACTGCGCGCCCGCCCACGCCAACGGCACCACGCTGCTGCTGGTGGCGGGCGGCGGTGAGAACGCGGACTACTGGAACATGCCGGGGTTCGCGTCCTACAGCCTGGTACGGGCCGCGGTCCGCTCCGGCTACACCACGCTCGCGCTGGACCGCCTCGGCACGGGGCGTTCCAGCACGCCGCGCAGCACCGCGGTCACCTACGCCGCGCACGTCTCCACCGTCCACCAGGTCGCGGCGGCCCTGCGCCGGCAGGGCGCGAAGCGCGTCGTCGGCGTCGGGCACAGCCTCGGCGCGGGCGTGCTGACCGGCGTCGCCGCCAAGCACCCGAAGGACATGACCGCGCTGGTGCTCACCGGTTACGGCTCCGCGGTCTCGGCGGTGACGCCGCAGCACAACAAGCTCTACCAGCGCCCGGCCGCCACAGTGGACCCCGGCAAGTGGGGCTCGCTGGACGACGGTTACGTCACCGTCACACCCTCCGGCGTCCCCGACGACGGCCTGCTCTACCTGCCCGGCGCCACCAGGGCCGCCCTCACCGCCGTCGAGACCCACCAGGGCACGCTGAGCAGAACCGAGTTGGTGACGCGCCCGCAGGGCCGTGACGCCACCGCCCAGGGGGCCGCGCTCCGCCTGCCCCTGCTGCTGCTCGACGGGCAGTTCGACGAGCACTACTGCACCGTCAACGCACTCCACGAGCCGCCGCGGACCGGTCCGCGGTGCGCGACGCAGGAGGCGTTCCGTCAATACGGCCGCGCCTTCTTCCCCCACGCGGACCTGACGACCCGCCTGGTCCCCGACGCCGGCCACGCGCTCGAACTGCAGACCAACGCACCGGCGACCAACGACCGCGTCCTGGACTGGATCTCGGGACACCTGACCTGACGGCGCCGGGCCGACATTTGCCGGGTCACTGCGTGCCACGGGGGTGGGCGGGAACGGAGCGGACATACCGCCGCGACCGTCCCCGTCCACCCGCGCGGTAGCGTGGCCGTATGCACGCCACGCAACCGGTCGCCTCCGTGCTCTGGGACCCGGGCGGCGGCCAGGGGCTGCGGCAGCTCGGCGAACTCGGGCTCGCGCTGCTGCTGTCGACGCTGATCGGGCTGGAGCGCGCGGTCCAGCAGAAGAGCGCGGGCCTGCGCACGCACACCCTGGTCGGCGTCGGCGCCGCGCTGTTCATGGAGGTCTCGCAGCACGGCTTCGGCACGGTCCTCGGCCACCAGGGCGTCGTCCTCGACCCCTCGCGCGTGGCCGCGCAGGTGGTCAGCGGCATCGGCTTCATCGGCGGCGGGCTGATCTTCGTACGGCGCGACGCGGTACGCGGGCTGACCACCGCGGCGACGATCTGGCTGACCGCGGCGATCGGCATGGCCTGCGGCGGCGGGCTGGTGCTGCTCGCGGTCGCGGCGACCGCCGGGCACTTCCTGGTGGTACGGGTCTTCCCGATGGTCACCCGCAGGTTCCCGGCGGTGGCCGGGCCGGGGCAGACCGACCTGCAGATCTCGTACCAGGTCGGCGGCGGCGTGCTCGCCCGCATTCTCGAACGCTGCACCGGCGCGGGTTTCCGGGTGATCGCACTGCGCGTCGAACGGGCGCCGTGGTCGCGGACCGGCGAGGAGCGGCCGGTCGCCGCGGGCACGGCGCAGGTGCAGGTGTCGATCGAGGGCACCGGAGACGTCCCGGTCCTCGTCACGCATCTCGCGGAGATGCCCGGCGTGACGGGCGTGTGGTCGCCCGCGGGGGACGGCGACTACTGAAGCTCCCCTCCCCCGGCGAGCCGCCCTCCGCCCGTAAGCGGGCGCGCCCGGCGAGCAGGCGCGCCCCCGTGGGCAGGAGCCCCCGTGGGCAGGAGCCCCCCGTGAGCAGGTGCGCCCGGACGTGCCGCGCGCGGTCCGGGGCCCGCGGGTCAGGCGCTGAGCTGGAACAGCTCGCCCAGGCCCGCGAAGACCCCGGTGTTGAAGGCGAACGCCCGCCGGCACTCCTCGACCACCCGCCGCCGCTCCGCCGCGTCCGCGCCGAGCGCGTCCAGCAGCTCGCGGTACTCGCGCTTGAACGCCGCGGGGTTGTCGATGCCGTCGAAGACGTAGAACCGCACGCCGTCGCCCTTGCGGTCGAAGCCCCAGGTGCGCTCGGCGATGCCGCGGATCACCTGGCCGCCGGAGAGGTCGCCGAGGTAGCGGGTGTAGTGGTGGGCGACATACCCGGCCGGCCATGTCGCGGCGACCATGCCGATCCGCTCGGCGTAGCGCGCGGTGGCCGGCAGCGCCTTCGCCCGCTCCCGCCAGTGCGGGCCGAGCAGGTGCGCCAGGTCGCGTTCGAGCGCGGCGCCGCGCAGCAGCTCCGGCCGCAGGAAGGGTCCGACGACCGGGTCGCCGGCCAGCTCCCGCGCGCCGTCCTCCAGCGCGCGGTACACGAACCACAGCTGCTCGGTGTAGCGGGCGTAGGCCTCCACGCCGAGCCGGCCGCCCAGCATCTCGGCCATGAAGGCGGAGTTCTCCGCCTCGGTGTGGCGGTCCTGGCTCGCCGCGCGCAACTCGGCGGAGAAGGGCTGGTTCGTCAAGGGGACCTCCTGCGTCGTGGACGTTCCCACCCTTCCCGACATCATGTCGGGAAAAACCTCGCGGAGTGCCGTCAGGCGAGCCGGCCGCGGCGGTCGGGGTGCGGGCGGCTGTGCGTACGGGCGAGCAACGCGTGGATCTGGTGGCCGAGTTCGTCCGGGTCCGACAGCGGCCGGGGGAACGGCAGGCGGACGTCGCGCTGCCGGCTGTGGTACTCCAGTCGCAGGACGATCCCGTAGCGGTCCAGGGCCAGCGGGGTCACGCGGGTGACGCCCATCAGGTGGCGGTCCTCCAGCAGCCGGGCCAGCGCCTCGACGTGCGCGCGGTGCCCCTCGGCCAGATGCAGCAGCAGTCTGGCCTCGCAGGTCGCCACGGGATCGGGCCGCGCGGCCAGCAGCGCCCGGCGGTCGACCTCGGTGGACCCGCGCCCGCAGGCCGTCAACTCGGCCCCCCGCACGTCGAGGTGGAGGCGCACCGTGTCGCCGGGGCCGGGCTCCAGGTCCTTCAGCCGGACCACGATGCGCACCCTGGCGCGGACCCGGTCGCGTACCGGGACCGGCGCGAGGTCGGTCCACTCCAGCACCGCGGGGACCGGCGTGGGCGAGACGCACAGCATCTCGCCCACGATGTGGCAGTCGGCGGGGACGCGCAGCCGGAAGCCGTCGCCGAACTCGGCGGCGGCGCCGGCCATGATCTCCTCGCGCGCGCCCCCGGTGGTCACGCCGAGCGAGCCGGACGCGGCGAGGATGCTGCGCACCCGCTCGGCGGGCGACGGCTCGCACCGGGCGGCGGACTTGATGACGCTCACACAGCCCTCCAGAACTTAGGTAAGGCTCACCTTATTTGATCCCTCGCGATCACGCCAGCACCCCTGCCGGCCGGGACCGTGCGGCCGAATTCGTCATCGCCATTGACATAAACCTGCCACCCTCCTACGGTCGCCGTCGAAGCGATTCGATACCAGTCGTCGAAGCGCTTCGACAAAGCCTTGCCCGCCATCCTTCCGACCCAGGTGGAGGTCCTTCAATGTCGAAGGCACGCAGGCCCATAGCCCTGACCGCACTCGCCCTGACGGGCGCCCTCCTCCTCGCGGCGTGCGGGAGTTCGGGAGGCGGCGGGCAGGGTGACGGCAAGACGCTCAAGCTGTGGCACTACGAGGGGCCGGACAGCGCCATGGGCGTCGCCTGGAACCAGGCGATCGCCGAGTTCAAGAAGACGCACCCCGGCGTCAAGGTGGAGTTCGAGGCCAAGGGTTTCGAGCAGATCCAGAAGACCGCGTCGATGGTGCTCAACTCCCACGACGCACCGGACGTCATGGAGTACAACAAGGGCAACGCCACCGCCGGCCTGCTCGCCAAGCAGGGGCTGCTCACCGACCTGACCCCGCAGGTCACCAAGTACGGCTGGGACAAGCTCTTCAGCCCGAGCGTGACCACCACCAGCACGTACGACGCCCGGGGCGTGATGGGGTCGGGCAAGTGGTACGGCGTCCCCAATTTCGGCGAGTACACGATGGTGTACTACAACAAGGACCTCTTCCGGCGAAACGGCGTCAAGGTGCCCACCACACCTGACGAGTTCACCGCCGCGCTCGCCGCCTTCAAGGCCAAGGGCATCACACCGCTGGCCGACGCCGGGGCCGAGTACCCGGCGCAGCAGTACTTCTACCAGCTGGCCCTGACCAAGGCCGACCGCGCCTGGGTCGACTCCTTCCAGCTGTACAAGGGCAAGGCCGACTTCCACGACCCGGCCTGGACCTATGCGGCCGACACCTTCGCGGACTGGGTCTCCAAGGGCTACATCGCCAAGACGTCCAGCAGCGCCAAGGCCGAGGACGCGGGCGTGTCGTTCATCAACGGCACGTACCCGATGTTCTTCTCCGGCAGCTGGTGGTACGGCCGCTTCAAGACCGAGAACACGTTCGACTGGGGCACGTTCCTGTGGCCGGGCGCGAAGTTGACGCCCGGCTCCGGCGGCAACCTCTGGGTCGTACCGAAGAACGCCAAGAACAAGCAGCTCGCCTACGACTTCATCGACATCACGATGAAGAAGCAGGTCCAGAACACGCTGGGCGACAACGGGGGCGTCCCGGTGGCCGCCGATCCCTCGGCGATCACCGACCCGGCGTCCAAGCAGCTGATCGAGAACTTCAACCGGGTCTCCGGCTCCGACGGCCTGGCCTTCTACCCCGACTGGCCGGTGCCCGGCTTCTACGACGTCATGGTCTCCGCCGTCCAGAAGCTCATCACGGGCAGCGCCAAGCCCGGCGACGTCCTCGACCAGCTCCAGAAGGCCTACGACGAAGGCGTCCCGGCCTCATGACGATCCGCACGCGCGGCCCGCGCACCACGTACCCGCTGTACCTCCTGCCCGGCGCGGTGGCGTTCCTCGCCGTCGTCGCCCTGCCGTTCGGCATGAACGTCTGGTACAGCCTCACCCGCTGGCAGGGGGTCGGGGCCCCGTCCTTCGCCGGACTCGCCAACTACCGGCAGCTGATCCACGACTCGCAGTTCTGGGAGTCCTTCCGGCACAGCCTCGCCATGGTCCTGGCCATGGCGGTGATCCCCACCGTCATCGGGCTGGTGGTCGCCGCAGCGCTGTTCGACTTCGTCGCCAAGCACTACGGGTCGAAGCCGGCCAGTGTGCTGCGGGCGTGTTTCTACCTCCCCCAGGTATTGCCGATCACCGTGGCCGGCATCGTCTGGAGCTGGATACTGGCGCCCGAGGGCGGCTCGCTCAACGCCCTGCTGAAGGCCGTCGGTCTGGGCTCCGCCCGGCAGGACTGGCTGGGCGATCCCGGCATCGCGCTCTACAGCGTGATGGCCGTGATGGTCTGGGTCCAGCTCGGCTTTCCCGTGGTGATCTTCATGTCGGGACTGCAGCGGGTGGACCCGGCCCTGCACGAGGCCGCCGAACTCGACGGAACCTCCTGGTGGCAGCGGTTCTGGCATGTGACGCTGCCCCAACTGCGCCCGGAGATCTACGTGGTGATGCTGTGGTGCACCGTCGCGGCGCTCAAGGTCTTCGGCGCGGTGTACGTCCTGACCAAGGGCGGACCCGCCGGTGCCACCGACGTGCCGTCGTACTTCTCCTTCGCCACGTTCTTCGAGAAGACCCAGGTCGGTTACGGATCCGCGATCGCGACCGTGATGACGCTGATCGTCCTGGCGCTGGCCGTGGTGGGCCTGCGCTTCCAGGCGAGGGCGGAGGACGAACGATGACCGCCCTCAAGCGCTTCCCCGCCCTGACCGCGATCGTACTGGGCGCGGTCCTCATGGTCCTGCCACTGCTGATCGTGCTGAACAACGCGCTGAAGTCGCCGGGCGACTACTCGGCCCACGGCCCGCTGGCGCTTCCGCACGGCATCTACCTCGACGGGCTGAAGGACTTCTGGAACCGGGTCGACTTCGGCCGGATGCTCCTCAACTCCACCGTGATCTCCGGCTCGGTGGCGGTGCTGGGCGTGGTCCTGTCGGTGTTCAACGGGTACGCCATCGGCATCGGCCGGATCAGGGGCCGCGTGTGGATCCTCGGCTTCTTCGTGCTCGCCAACGTGGTGCCGCAGGAGTCCCTGGTCTATCCGCTGTACTACCTGTCCAAGCAGGTCGGCCTGTACGACACCCGGCTCAGCCTCGTGATCGTCTTCACGGTGATCCAGTCGGCGTTCGGCACCTATCTGCTCTCCTCGGTGCTGGGCGCCTTCCCCCGGGAGATCATCGAGGCCGCCAGGATCGACGGCGCCAACAGCTGGCAGGTGCTGTGGCGGATCGTGGTGCCGGTCAGCCGGTCGACGCTCGGCGTCCTGCTGGTCTTCTTCTTCATCTGGACCTGGAACGAGTTCCTGCTGCCTCTGGTGCTGCTGCCGTCGAACGACAACCAGACGGTGTCGCTCGCGCTGGGCGTGCTCCAGGGCCAGCGCCTGATGGACGCGACGATGACCAATGCCGCGGGCCTGCTCGGCGCGCTGCCCGCCGTCGTCTTCTTCCTGCTCTTCCAGCGCACTTTGACCCGTGGAATCGCCGTGGGCGCGGTCAAGTGAGGCCTCCGGTCTCCCCGTCCGTCCTGCCCGCGCCCTCACCGTTCTCCCGCAGCCCGACCGCGAAAGGGCCCCACCATGAAGTTCACCGACGGATACTGGCTGCTCCGCGAAGGGGTGACGGCGGCGTATCCGGCCGAGGTGCTGGACGTGGAGGCGGGCGACGGCACACTGACCGTCCATGCCCCCACCCAGCCGGTCCGCCACCGCGGAGACCTGCTCAAGGGCCCGCTGGTGACGATCGACTGCACGGCGCCGATGCCGGACGTCATCGGGGTGCGCGTCACCCACTTCGCCGGCGGACAGGACCGCGGTCCGTCCTTCGGCCTCGCCGGCGGCGCGCACAGGGCGGTGGCCGAGGCCGGCGCCGAGGAGGCCGTGCTCACCAGCGGCGGGCTGAGCCTGCACGTCGGCCTGCGTGGAGCGTGGTCCATGGACTTCCGGGCCGGCGGCCGTACGCTGACCAGCAGTCCGGGCAAGGGCATGGCCTTCATGGAGACGGCCGACGGCCGCCACTACGTCCGCGAGCAGCTCGGGCTGAACGTCGGGACCTCGGTGTACGGCCTGGGCGAACGCTTCGGGCCACTGGTCAAGAACGGCCAGAGCATCGACGTCTGGAACGCCGACGCCGGCACCAGCAGCGAGCAGGCCTACAAGAACGTCCCCTTCTACCTGACCGACGCAGGCTACGGCGTCTTCGTCGACGACCCCGGCAAGGTCTCCTTCGAAGTCGGCTCGGAACAGGTCTCCCGGGTCGGGTTCAGCGTCGAGGGCCACACACTCCAGTACTACGTGATCCACGGCCCGACGCCGAAGGACATCCTGCGCAGGTACACCGCCCTCACCGGGCGTCCGGCGCTGCCGCCCGCCTGGTCCTTCGGCCTGTGGCTCTCCACCTCCTTCACCACCTCCTACGACGAGCGGACGGTCACCGAGTTCACCGACGGCATGGCCGAACGGGACCTGCCGCTGTCGGTGTTCCACTTCGACTGCTTCTGGATGCGCGAGTTCAACTGGTGCGACTTCGAGTGGGACCCGCGGGTCTTCCCCGACCCGGAGGGCATGCTGCGCCGGCTCAAGGAGCGCGGGCTGAACATCTCGGTGTGGATCAACCCCTACATCGCGCAGCGCTCACCGCTGTTCGCGGAGGGGAAGGCCGCCGGGTATCTGCTCAAGCGGCCGGACGGCGCGGTGTGGCAGTGGGACCTGTGGCAGCCCGGCATGGCGCTGGTGGACTTCACCAACCCCGACGCCCGCACCTGGTACGCGGCCAAGCTCAAGGCGCTGCTGGACATGGGCGTCGACTGTTTCAAGACCGACTTCGGCGAGCGTGTCCCCACCGACGTCGCCTACTTCGACGGCTCCGACCCGGAGCGGATGCACAACTACTACTCGTTCCTCTACAACAGGGTCGTCTTCGACGTGCTGCGCGAGCACCGCGGCGAGGGCGAGGCGGTGGTGTTCGCCCGCTCGGCGACCGCCGGCGGCCAGCAGTTCCCCGTGCACTGGGGCGGGGACTGCGAATCGACCTGGGAATCCATGGCCGAGTCGCTGCGCGGCGGTCTGTCCCTCGGCCTGTCCGGCTTCGGCTTCTGGAGCCACGACATCGGCGGATTCGAAGGACTGCCCGACGCGGACCTGTTCAAGCGCTGGACGGCGTTCGGCTTGCTCTCCTCGCACAGCCGCCTGCACGGTTCGTCGTCCTACCGGGTCCCGTGGCTGTTCGACGAGGAGGCGGTGGACGTCCTGCGCACCTTCACCCACCTCAAACTGCGCCTCATGCCGTACCTGTACCAGGCGGCGTACCAGGCGCACACCGAGGGCGTCGCGATGATGCGGGCCATGGTGCTGGAGTTTCCCGACGACCCGGGCTGCGCCCATCTGGAACGGCAGTACATGCTGGGCGGCGACCTGCTGGTCGCGCCGGTGTTCTCGCCCACCGGCGAGGTCTCGTACTACGTGCCCGAGGGGACCTGGACCCATTTCTCCACCGGGGAACGCGTCACGGGTCCGCGGTGGGTGCACGAGACGCACGGCTGCTTCAGCATCCCGCTGCTGGCGCGCCCGGGAGCCGCGATACCGGTCGGCGCCGGGGCCGACCGCCCCGACCGCGCCTGGGCGGACGACGTGACCGTCCGGGTGTTCCAGCCGGCGGACGGCTCGCGCACCACCGTGCGCATCCCGCGCCACGACGGTTCGGCGGGGACGGCGATCACCGTCGTCCGCGACGGTACGACGCTGCGCGCGGAGAACAGCGACACCACCTTCCCCTGGGGCGTCGAGGTGGTGGGAGGGCCGTCGGCCCGGGCCGCGGCGGGCACCGGTAGCCTCACCCTGGATCTGTCCGGCGTCTGACGGAAGGTCGTATCAGCGGGCCGTCGGCCGAGGGAGCTCATGGTCAAGATCAGTGACGTCGCCAGACACGCCGGGGTGTCGCCGAGCACCGTCAGCTACGCCCTCAGCGGCAAACGCCCGATCTCCGAGGAGACACGGCTGCGCATCGAGCGCAGCATCCTCGAACTCGGCTACCGGCCGCACGCCGGCGCCCGGTCCCTGGCCAGCAGGCGGTCCCAGGTGATCGCCCTGGTGCTTCCGCTGCGCAAGGGCATCCATGTGCCGGTGGTGATGCAGTTCGCCATCTCCGTGGTCACCGCCGCCAGGGAGTACGACTACGACGTGCTCCTCCTCACCCAGAGCGAGGGTGAGGAGGGGATCGTCAGAGTGGCGAGGAGCGCCATGGCGGACGCCTTCGTCATCATGGACGTGGAGCTGCACGACCGTCGGCTCCCGCAGCTGCGGACGCTGGACCGGCCCTCGGTGCTGATCGGGTTCCCCGCCGATCCGACCGGTCTGACCTGTATCGACCTCGACTTCCAGCAGGCGGGCGAGACCTGTGTCGACCACCTCGCGGCGCTGGGGCACCGTTGCGTGGCCCTGGTCGGCTCACCACCGGAGGTCTACGCACGCGAGACGGGCTTCGCCCAGCGGGTGGCGGCGGGGGTCCGCGCCGCAGCCGAGCGCCACGGCCTGCGCGCCACGGTGCTGCCGTGCGCGGACACTCCGACCGCGGCCCGTGCCCTGGCCGAGCGTCTGGTGCGCGAGCAGCCCGGCCTCACCGGCATCGTCGTGCACAACGAGCCGATCGTCCAGCCGCTCATCGAGGCGCTGATGTCCCAGGGACTGCGGATCCCGCAGGACGTGTCGGTCACGGCGATCTGCCCCGACGAGATCGCCGAGCACGCCCCGGTCCCCATCACCTCGGTGTCCATCCCGTCGGCCGAGGTGGGCCGCAGGGCGGTGGAGCTGCTGATGTCCAAACTCCACGGCGATGAGCCCCCCGAAGCCACGGTGCTTCCGGTCCGCTTCACCGCGCGGGCCACCACGGCCGCGCCCCCGGCCCGGTGACGGACGACGAGGACGACCGGCCGCTGCGCGGAGCGGAGGAAACGGCCGGTGCCGGCCCGCCGGTGGCCGACTTTCGCGGTTGCCGACGCGGGGTCCGCGGCGCGCTGGGAGGATGAGCAGGTGATCCTTCGAGCCGACACGAAGCCCTCGACGGCGAACCGGCTGATGCTGGTCGAGGACGACCGGGAGACCGCGGACATGCTGGTGGAGCTCTTCACCGCGGAGGACTACCTGGTCGACGTGGCGCACGACGGCCACCGCGGCCTGCACCTGGGCCTGAGCAGGCAGCACCAGGTGATGGTCATCGACCGGATGCTGCCGGGTATCGACGGGCTGAGTCTGGTACGGCGGCTGCGGCGGGCCGGCGTGGCCACCCGGGTGCTGGTGCTCTCCGCGCTGGGCCAGCTGGACGAGCGGGTCGAGGGGCTCGACGCGGGCGCGGACGACTACCTCGTCAAACCGTTCGAGGCCGACGAACTCCTGGCCAGGGTAAGGGCGTTGCACCGGCGCGACCTGTCGGGCGCCGAGCTGCTCCCGCTGGGGGCCGCGCAACTGGACGTCGGGCTGCGGGAGGTCGTGCTGGCCGACGGGCGCCGGATCGAGCTGTCCTTACGGGAGTCCGCGCTGCTGCGTGTGCTGGCGGAGGAGCCGAGGAGCGTGCACGAGCGCGCCGAGCTGCGGGCCCGCGTCTTCCCCGACACCTCCGCCGAGTCCATCGTCGACACCTACGTCTACTACCTGCGCCGCAAGCTCGGCCGGGACGTGGTGCGCACGGTGCACGGGCGCGGCTACCAGATGGGGGCGGTGTGAGGCCCGCGGCCTTCGCCGCCCGCCGGACCGGCCGGCCCCTCCCGGCGCGGCGCGGGCTGTCGCGCGCCCAGTGGTCGATCACGCTGCGCATCTCCGCGGTGATGTCGGTGATCATCCTGCTGATCGGGGTCATCGTCTACTGCGTGATGCTGTTCGCCCAGCGCGCGGACGCGGAGCGCGACACGCAGTGGGGCGTCGAGCACAACACCGTGGAAAGCCCGCCGGTGTGCGTCTTCATGATCATCGAGGAGGGCGGGGTGGTCACCCGGACCCCCGGCACGCCCCGCGGCCTCCCGGTCCGCTCCAGCATGGACGCGGTCCGCGCCGGGGCGGCCCCGATCCTCCAGCGGGTGACCAGGGGCGGCGAGCCGTACACGGTGCGCACCGCGCGGCGGGGTTCGCAGGTCGTGCAGGCGGCGTACGGCGAGCGGTTCCAGCGCGCCGACCGCGACCACCTGCTGATGGCCTTCGCGGCGGCCGAGGGCGTCGGGCTGCTGCTGGTCGCCCTGGCCAGCGGGATGCTGGCGCGGCGCGCGATGACCCCGCTGGCGGAGGCGCTGGAGCGGCAGCGGCGGTTCGTCGCCGACGCCAGCCACGAGCTGCGCACGCCGCTGACCCAGTTGCACACGCGCGCCCAGCTGCTGGCCCGGCGCTCCGGCGCGGCCGGTCCCGGGGAGCTGTCCGCGGACCTGCACCGGCTGGTGGCGGGGACCCGGCAGCTCGGCGAGGTCATCGACGATTTGCTGCTGTCGGCGCAGTTGTCGTCGTCGCCGTCCGGGCCGCGCGCCCTCGTCGACCTCGACGGCCTCGCGCGGGAGGCGGTGGCGGCGGAGGACGCGCGGGCGCAGGCGGCGGGGGTGTCGGTACGGCTGCGCAGCGGCCCGGGCCGGCACGTGGTCGCGGGCACCGCCTCGGCGCTGCGCCGGGTGATCGCCGGGCTGCTGGACAACGCGCTGGCGCACACCCCGGCGGGCGGCGAGGTCACGGTGACGCTGGACGCCTCCGGCACGGACACCGTGACGCTGACCGTGCGCGACGACGGCACGGGGTTCGACCCGCGGGAGGCCGAGCGCATCTTCGAGCGGTTCGCCCGCGCGTCGGGCGGGCAGGACGGCGGCCGCCGGTTCGGGCTCGGCCTGGCGCTGGCCCGCGAGGTGGTCGAGGCGCACCGGGGCCGCATCACCGCTGAGGGCAGGCTGGGCGAGGGCGCGCTGTTCACGGTGGAGCTGCCGGCGGCCCGGTCCTCCCCCGAACCGCCCCCGCGCCGGCACCCGGCCGGCTCCGCGGACCGCGCCGACATGCCGGGCGGTGCGGAGGCTTCCAAAGGTGCGGACGCCCTCGGCGGTGCCGAGGCTTCCGGCAGTGCGGACGAGCACAGACCCGGCGCCTTCCGCTGCTGAACGCCCGCGCGGCCGCGCCGCCCACCCCTCACCCGTATCGGCACCCGCACCC
>JAJSZB010000198.1:0-12554 GCA_050613715.1 Streptomyces sp. IBSBF 3018
GTCCCGGGCGGGAGCGGGAGGGTCCCGGGGCCGGGGACGGCCGTGAGGTCGGCGACGCGCGCGGTACGGGTGCGCACCGCGAGCACGAGCACGGCGCGCCCGGCGCCGGGCGCGGGCCCCTCGGCCCCGGACGCGGCCACCGGCGCGGGCGCGTCGACACCGGACGCCGCTACGGGCGGGGGACCGTCGACGCCGGACGCGGGGCCGCCGTCCTCGGACGCCGCGAGGGCGGCGGGTGCCGCTCCGGGCCCGGGGCGCACGGGGGGCGCGGCCGCGGGGCCCGCCTCGGTGTGCCACACCTCCCCCGGCGCGGGTCTGCGGGACCGGCCGAGGCGCGCGCGGCCGTCCGCGACCGCCGCCACGAGGGCGAGGGCCGCGACGACGAGGACGACCAGCCAGACCACGGGCGGCCGTCAGCCGCGGGCGGGGTCGGTGATGATCGTGAAGAGGCCGCCGTCGGTGTCGCGCAGCCGCGCCCAGGGGCCGGTGCGCCCGTGCCCGCTGTCGAGGACGGTGGCGCCGAGGGAATGGGCGACCTCGGCGCCCGCCTCGACGTCGTCGACCGCGAAGTGCACCTCCCAGTGCGGGCGGATCGCCGGGTCGGGGGCGGCGTCGACCGCCCCGGAGCTGAGGCGGGCGACGATGCTCTCGCCGCTGCGGACGACGACCTCCTCGTGCTCGTAGGAGACGGTGCAGCTGTCGGGGGCGCCGTCGGCCCACTGCAGGACGCCGCCGTAGAAGATGGCCGCCTCGAAGGCGTCGCGGGTGCGCAGCCGCACCACCACGGGGCTGTTGTCGTGCCAGGTCTCCCAGCCGCCGGGCAGCCGGCCGTCCCACAGGCCGAAGACCGCTCCGTCGCGGTCGGCGGAGACGACGGCGCGGCCGGAGGCGAAGGAGACCGGGCCGAGGGCGACGGTGCCGCTGCGCTCGCGGACCCGGGCGGCGGCCTCGTCCACCTGGGGCACGGCGAAGTAGGGCGTCCACACCACGGCGAACTGCATGTCGGTGGCGACGGCGCCGATGCCCGCGACGGGGCGGCCGTGCTTCATGGCGACGGCGAAGTTCTCGCCCAGGGTGGTGGAGCGGAACTCCCAGCCCAGGACGGTGCCGTAGAACTTCTCGGCCGACTCCAGGTCGCGCGCGGTGAGATTGACCCAGCACGGGGCGCCGCGCGGCGCCTCCTTCACCGGGGCTGCACGGTCGGGCCGACCGCCGTCCTGGCGGTCGGCGTCGGTCACCGGGTACGGCTGGGACATCACGTGAGGGGTACCGTCTCGCTCGGGGGTGGGGGCGGGCTCGCGCGCGGCGGGCACACCGGCGGCGTCGGGCGCACCTGCATCGTCGCAGGGCCCTGCAGGCCCCGCCTTCCCGCCCGCGCCGCGATCATGCACCTGCGCGGGAAGGCGTGACGAGGCTCACGCCCGGCGCGGCGCGGTCTTTCCGGGCGGGTCGCCGGGCGCCGGGGGCCGGCGGACGGACAGGCCGGTGCACCGCCATTGGAGTTCCCGCGCGTCGTGGGCCGGGGGCGGGTGGCCGTACCCGCCGGCGCTGACGCTGATGCCGACGATGATCCAGGCGCGCCAGTCGGGGCCGACGCCGACGCCGTCGCTGAAGACCGTGGCGCCGTCGACCGACCAGTCGACGCTGTCCGCGCCGAACACGACGCCGAGCCGGAACGGCGTGCCCGGGGTGATCAGGCCGTCGGCGTAGCGGGCGGCCGGCCTGACGTGGTTGGTGAGTTCCAGCACCCCGGGGTTGTCGCCGTGGTGCTCGAATGCGTCGACCTCGCCGTGGCCGGGCTGCGGGCGGCCGCCGGCGCTGTCGCGTCCCCAGGTCCACAGCGCGGGCCAGGCCCCGGTCTGCGCGTGGACCAGGCAGGTGGCGGTGAGTTCGTCGCCGGGGAGGAGTTCGAAGCCGCCGGGGGCGTACTCGGTGGAGACCAGGTCGGTGTGCCAGTCGCCGCGGCCGGCGCGGCGGGCGCGGAAGACGCCGTCCGGGGTGGGCGCGTAGGCGGGGGCGATGCGGTCGAGTTTGTTGTCGCCGCGGTTGCGGCCGTCCTCGGGGTAGGCCGAGGTGCGGCCGGCGGCCCAGGCGGTGCGGTCGTCGAAGGGCGCCGAGAAGACGGTCGGGTCTGCCATCACTGCCCCCGTGGTGCTCGTGCCGTGCCGACGCCGGCGTCGTGTGCCGCGTCGTCGCGGTGCCGCGCCACTGCCGTGGCGGTATCGCACCGCAATCCCTCTGTGACTCCCAGTGAACAACAGGTCACGACGCGTGGCGAGGGTGTGCGGATGCGCGCAGGGGGCGCGCGGATCGTCCGCGCGCCCCCTGGGTGTGCCGGCGGGGCCTACGAGGCCGCCGCCGGGGCGATCCACTGCTGGTTGGCGCCGCCGTTGCAGGTCCAGATCTCCAGCTGGGTGCCGTCGGCGGTGTTGGACCCGGGGTCGTCCAGGCACTTGCCGGAGGCGGGGTTGATCAGCTCCCCGCCGCGCTGCCGCCACTGCTGGTTGCCGCCGCCGTTGCAGTCCCACAGCTCCACGAGGGCGCCGTCGTCGGTGGCGGCGTGGGTGATGTCCATGCACTTGCCGTTGACGCGGACGGTGCCGTCGGCCTGGACCGCCCACTGCTGGGCGCCGGTGCCGTTGCAGTCCCACATCTGGATCCTGGTGCCGCTGGTGGCGGAGCCGGTGTCGTCGTCCACGCACTTGGCGGAGTCGGCCAGCGCGACGATCGGGCCGGTGCTGCCGCCCTGGCTGCCGGCCTGGGTGACGGTGAGGTTGTCGAACTGGTCGGTCTGGTACCCGCCGGTGCCGAGCCCGGCCATGCCGGTGCTGTAGGTGCCGTCGGTGGCCGAGCCGACCGTGGCGCCGTCGATGGCGGCGGTGAGCGTGCTGCCGTCGACGGTCAGGGCGAGGTGGTGCCAGGTGCCGGTGCCGAGGGCCGTGACGTGGCCGGAGGCGAGGGTGGTCAGGGTGTGCGAGGTGTTGTTGCGGACGATGGACCAGGCGCCGGTGTTGTCGGCCTGGAGGTAGTAGTCGTTGATCCCGGCCGGGCCGAAGCTGTGCTGGGAGCCGGCGCGGGCGATGAGCTGGACGGCGCCGGGCTGGGCGATGAGCGTGTCGGCGGCGACGGTGTAGTTGGTCCAGTTGAGGCTGCCGCCGATGGTGTAGGGGTTGGAGTCGCCGTCCCACTCGATGGGCCTGACCGGCGCCTGCTGGGTGACGCAGCGCCCGGTGCGGCCCGCGGCGCAGCCGGTGACCTCGAACGCGCCCTGCTGCTGGGAGAGGTAGCGGGGCTGCTGGCCGGTGGCGTCGCCGTCGAAGGTGTCGGAGTACGGCAGCGGCTGCGGGGTCTGCGCGGGCCCCGCGGCGGTGCCGTGGCCCTGGCCCGTGGTGGTGGTCAGCGTGTAGACGTACCCCGGCTGCACGGTCAGCGAGTAGGAGCCGCCGGAGGGGGTGATGGTCTGCTGCTGGACCATGTGGGCGCTGTCGGCGGCGGAGCCGAGGTCGGTGGCCCACACGTGCACCGCGCCGGTGGACAGTCCGCCGCTGACGTTGACGCTGACGGTCTGCGCGGCCGTCGCGGTGGTGGTCTCGATGACGGTGGAGTAGTCCGTGTTGTCGGTGGACTTCAGGGTGACGTAGCTTCCGTTGGACTCCGAGCCGCCGAGGTAGCCGGAGCCGGCGTCGAGGAACTTCCAGCCGGGGGCGGTGAACTGGGTGACCTGCGCGGTCGCCCACAGGCTCCGGCCGACGCTGTAGGCGCCGGAGTAGGGCTGGCTCGCCAGCACCAGTCCGACCGTGCTGTACGGCAGGTTGGGGTAGATCGCCGCCACCACGGGCCAGTTGATGTAGGCGGTGAAGTGGGCGTCGATGTAGCCGCGGGTGATGGAGCGGATGAGGGCGCCGGAGCCGGAGTCGAGGTCCTGCGATCCGTTCTCGCTGGCCCACAGGGGCTTGCCGGTGCCGGTGGCGGTGGAGTTGCCGGGGCAGGTGTCCGCGCTGCCGCCGTCGCCGCCCTCGCAGGGGTAGTGCACGCCGATCTGGGAGACGGCCCTGGCGAACGCCGGGTTGTTCGCCACGTCGTCGGCGACCGACCAGTCGCTGTCGGCGGCCACGATCTGCACGGCGCCGTAGCCGTTCGCGTCCAGGGCGGTGCGCAGCTGCTCGTACCAGCCGACGTCGTAGCCGCGTTCGTTCCAGCCGCCGAGGTAGTCGATGGTCAGTCCGTTGGCGGAGGCGCAGCCCAGCCACTTCACCAGGTAGTCGATGGTGTCCGTGGACCAGAAGTCGCCGCCGCCGAGCCAGCCGGGGGCGCCCCAGGCCAGTCCGTAGAGCTTGATCGAGGGGTTGCGGGCCTTGGCCTGCTGCATCAGCCACCATTCGTAGCCCGCGGTGCAGTCCACGGCGCCGGAGGCGTGCATGTGGCTGGACTCCGAGCCGTCGGTGGAGTTGGTGTCGCCGCCGATCTCGACCTTGAGGATCTGCAGGTCGGCGCCGTAGCCCGGGGTGAACAGGTAGTCCAGGATCTGCTGGCGCTGGGCGGCGGGGTAGTCGGTGAGCAGGCGGGTGTTGCCGCCGCCTCCGCTGATCGCGCCGATGCCGTCGAAGGTGCGGCCGCTGCTCGCGCCGTTGGCCGCGATGGTGGTGGAGGACGCGGCGGTGGCCGTCGTCGGGCGTGCCGCGGCCAGGCCGAGCGACAGCAGCAGGGCCAGGACGGCGAGCAGCGCGGTGCGGCGTGCGTCCGCGCGTGGCGCGCTCCGCGGGGGTGGGGGGAAGGGCATGAGGGTTCCCTCTCTCGGACACGTCATCACAAAAGCTCAGAACCGAACACGGTGAACCGCGGGACAGTGCACTGCGCCGATGACGGTCCGTCAAGACAGCACACGGTCAAACGTCTTCGTGCGCAGGTGTGTTCCGGCCGACATGGGTAAAGGGAAGGAGAAAGGCATGGTTTGCCCGTGTGCGGCGCACGCCGCCGCGCACGGCGCACCCGAACCGTGCCGGCCCGTACGGAACCCGGTACCCGCCATGGCACATCTGCTGGTCGTCGCCGCGATCGTCCTCGCCGCCTGGACGGTGCTGGCGCTGCCCCTGGGCGTGCTCGTCGGCAGGCGGCTGCGCAGGTCCAAGGTGCGCCGCAGGCTTCCCCGCCGGGCGGCCGGCCGCGGGGCGGACGGGTCGCGGGGCCGCGAGCCGCCCGGTTTGACGAGCCGGTACCGCGGGGCTTGACTGCTGGACGAGCGGTGGCCGGCCGCGGGCGCACCCCGCGCCCGGGCGGTGGCCGGCCGCCGGTGCACCCGCCCCCGAGCGCTGGGAGACCGTGATGACGCTGCGCCGGCTCGGGCTGGTCGTGCACGAGGGGCGCCCTGCCGCGGTGGAGGGCGCCCGGACGGTGCGGCGGTGGTGCGAGCGCCGGTCGATCGGCTGCGTGGACATCGACGTGTGGGGGACGCGGCCAGCCCGCCGCAGCGCCCGGGCGGAGCTGCGGGCCGCGGGCGGGCTGGACCTGATCGTGACGCTCGGCGGCGACGGGACGTTCCTGCGCGGGGCGCGCGTGGCGGCGAAGAAGGACGTCCAGGTGCTGGGCGTGGACCTGGGCCGGGTCGGCTTCCTGACCGAGATCGCGGTCCAGGACGTGGAGCGGGCGCTGGAGGCGGTCCTGGCCGGGGAGTCGGCGTGCGAGGAGCGGATGACGCTGACGATGCGCGCGTCGAGGCCGCTGGAGCTGCCGGAGGGCGTGGAGGCGCTGCTGCGGTACGGCCGCGGGCCGGCGCTCCCGCCGCCCCAGGTGCGTCCCGAGGCGCAGGAGGGCGACGGCTGGGGCGTGGCGCTGGACGTCACCGCGCTCAACGACATCGTGGTGGAGAAGCTGGCGCGGGACCGCCAGGTGAGCGTCGGGGTGTACATCGCGGGCCGGCTGCTCGCGGCGTACTCCGCGGACGGGGTGGTGGTGGCGACGCCCACCGGCTCGACCGCGTACAGCTTCGCCGCCGGCGGCCCGGTGCTGTCGCCGCGGATGCGGGCGGTGGTGTTCACTCCGGTGGCCCCGCACATGACCTTCGACCGCACGGTGGTCGCCGGCGCGGACGAGCCGGTGGCGCTGCGGGTCCTCCCCCATTCGGGGCAGGCGGCGGTGAGTGTGGACGGGCAGTTGCGCGGTGTGCTCGACCCCGGCGACTGGATCGGGGTGTTCGCCGCGCCGCGCCCGCTGCGGCTGGTACGGCTGCGGCGCGCGGACTTCTACGGCCGGCTCAGGGAGCGGCTGCGGCTGACCGACGCGCCGGCGACGGCGGCGGACGGCGAGTCGGCCCCGCTGTTCCGGCCGTCGACGCCGGTGCCCGAGGATCTGCGGCACCTCTACCTGCCGCCGGCGGACGAGCCGGGTGAGGGGACTGCGGACGAGGCGGCCGGGGAGGAGTCCGCGGACCGCGCGCCCTGACCCGGGGCCGGCCCCCGGCCGCACCGGGACGGGCGGCCGGAGACCTTCGCGGCGGCGGTGGCCGTCGCGCCGTTCAGACGGCGAGGCGACCGCCGTCGGCCACGATCACCTGGCCGGTGACGAAGCCCGCGCGCTCGCTCGCCACGAACGCGATGACCTCGGCGAGTTCCCCGGGCGTGGCGTTGCGCTTGAGCGGGTTGACCTCGGACCAGCTGGTGAACTGGTCGGCGCCGATGAAGTCCACCACGTTGTCGCTGTTCACGTTTCCGGGAGCCACCGCGTTGACGCGTACGCCGTACCGGCCCCACTCCGCGGCCCAACTGCGCGTGAAGGACTCGACGGCCGCCTTCTGCGCGCCGTAGGTCGACATGTGCGGCATGGCGATCGCGGCGGCGATGCTGCTGATGTTGACGATGGCGCCGCCGCCGCGCTCGATCATCCCCCGGACGAGCCGTGTGCTGAGGACGAAGGTGGCGCGCACGTTGGTGTCCCACGACTCCGCGTTCGCCGCACTGTCCTGGTCCAGGGTCGGCTTGATGCTGGCCCGGTAGCTCGCCGCGTTGTTGACCAGGACGTCGATCTCGCCCGCCTCCTCGGCCAGCCGCTCGACGTCGGCGAGGTCGCTCAGATCGGCGAGGACGAAGCGGGCCTTCCCGCCGCCGGCCGTGATGTCGTCCACGACCTCGGCCCCGCGCCCCACATCGCGGCCGGTGATCACCACCGACGCCCCTTCGCGTGCGAACACGTGCGCCGCCGCGGCGCCGATGCCGCCGCGCGACCCCGCACCCGTGATCAGGACGCTCTTGCCCTCGAATTCCATGGTGTGCCCCTCGAAAAGGAAAAGATGTCTGCGGCGCACGCCGCGACGGTGCGGCGGTATTCCGGTCCTGGCCGGAGTTTTCCGGCCCTGGTGGCTGCGCCTGACGTGCGTCATCACGGTAGGAGCGGGCGATCCATAGAAGCAAATAGTGGCACCGTATACTCGGCATTGACATCGTCTATGTCGCGGAAATGGGACCCGGATGAATCTGCGCCAATACGAATACGCCCTGGCCGTCGCCGAGGAGGGCTCCATGACAGCGGCGGCGGAGCGGCTGCGGGTCACCCAGCCGTCCTTGTCGCAGCAGATCGGCGCCCTGGAGAAGCACCTGGGGGTGCAGCTGTTCACCCGCACCCCGAGCGGGGTGACGGTGACGGTGGCGGGGCGGGCCTTCCTGGCGGAGGCCCAGATCGCGACGACGGCGTCCCGGCGCGCCGTCGCGGCCGCCCGCGCCGCCGACGGGGAGCTGGCGGGCGAACTCTTCGTCGCCGTCCACATGGGCCTGGGAGCACGCCAACTGCCCCAGGCGCTCGGGCAGTTGCGCAGTCGTCACCCCAGGCTGCAGGTGACCCTCCACGAGGAGCCCGATCCCGCGGACATCGAACGGCTGGTGCGCCAGGGAGCCCTCGACATGGTCCTGGTGCACCGGATGCCCGCCGGGTGCACCTTCGACGTCCACCCCCTGGGCGAGGAGGCCTACGTCGCCGTCCTGCCGAAGGGGCACCCGCCCGTCCCTGAGGGCGCCGCCCTGCGCCTGGAGGATCTGGCGTCACAGGGGTGGATCCGGTTCCGGCGCGGCAGTCTGCTCGACGACTACCTCGCCCGTCTGCTGGCCGACGCGGGCCTCAGTCCGCACACGGTGGCCCGGGCGTCGCAGATCTCCACCGCGGTGCGCCTCGTGGCGCAGGGTCTGGGCGTCACGGTGGTCCCGGCCTCGGCCATCCCGGAGGGCTTCGAGGACCTGGCCCGCCCGCTGACGCCCTCCCTGACCGAGCCCGTCCTCGTCGGTGTGCGGCGCGATCCGGGCTCGGCGGAGGCGGCCATGCTCGACCAGCTCAGCCGGCAGGACTGGTGCGGCACGGACCTTCTCCGTCAGCCCGCGGCGACGGGCTGAGCGCCACTCGCCGAGCCGACGCGGCCCGAGCGGCCCGAGCCGCGCGGGGGCGGACGCGGCACGGGGCCCGGGCGGCGGGCGCTGCGTCCCTGCCGGCCGGGCCCCGCGGGATGGTGGTGCGGGTGCGCCGCGCTCAGTCCCCGTACGGCTGCGCGCCCCCGTACGGCGGTGTCTCGCGTACGGGCTCGCGCGGCGGCCGGAGCGCGCCGGGGAGGCGGACCGGGCCGCGGGCCAGGCGGTGGGCGCCCAGGGCGGCGAGGACCGCGAGGACGCCGCCGCCCGCGGTCCACAGCCAGCGCGGCGACCACCAGGTGCCGGCCCAGCCGCCGGAGGGCCTGATCGGCGGACCCGCCGCGGTCACCAGCGGCACGGCCGAGCCGTCGACCGCCTGGCGGCCGGCGGTGCCGTCCGTGGTCGCCTCCACGGCGGCCTGCACGGGCAGGCCGAGGTCGGTCTGCGGCAGGTCCAGGACGGCGAGCCGGATGTAGAAGGCGCCGCGCAGCGGGTCGTTGGACCACGGTTCGGCCCAGGCCCGCACGGTCCGCAGATGGCAGACCAGCTCGACCGACGCGGCGTCGGGCGCCGCGACGCGGGTCTGCGCGCCGTAGCGGCATGCCTGGCGGCGGCGCAGTCCGTCGTACACGTCGACCTGCCAGGTGGACGATCCGTGCCGGGCCTGGCCGGCGGGGAAGGTGACGGTGGCGGTGACCGTCGCGTTCTGCCCGGTGTCGGCGGGGAACGCCCAGTAGAGGTAGTCGCCGGCCGAGCCGCCCGCGGTGGCCTGCTGACCGGGGCGGATGACGGTGGCGGTGCGGAAGTTGGTGCCGGCCTCGGTGGGCGCCGCGTCGTCGCCGGTGGTGGCGGTCGCGGTCGCCGACGCGGAGCCGGTGTCGGTGGGGGTGCCGGTGGGGTCGTCGGCGGCGGCGGGTCCGGCGAGCACGGACAGCGCCGCGCCGGCCAGCAGCGCGGCTGCCGCGAGCAGTCGGGGCGTACGCATCAGGCGGTCCTCCCGGAGGTCAGGCGCCAGCGGGCGACCCAGCCGGTGAGCAGTCCTGCGACGGCGCCGGTCAGGGTGAGCAGGCCGAGCAGCCACCAGCCGCGGCCCAGGCCGAAGAAGGCGACGTCGGAGGGCTGGTCGGGGGCGTCCACGAGGTCGACGGTCAGCTCGACGGGCATGCCGGGCGTGGTCTTGACCGAGGGCGGCGCCGAGAAGGAGTTGCTGATCTGCAGGCACACGGTCTCGGCGGGCGTGTCGTCGTCGGCGGACGGCTTGGGGTAGCGGATGCCGGCCGAGACGGCGTCGGTGCGGCCGGTGCCGCCCTCGTCGTCGCGGACGATCTCGCGGCCGTGCAGGGTGACGCCGCGCAGCAGGATGCCGTAGCCGGGGGCGACCGCGCGGTCGTCGAAGATGCTGGCGGAGGCGCGCAGTTCCTGGCCGGGTGCGACCTCGACGCGGTAGGAGCGGTTCTCGGAGAACGTCTCGCGGTCGGTGTAGAGGCCGGGCTTGAGCAGCGGCGCGGTGGCGCAGTCGGCCGCGCCCTCGACCGCGACCGGCGCCACGGTCTCGTCGGTGCTGCGGTCGACGAGCTGTTTGACCTTGGTGGTGAGCTGCTGGCGGTGCTGGACGGTGGTGTACGTGCCGCCGGTGGCCTCGGCGATGCAGCTGAGCTGGTTGCGGGTGCTGGAGTCGGGGATCAGGCCGAGGGTGTCGATGGTCAGGTGGATGCCCTGGGCGGCGATGTCGCGGGCGATGTCGCAGGGGTTGAGCGGCGGGCAGGTGTCCTCGCCGTCGGTGATGAGGACGAGGCGGTGGGTGCCGTCGCCGCCCTTGAGGTCGTCGGCGGCGGCGCGCAGGGCAGGGCCGATGGGGGTCCAGCCGGTGGGCTGGAGGGTGGCCACCGCGGTCTTGGCCTCGGTGCGGTCCAGCGGGCCGACCGGATAGAGCTGCCGGGTGTCCTTGCAGCCGGTCTTGCGGTCGTTGCCCGGGTAGTCCGCGCCGAGGGTGCGTATGCCGAGCTGAACGCCCTGCGGCACCGAGTCCAGGACGTCGTCGAAGGCCTGTTTGGCCGCGGACATCCGGGACTGTCCGTCGATGTCGCGGGCCCGCATGGACCCGCTGACGTCGAGGACGAGTTCGACCTTGGGTGCGGGCCGCGGCGCGGGGCCGTCGTCGGCCGCCGCGGTCGAGGGCACGGCGGCGCAGGCGAGTACGGCCAGCAGGCCGTAGACCGGCACCGCGGTCAGCCACTTTCTGATGATCATCGCAGGATCGTAGTGAAGGGTGCGGCGAATCACGAAGTCGGCTGGTGGAGAAGGGAAGTGACGGCACGTCAAGCGAGGGCTGGCGTGCCGTCGGATCGCCGGGTCCGAGGGTTCGGGCCGTCGGTCAGGGGGACGGGGACGGCGACCAGGTGGCGTTGCCGGTGACCGGGCCGCGGCTGGGCGGCATCGGCTGGGCGCCGAGCAGCACCCGTGCGTAGAGCAGCACGGCGATCCCGGTGACCAGGGCGATGACCAGCCAGCGCAGGTGGAGCCGGGCTGGCAGGCTGAGTATCCGGTGCACGGGTCCGCCGACGACGCCGCGGCGGGCGCGGGCGCTCATCGGCGCCTCCTTCGGCCGATGGCGGGCGACTGCGGGCGGGCCCGGCCGATCTGGTCGCGGTAGGCCAGCAGCTCCAGCGGCATGTCGAAGGCGACGGTGCCGACCACCTGGGGCCCGTACGGGGTGGGGCGGCTGTAGCGGGCGATGAACCGCTCGGAGCGCAGCGAGCCCTCGACGACCTCGACCTCCTCGGCGAGCGCGGGGATGCCGACGGCCTGGATGCGGGTGCCGTGCTGCTCGGACCAGAACCGCGGCACGGGGGTGAAGCGCGCCGCCCGGTCCGGGCCGCGCAGCAGCGCGTCGGCGGCGTGCTGGCCCATCTCCACGGCGTGGATGAGGTGTTCGACGCGGCGGGGCTTGTCGTCGAAGCGGGCGTTGGGCCACGAGGCGACGTCGCCGGCCGCGACGATGTGCGGGACGGTGCGGCCCCAGACGTCGCGCACATGGCAGGTGGGGGTGCAGCGCACGCCGTCGCCGATGTCCAGGCCGCTGCCGCGCAGCCACTCGGTACGCGGTTCGCCGCCGAGGCCCAGGACGACGAAGTCGCAGGTGAGGGTGGTGCCGTCGTCCAGTTGCAGGCGCAGGACGTCGCCGTGGTCCTGCCAGTCGGTGATCTCGCGGCCCAGCTTGAGCTCGACGCCGGCGCGCTCCTGGATCCTGCCGACGACGCCGCCGACCAGGGTGCCGAGGACCCGTCGCAGCAGGGGCGCGCTGTGCACGACGAGGGTGACGTCCATGCCCTGGGCGCGGGCGGTGCAGGCCAGTTCGCAGCCGACGAAGCCGCCGCCGAGGATCACCACGTGGCGGGCCTTCGCCCGGGCCATCGCCCGGCGTACCGCGGCCGCGTCGGCGAGGGTGCGGATGGTGCGGACGCGGTCGCTGAGCACCGGGGCCTCGGGGAGCCGTTTGGCGTCGACGCCGGTGGCGATGACCAGGCCGTCGAAGGGGAGGCGTTCGCCGCCGCGCAGCTCCAGGGCTCCGGCGCGCGCGTCGAGGTCGACCACGCGGGTGCCCAGCAGCCAGTGCGCGTCGAGGGCCTCGTCGGCGCGGAAGGCCAGTTCGCCGTCGGTCAGCTCGCCGGCGAGGTACTGCTTGGACAGCGGGGGGCGGCTGTACGGCTGCGCGTCCTCCTCGCCGACGACGACGAGTTCGCCGTCGAAGCCGCGCTCGCGCAGCCGGGTGGCGGCGCTGAGGCCGGCCAGGCCGCCGCCGGCCACCACGATGCGGCGTCGGCCGGTGCGCGAGCCCGCGCCGCTGCGCAGCGGCGGGCGGCGGGGCTTGTCGTCGGCGGGTCCGCCGCCGGGGCGCTGGCCGCCGCGGACGGCGATGGCCTGCATCGGGCAGCAGCGCACGGCCTGGCGGGCGCGGGCGGCGAACTCGGCGGGCACCGACGGGGTGTAGTGCAGCGAGCCGCCCTCGGAGATGCGGAAGACCTCGGGCGCCTCCTGCTGGCAGATGCCGTAGATGTGGCAGCGGTTGTTGTCCACGCTCACCCGCACCGGCTCGGACTCGGGCACCAGGACCGGCCGGGCGGGCGCGAAGGAGTCCGCGGAGACCGGCACGGGCAGGGCGGCCGGTCC
>JAJSZB010000199.1:0-12512 GCA_050613715.1 Streptomyces sp. IBSBF 3018
CCCCCCCCGCCGATCACGCCGCCCCCGCCGGTCACGCCGGTCACACCGCCTGCGACGGGTACGGCAGGTAGGGCTGCACCGCCTCGCGGCCCCAGTCCGACGGCAGCAGCGACCCGGCCCACGCGTCGCGCCGCGTCCCCTCGTGGACGACCTTGGAGCGCAGCACGCCCTCCATCACGAAGCCCAGCTTCAGCGCCACCGCGCGCGAGCCCTCGTTGCCGGCCTCGGCGTACCACTCCAGGCGGTCCACGCCGAGCGACTCGAAGCCCCAGGCGCACACCGCCCGCGCCGCCTCGGTGGTGTAGCCCTTGCCGCGCTGTTCCCTGGCCGTCCAGTAGCCCAGCTCGGCCTGCCGCTGCGGCTGCCCCAGCTGCTGGAGCCTGAGCAGCCCCATCGAGCTGACCAGGGCGCCGCTCTCACGGGTGAAGACGCCGAAGTTGTACATGGTGTCGTCGCGCCATCCGCCGGCGCTGACCTCGTTGATGAAATGCTCGCCGTGCTCGCGCGTATAAGGGGACGGCACGGACGTCCAGCGCGGGATCTCGGGGTCCTGGCAGGCCGCGACGACAGCGTCCAGGTCCTGCGGCTCCAGCCGCCGCAGCAGCAGGCGGTCGGTGGTGAGGGTGACGGGCTCCATCGGCAGAGTATCGCCGGGCACTGCGGGCGCTGGAAAACCGTTTTGCTGATGCCGGGCCTCCCGGCCGCCTGGTCTCCTCGCTTACGATGGCCGTTGCAGCCGGGACGAGACAGATCAGGAACCCCGCTGTGCCGGCGCGGCAGCCGCGCCAGGCCCGACCGGCAAGGAGCCAGCCTACGTGTCCGTCATCAGCAAGATCATGCGTGCAGGTGAAGGCAAGATCCTGCGCAAGCTGCACCGCATCGCGGACCAGGTCAATTCCATCGAAGAGGACTTCGTCGACCTCTCCGATGCCGAGCTGAGGGCCCTCACCGACGAGTACAGGGAACGCTACGCCGAGGGCGAGTCGCTCGACGACCTGCTCCCCGAGGCGTTCGCCACCGTGCGCGAGGCCGCCAAGCGCGTCCTCGGCCAGCGCCACTACGACGTGCAGCTCATGGGCGGCGCGGCCCTGCACCTCGGCTACGTCGCGGAGATGCGCACCGGCGAGGGCAAGACCCTGGTCGGCACCCTGCCCGCGTACCTGAACGCGATCTCGGGCAAGGGCGTCCACCTGATCACCGTCAACGACTACCTGGCCGAGCGCGACTCGGAGTGGATGGGCCGGGTGCACCGGTTCCTCGGCCTGGAGGTCGGCTGCATCCTGGCCAACATGTCGCCCGCCGAGCGCCGCGAGATGTACGCGTGCGACATCACCTACGGCACCAACAACGAGTTCGGCTTCGACTACCTGCGCGACAACATGGCGTGGTCCAAGGACGAGCTGGTGCAGCGCGGCCACAACTTCGCGATCGTCGACGAGGTCGACTCGATCCTGGTCGACGAGGCGCGCACCCCGCTGATCATCTCCGGCCCGGCCGACCAGGCCACCAAGTGGTACAGCGACTTCGCCCGGCTGGTGCGGCGGCTGAACCGCGGCGAGGCCGGCAGCCTCGGCAAGGAGGAGACCGGCGACTACGACGTGGACGAGAAGAAGCGCACCGTCGCCATCCACGAGTCGGGCGTCTCCAAGGTCGAGGACTGGCTGGGCATCGACAACCTCTACGAGTCGGTGAACACCCCGCTGGTCGGCTACCTGAACAACGCGATCAAGGCCAAGGAGCTGTACAAGAACGACAAGGACTACGTCGTCATGGACGGCGAGGTCATGATCGTCGACGAGCACACCGGCCGTATCCTCGCCGGCCGCCGCTACAACGAGGGCATGCACCAGGCCATCGAGGCGAAGGAGGGGGTGGAGATCAAGGACGAGAACCAGACGCTCGCCACGATCACCCTCCAGAACTTCTTCCGCCTGTACGACAAGCTCTCCGGCATGACCGGTACGGCCATGACCGAGGCCGCGGAGTTCCACCAGATCTACAAGCTCGGCGTGGTGCCGATCCCGACCCACCGCCCGGTGGCGCGCGACGACCGGCCGGACCTGATCTACCGCACCGAGGAGGCGAAGTTCGCGGCGGTCGTCGAGGACATCGTCGAGAAGCACGAGAAGGGCCAGCCGGTCCTGGTCGGCACCGTCTCGGTGGAGAAGTCGGAGTACCTCTCGGCGCAGCTGTCCAAGCGCGGCGTCCCGCACGAGGTGCTCAACGCCAAGCAGCACGACCGTGAGGCCACGATCGTCGCGCAGGCCGGCCGCAAGGGCGCCGTCACCGTGGCGACCAACATGGCCGGCCGCGGCACCGACATCAAGCTCGGCGGCAACCCCGACGACCTCGCCGAGGCCGAGCTGCGCCAGCGGGGCCTGGACCCGGTGGAGCACGTCGAGGAGTGGGCCGCGGCCCTGCCCGAGGCGCTCAAGCGGGCCGAGACGGTGGTCAAGGCCGAGTTCGAGGAGGTCAAGGACCTCGGCGGCCTGTACGTGCTGGGCACCGAGCGGCACGAGTCGCGCCGGATCGACAACCAGCTGCGCGGTCGTTCCGGCCGCCAGGGCGACCCCGGCGAGTCGCGCTTCTACCTCTCCCTGGGCGACGACCTGATGCGGCTGTTCAAGGCGCAGATGGTCGAGCGCGTGATGTCGATGGCGAACGTGCCGGACGACGTCCCGATCGAGAACAAGATGGTCACCCGCGCCATCGCCTCGGCGCAGTCGCAGGTCGAGCAGCAGAACTTCGAGATCCGCAAGAACGTCCTGAAGTACGACGAGGTGCTCAACCGGCAGCGCGAGGTCATCTACGGCGAGCGCCGCCGCGTCCTGGAGGGCGAGGACCTGCGTGAGCAGGTGCAGCACTTCATGGACGACACCATCGACGCGTACATCGACGCCGAGACCCGTGAGGGCTTCGCCGAGGACTGGGACCTGGACCGGCTGTGGGGCGCGTTCAAGCAGCTCTACCCGATCAAGGTCACCGTCGAGGAGCTGGAGGAGGCGGCCGGCGACCGGGCCGGACTGACCGCCGAGTTCATCGCCGAGTCCGTCAAGGACGACATCAACGAGCAGTACGCGGCCCGCGAGGAGCAGCTCGGCGAGGAGATCATGCGCGAGCTGGAGCGGCGCGTGGTCCTGTCGGTGCTCGACCGCAAGTGGCGCGAGCACCTGTACGAGATGGACTACCTCCAGGAGGGCATCGGCCTTCGGGCGATGGCGCAGCGCGACCCGCTGGTGGAGTACCAGCGCGAGGGCTTCGACATGTTCACCGCCATGATGGACGGCATCAAGGAGGAGTCGGTCGGCTACCTGTTCAACCTGGAGGTCCAGGTCGAGCAGCAGGTCGAGGAGGTCCCGGTGGCGGCCGCGCCGGCCGACGCGGTCCCGGCCGAGGGCGTGCAGGACGCGGTCCCGTCGCTGGTCAAGCAGCCCGAGATCAGGGCGAAGGGCCTTGAGGCGCCCAAGCGGGCCGACCGGCTGCACTTCTCCGCGCCGTCGGTGGACGGCGAGGGCGGCGTGGTCCAGGGCGAGTTCGCGGGCGCGGCGGTCGACGGCGGCGGCGCCGCCGAGAGCGCCGACGACGGGCTGACCCGCGCCGAGCGCCGCAAGGCCGCCAAGGGCGGTCGCCGCCGCAAGAAGTAGCCGCGGCGCGGCCGGACGGGCCGCACACGTACACCGGTTCGGGGCCGGGCCTTCGGGTCCGGCCCCGAACCGTTTGCGGTCCGGTCGTCCCGGACATCCCGGTCGCGCCGGTGGCCTCGGCCGTCCAGCTCGCCCCGCTCACCTGGCCGCGACCTCGGTGCAGCGCCAGCGGGCCGGGCCGTAGCCGGGCCCCGACTCCTCGTCGCCGGGTTCGAGCCGGAAGGCCAGCGCCCGGAAGACGTCCCGGTCCAGCGCCACCACCGCGGTCACCTCCAGCGCGCCGCCTTCGGTGCGGAAGCAGCGGCAGCGGTACACGTACGGGGTACGTCCGCGGGCGCGCCGCCGCCAGTCCGCGCGGGCGGCGTGCAGTTCCCACAGCCGCTGGTACGCCTCGTCGCGCACCCGGCCGGCCAGCGAGGTCAGCGGGCGGCGTCCGGTGAGCACGTCGAGCAGCCGCCCGGCGAACCACACGTGCGGCGGCAGCGGGCGCGGCGCGGGGCGTGCCGGGCCCTGTGAGCGGGTGCCGGGGCCTCGCGGGTCGCGGCGGCCCGGCGGCGCGGTGCCGCCGCCCTTGCGGCGGGCGGCCAGGGACTGGGACGGCGTGTGCACGGCGGACCCCCAAAGATCGTTACCGGTTGGTAGGGCCGGTTGTAGGGGGCCGGATCGGGCCCGGGCAAGCAGCCGCGGCCGGTGTGGCGGGGCCCGCCGAGATTCACCTATCAGGCTGGTTCCGCACGTATGCTTCACGCCATGCGCGTCTACATTCCCACCACGCTCGCCGGGCTGGCCGACGCCCACAAGGCCGGGGAACTGGGGCCGGCCCCGCTGGACGCCGTCGCGGTCACGCCGAGCCTGCGCGAGTGGTACGTCTCCGACGACATCGAGGAGCTGGAGTACGCGGCGTTGACGCGGGCCGCGCAGGCCTCGCTGCGGCTGCTGGCCGCCGATCCGGGGACGCCGCGGCGCCGGGTGGTCGTCGCGGTGGACGTGCCCGACGCGGCGGTGGGCTTCGACCCCGACCGCGGTCTCGACCCCTCCGTGCTGGGCCGGGTGCTCCTGTCCGCGCCGGTACGGCTCGCCGACGCCGCGGCGGTGCACGCGGACGCCGCCGACGCCGAGCCGGACGTGGCCGCGGCCGCGGACGCGGTGGGCGCGGCGGACGCGGGCGACGACGACGCGCAGTTCACCGTCGACGGCGCCGAGGACCACGAGCTGCTGTGGTTCGCCACGCAGGAGATCCCGCACCTGATCGGCTGAGCCGGCCGCGCGGTCGCCGGCCCGCGGAGCCGCAGGTCCACCGGCCCCGCGGATTCATCGACCCGCAGGTCAGCCGCGGGTTCCGGAAGTTTTCCACAGGCCGAAAACGGGCTGTAGCCTTCCGCGAGTACCGTTCCGGATGTGAACGCGCATCTGGTGTGGGACTGGAACGGCACCCTCTTCCACGACATCGACGCGGTGATCGAGGCCACGAACGCCTCCTTCGCCGAACTCGGTCTGCCCCCGATCACGCTCGAGCGGTATCAGGACCTGTACTGCGTACCGGTGCCGCGGTTCTACGAGCGGCTGATCGGACGGCTGCCCACGGACGCCGAGTGGGAGGTCATGGACGCCGCCTTCCACCGGCACTACTGGGCACTGGCCGACAACTGCGGCTTGGCGGAGGGCGCCGCCGAGCTGCTGGCCGCGCAGACCGCGGCCGGGCTCACCCAGTCGCTGTGCTCGCTCGCGCCGCACGACCAACTCCTCGGCATCGTCGGCTCGCACGGCATCAGCGGGCACTTCCGGCGGATAGACGGCCGGGTGGACCACTCCACGGACGGCAAGGCCGCGCAGATGGCCAGGCATCTCAACGCCCTCGGCATCACCGACGCCGACCGTGTGGTGGTGATCGGCGACGCGCTCGACGACGCCGCGGCCGCCGCCCACGTGGGCGCCCACGCGGTGCTCTACACCGGGGGCTCGCACAGCCGTGCGTCGCTCTCGACCGCGGGCGTGCCCGTGACCGACAGCCTGGCCGAGGCGGTTGACCAGGCCATACGCCTGACGGCCCGGCCCTGAGGACAGATCCTTCTGTCCAATCAGGCCAAAGGCGAGTGGTGCATTTGTACGAAGGCGGCGCATGACAGCCACCCGGCCGGGAGCGATAGCCTTGCTGGCGTGATCACCGTTGATCCGCACACCAGGGGGCAATTCGTGCTCATCGGCACGGTGGTCCCCCTTTCCGGCATAGCGTCGTCCCGTAGCGGAAACCCCGCGCCACGGTGCGTCGTGCCATCACCCGACGTCACGCAAAGGCGCGCGACAGGAGTCAGAGGACATGCAGACCAAGCTGGACGAAGCCAAGGCCGAGCTGCTGGACCGAGCAGCGCGGGTCGGTGAGAACAGCCCGGCGGGGGGACTACCCGGCCAGGGCCTCGACACAGAGGCGCTGACCGCTTTCCTCCAGCGTTACTACCTGCACAGCGCACCCGAGGACCTGGTGGACCGCGACCCGGTCGACGTCTTCGGCGCCGCGCTCTCCCATTACCGCCTCGCCGAGAACCGACCACAGGGCACCGCCAACGTGCGGGTGCACACGCCCACGGTCGAGGAGAACGGCTGGCAGTGCAGCCACACCGTGGTCGAGGTCGTCACCGACGACATGCCGTTCCTGGTGGACTCGGTGACCAACGCGCTGACCCAGGCGAACCGGGCGATCCACGTGGTGGTCCACCCGCAGTTCCGGGTCCGCCGCGACGTCGCCGGCAAACTGCTGGACGTCGTCGGCGCGGCCGGCAGCGCCGCCGCGGACGACGAACCGCTGCCGCACGACATGCTCGTCGAATCCTGGATCCACGTCGAAATCGACCGCGAGACCGACCGCGCCGACCTCAAGGAGATCGCCTCCGACCTGCGCCGGGTGCTGTCCGACGTGCGCGAGTCCGTCGAGGACTGGGCGAAGATGCGGCAGGCCGCGCTGTCGATCGCCGAGGAGCTGACCGACGCGCCGCCGGCGGGCCTGCCCGAGCAGGAGACCGGCGAGGCCGTCGAGCTGATGCGCTGGCTGTCCGACGACCACTTCACCTTCCTCGGCTACCGCGAGTACGAACTCACCACCGAGTCCGGCACGGACGAGTCCCAGGAGGACGTGCTCGTCGCGGTGCCCGGCACGGGCCTGGGCATCCTGCGCTCCGACCCGGTGCACCCGCACGCCGACAGCACCCACCCCGGGCACCCGGGCCACCCCAACTCCCCGTCGTTCAGCCGGCTGCCGGCCGACGCGCGGGCCAAGGCGCGCGAGCACAAACTGCTGATCCTCACCAAGGCCAACAGCCGTTCCACCGTGCACCGCCCCTCCTACCTGGACTACGTGGGCGTCAAGACGTTCGGCCCTGACGGCGAGGTGGTCGGCGAGCGGCGCTTCCTGGGACTGTTCTCCTCGGCCGCCTACACCGAGTCGATCCGCCGGGTGCCGGTGATCCGCCGCAAGGTCGAGGAGGTCATCGAGGGCGCCGGGTTCTCCCCGGACAGCCACGACGGCCGGGACCTGATGCAGATCCTGGAGACGTACCCGCGCGACGAGCTGTTCCAGACCCCGACCGACGAGCTGCGCTCCATCGTCACCAGCGTGCTCTACCTCCAGGAGCGGCGCCGGCTGCGGCTGTTCCTGCGGCAGGACGAGTACGGCCGCTACTACTCGGCGCTGGTCTACCTGCCGCGCGACCGCTACACCACCGCGGTGCGGCTGCGGCTGACCCACATCCTTCAGGAGGAACTGGGCGGCCACAGCGCCGACTTCACCGCATGGAACACCGAATCGGTGCTGTCGCGGCTGCACTTCGTGATCCGCGTCGACCCCGGCAGCTCGCTGCCCCAGCTGACCGACGCCGACCTGGAGCGGATCGAGAACCGGCTCGCCGAGGCCACCCGCTCCTGGGCCGACGGCTTCATCGAGGCGCTGAACTCCGAGTGCGGCGAGGAGCGCGCCGCCGAGCTGTCCCGCCGCTACGGCCAGGCGTTCCCCGACGGCTACCGCGCGGACTTCTCACCGCGCTCCGCGGTCGCCGACCTGCAGCACATCGAGAGCCTGGGCGCCGACGACTTCACCCTCAGCCTCTACGAGCCGGTTGGCGCGGCCCCCGAGGAGCGCCGCTTCAAGATCTACCGCACCGGCGCGCCCGTCTCGCTGTCCGCGGTGCTGCCGGTGCTGCAGCGGCTCGGCGTCGAGGTGGTCGACGAGCGGCCGTACGAACTGCGCCGCGCCGACCAGTCGCGGGCCTGGGTCTACGACTTCGGGCTGCGCCTGGACCCGGCGCTCGGCGACCTCGGCGACGACGCGCGCGAGCGCTTCCAGGACGCCTTCGCCGCGGTGTGGACCGACCGCGCGGAGAACGACGGCTTCAACTCCCTGGTGCTGCGGGCCGGTCTGGACTGGCGGCAGGCGATGGTGCTGCGCGCCTACGCCAAGTACCTGCGGCAGGCCGGCTCCACCTTCAGCCAGGACTACATGGAGGACACCCTCCGCACCAACGTCCACACCACCCGGCTGCTGGTCAACCTCTTCCAGGCGCGGCTGTCGCCCGACCACCAGAAGGCCGGCAGCGAGCTGACCGACGGCATCCTGGAGGAGCTGGACGGCGCCCTGGATCAGGTCGCCAGCCTGGACGAGGACCGCATCCTGCGGTCCTTCCTCACCCTCATCAAGGCGACGCTGCGCACCAACTTCTTCCAGCGCGACAGCACCGGAGAGCCGCACGCCTACCTGTCGATCAAGTTCGACCCGCAGGCCGTGCCGGACCTGCCCGCGCCCCGCCCGGCGTACGAGATCTGGGTGTACTCCCCGCGGGTGGAGGGCGTCCACCTGCGGTTCGGCAAGGTGGCCCGCGGCGGACTGCGCTGGTCCGACCGCCGGGAGGACTTCCGCACCGAGGTGCTCGGCCTGGTCAAGGCCCAGATGGTGAAGAACACGGTGATCGTGCCGGTCGGCGCCAAGGGCGGCTTCGTCGGCAAGCGGCTGCCAGACCCGGCCGCCGACCGCGACGCGTGGCTGGCCGAGGGCATCGCCTCGTACAAGACCTTCATCTCCGGGCTGCTCGACATCACCGACAACCTGGTGTCGGGCGCGGTGGTGCCGCCCAAGGACGTGGTCCGGCACGACGAGGACGACACCTACCTGGTGGTGGCGGCGGACAAGGGCACCGCGTCCTTCTCCGACATCGCCAACGAGGTCGCCGTCTCCTACGGCTTCTGGCTCGGCGACGCCTTCGCCTCCGGCGGCTCGGTGGGCTACGACCACAAGAAGATGGCCATCACCTCCTCCGGCGCGTGGGAGTCGGTGAAGCGGCACTTCCGGGAGACGGGTCACGACACCCAGGAAGAGGACTTCACCGTCGTCGGCATCGGCGACATGTCGGGCGACGTGTTCGGCAACGGCATGCTGCTCTCGGAGCACATCCGCCTGGTCGCCGCCTTCGACCACCGGCACATCTTCATCGACCCCAACCCGGACGCGGCGACCTCCTACGCCGAGCGGCGCCGGCTGTTCGAGCTGCCCCGCTCCTCCTGGGCGGACTACGACACCTCGCTGATCTCCCAGGGCGGCGGCGTCTTCCCGCGCACCGCCAAGGCCATCGCGCTGAACGGCGCGATCCGCGCCGCGCTGGGCATCGAGGGCAAGACCGCCAAGATCACCCCCGCCGAGCTGATGAAGGCGATCCTCCAGGCCCCCGTCGACCTGCTGTGGAACGGCGGCATCGGCACGTACGTCAAGGCGTCCACCGAGTCGCAGGCCGACGTCGGCGACAAGGCCAACGACGCGATCCGCATCAACGGCGCCGACCTGCGCGTCAAGGTCGTCGGCGAGGGCGGAAACCTGGGCTTCACCCAGCTCGGCCGGATCGAGTTCGCCCGCTCCGGCGGCCCCGACGGCACCGGCGGCCGGATCAACACCGACGCGATCGACAACAGCGCCGGCGTGGACGCCTCCGACCACGAGGTCAACATCAAGATCCTGCTCAACAGCGTGGTGGCCGAGGGCGATCTGACGGTCAAGCAGCGCAACGCACTGCTGGCCGAGATGACCCATGACGTCGGCGACCTGGTGCTGCGCAACAACTACGCGCAGAACGTGGCGCTGGCCAACAGCATGGCCCAGAGCACCAGCCTGCTCCAGGCCCACCAGCGGTTCATCCGCCGCCTGGTGCGCGACGGACGGCTGGACCGCGCGCTGGAGTTCCTGCCCACCGACCGGCAGATCCGCGAACGGCTGGCCGCCGGGCAGGGCCTGACCCAGCCGGAGATGGCGGTGGTGCTCGCCTACGCCAAGATCACCGCGGCCGACGAGCTGATCCACACCGACCTGCCGGACGACCCGTACCTGCTGTCGCTGCTGCACGCGTACTTCCCGGTCGCGCTGCGCGAGCGGTTCACCCAGCAGATCGACGCGCACGCGCTGCACCGCGAGATCGTCACCACGGTGCTGGTCAACGACACGATCAACACCGGCGGCACCACCTTCCTGCACCGCTTCCGCGAGGAGATCGGCGCGACCACCGACGAGATCGTCCGGGCGCACACCGCGGCCCGCGCGATCTTCCACCTCGGCCCGATCTGGGACGAGGTCGAGTCGCTGGACAACGTGGTGGCGGCGGACGTGCAGACCAGGATCAGGCTGCACTCGCGGCGGCTGGTCGAGCGCGGCACCCGCTGGCTGCTCAACAACCGCCTCCAGCCGCTGCAGATCGCCCAGACCATCGACTTCTTCGCCGAGGGCGTCTCCACGGTGTGGGCGCAGCTGCCCAAGCTGCTGCGCGGCGCCGACCTGGAGTGGTACGAGTCGCTGCACACCGAGCTGACCGGCGCGGGCGTGCCGGAGGAGCTGGCGGTACGGGTCGCGGGCTTCTCCTCGGCGTTCCCCGCGCTGGACATCGTGGACGTGGCGGACCGGGCGAAGCGGACGCCGCTGGAGGTCGCCGAGGTGTACTTCGACCTCGCCGACCGGCTGGGCATCACCCGGCTGCTGGACCGGATCATCCTGCTGCCGCGGGCCGACCGCTGGCAGTCCATGGCGCGTGCGGCCATCCGCGAGGACCTGTTCGCGGCGCACGCGGCGCTCACCGCGGACGTGCTCGGCGCGGGTCCCGACAAGGCCACGCCGGAGGAGCGGTACAAGGCGTGGGAGGCCCAGAACGCCGGGCTGATCGGCCGGGCCCGCACCACCCTGGAGGAGATCCAGAGCGCGGAGGAGTTCGACCTGGCGAGCCTGTCGGTGGCGATGCGGACGTTCCGCACGCTGCTGCGCACGCACCGCTGAGGCGGTCCGCGGTCCCGCAGCGCGTGCCGGCCGCCGGAGAATCCTCCGGCGGCCGGCCACGGGGACCGTCGGGCGCGAGGCGGCGGCGCTCAGCCGGAGCCGGGTGACGCGGTGTGGGCGTCGGGGAGCTGCCACAGCGTCAGCAGCGTGGTGTAGCCCGGCATCGACTCGCCGAAGCCGGAGCCGTCGCCGGGCGTCTCGTCGGTGATCCGCAGCATGGCCAGGTTGCCGTCCGAGGTCACCGTGCACAGCACCGAGCCCTTGGTGAAGTACTTGTCGGAGTCCAGGTCGCTCTCGAAGATCTCCTGGGGCAGCGCGTCGGCGCCGACGCCGTCACGGCACTGCTGGTAGGAGGTGCCCGCGGACTTCCCGAACACGGTCAGGAACCGCAGGCTGCCGCCGCTCCAGTTCTGGTACTCCATCTCGATGCCCTTGGTCTGGCCGATCTGCCCGTTCGGGTCGACGACGGCCTTGTCCAGGTCGACGTGGGTGCCGGAGTTGAACGAGGGGGAGCGGATGACGAAGCGCCGGTCCTTGAACAGCAGGCGGGGCTGTGTGGCGGCGGGCGGCGCGGCGGTTCCGGTGCTCTGGCCGCCGGAGTCCTGCCCCGCGGTTGGGCCCGCGTCCTGGCCGCCGTCGCCCGCGGGGTCCGAGGACGCGGTCGAGGTGGGGGCGCCGCCCGAGGAGGACGTGCCGGCGTCGGCGCCCGCGCTGCTGCCAGGGCCGTTCTTCGCGGCCGAGTCGCCGCCGTTCCGGCGCGCGAAGGCGTAGGTCAGCGTCACCGCCAGCGCGAGCGCGACGACCATGCCGACGACGGCGAGCACTTTGCGGGTCACGCTGCCGCCGTGCGGCTGCGGGGGGTACGGGGGATGGACGCCGGTCGGGCCACCGCCCGGCGAGGGGTAGGCGGCGGGGTACGCGGCGGCGCCGGGCGGGCCGGCGGTTCCGCCGCTGCGGCCGTCGCCCACGGGGCCGGCCGGCGCGGGGTACGGCAGTGCGCCGGTCCCGGCGGCGGACGGCGGGGGTGTGCCCTGCGGCGTACCGGTGGCCGCGGGCGCGCCGGGAGCGCCGGGCGGCGTGGCGGGGCTCGGCGCGCCGGGCGTCCCGGGTATCCCCGTCGCGCTCGGCACACCCGAGGCCGTGCCCGCCGGGTACGCGCTCGGCGGCGTCGCGATCCTCGGGTCCGCCGGCTGAGGCTGCGCGACCCTCGGGTCCACCGGCGGCACGGGCGTCGCCGCGCCCGCCGCGCCCTGCGATGCCGCCGCGCCCGGCGAGGACTGTCCGCCCTGTCCGCCCTGCCCGGCCGCCGGGAAGCCGCCGTGCTCGCCCTGCCCGGCCTGCCCGGCCTGCCCGGCCGCCGGGAAGCCGGCCTGTCCGGCCTGCGGGCCGTGCACCGGCTGCGCGCCTTGCGCCGACTGCGCCGCCTGCGGCGAGGACGCCGGCTGCGGTGGCAGGGACGGCCGCGGAGGGCCGGCCGGCTGAGGCGGCGTCATGGGCTGGGGCGGCGTCAGCGGCGCGTCCGGCACGGTGGACGGGGTGACACCCCCGGAGCCCCCAGCCGCCCCGGCGGCCACGAC
>JAJSZB010000019.1:0-23314 GCA_050613715.1 Streptomyces sp. IBSBF 3018
GGGGACGTGGGGGAGCCGGCGAAGCCGGTGGAGGCGGGGGAATCGGTCATCGTGCCGGCCCTCCCGCGACGGGAGCCGAGGAGACGGCTATGCCCTGCCGGGCCAGCGCATAGGCCAGGGCGTCGGCGAGGGTGGCACGCGTTACGATCGAGCCGAGGTCGATGCCGAGGTGGACGATGGTCTGCGCGATGGCCGGCCGGATGCCGGACACGACGCACTCCGCGCCCATCAGACGGGCCGCGGCCACCGTCTTCATCAGGTGCTGCGCCACGAGGGAGTCCACGGTCGGGACGCCGGTGATGTCGAGGATGGCGTAGCGGGCCGGCTGGGCCACGATCGCTTCCAGCAGATTCTCCATCACGGTCTGGCTGCGGGCGCTGTCCAGGGTGCCGATCAGCGGTACGGCGACGACGCCCTCCCACAGCCTGATGACCGGCGTGGCCACCTCCAGCAGTTGCTGCCGCTGACGGGCGATCAGCTCCTCGCCCTCGCTCAGCGCCGTCTCCATGACCACCAGCCGGAGGGTCCCCATCAGCACGGTCAGCGCGAGGAGACACGCGTGGGCGTGCTCGTCGGCGGGATCGTCGAACTCGCCGCGGAGCAGCGCGGCGGCCGGCTCGCGCAGGTCGGCGACCTCGCCCGCGATCTGCGCCGGGGCGAAGCCGGCCCGGGAACGGGATGCGGACATCTGTCCGAGGCGGTCGCGCACGCCGCCGAAGCCCGCCGCCTCGACGTCCTCCGGCCGGCCCGCGCGGGCCACGTCGGCCAGTGCGTCCACCACGGCCTTGGCAGCCTCGACCGCCTCGTCCCTGGAGTAGGTGAAGACCGTCCGGAACAGCGCCGCGTCGGCCCAGCGCTGGGCGATCTGCTCCCGGCGCCGCTCCAGGAAGCGGGTCAGCTCCTGCGCCGCGTCGCGGGCCGTGTCGAACTCCGTCACCTGCGTCGTCTCCCTCTCCGGAGCCGGCGGCCCGCCGGCTGGCGAACCATGAGGCAATTATTGCCACATGGCAAACGTTAGCGCGCGGACGGAAGGCGGCCAACACGGGATCTCCGCATCCGGCGCCTCCTCCGGCGCCTCCTGCGACCCGCCGCTCAGCCGGCCGCCCCGTGCCAGTCCAGGCACACGATCAGGGCGTCGTCGTCCGGAGCCGCTTCGCCGCGGTGCCCGGTCAGCTCGCGCAGGATGGCGCGCGGGACCTCGGCGGCGGGCAGCAGCCGGGTGGCCTGGATGGCGCGTTCGAGTGCCACCTCGCCGTAGGTCTCGCCCCTCGGGGAGGCCACCGCGTGGACGCCGTCGCTGACGAAGACCAGCCGGTCGCCGGGCAGCGCCTGGAAGTCCTCCGCCACGTAGTCGGTCTCCTCGAACATGCCCAGCGGCAGCTGGGCGTCCAGCGCGATCCGCTCCACCGTGCCGTCGCGCAGCCGCAGCACCTGCGGCGAGCCCGCGTCCACCACCTGCGCCTTCCCGGTGGCGATGTCGAAGTCGAACATCAGGACGGACAGGTAGCGGCGGCCCTGGTACTGCGCGTAGACGGCCTGGTCGGCCAGGGCGGCCTGGTCGGCGATGGAGACGCCGGCCCGGCGGGCGTTGCGCAGGGCGTTGATGGCCAGGTTCGTCAGCAGCGCGGCCTCGATGCCCTCGCCCATGCCGTTGGTGACGTAGAGCGTGAGCCGGTTCGCGGTGGCCGACCAGTCGAAGTTGTCGCCGAAGATGGCGTAGGCCGGTTCGAGCTGCGCGCCCATCTCGTACTCCGGGCGGGCGCAGGAGCGGCCGGGCAGCAGCTGCCACTGCATCTCGGCGGCCAGCGTGAGCCGGTCCTTGCGCCGCGCCTGCAGGTACAGGTCGGTGTCGCGCTCGGCCACGACCACCTCGTGCCCCAGCACCTCGGCGATGTCGGCCAGCTCGGCGGCGTACCGGTCCGCCGCGGCCTTCCCCGGCAGGGTCACCGACAGCACGCCCAGCCGGTCGCCGCGCACGCTCACCGGCAGGTGCAGCCGCACCCTGCCGTCCCGCGCGGTCTCGGCGAAGGGCGCCTGCGAGCCGAAGGCACGGCCGGCCGAGCTGCTGTGCACCGACACCGGCTCCAGCGTGTGCGGCAGTATTGACACCGGTTGAAGGACGCTGAGACCGTAATCGGCCATGAACAACTCGACGTCCTGGGCGCCGTAGTGCTCGCCGAGCACCGCGCGGACGGCGTCGAGCAGTGCGTGCGGGGCCGCTGTACGCAAGGCGCGCTCAGCGGCCTGGTATCTGTTCATCGGAGGACTGCACCAACCTTTCCCGGACAACGTACGGTTCCGCCCTGGGCGGGCTCGGAGATCAGCCGCGCGGATCAGCGGGGCCGGCCCGGGCGGGGAGTACGCTGGCGGGCATACGAGCGCCTGCGAGAGTGTGACCGTGACTGCCTTCCGCCGCCCTGAGCCCGACGAGGTCGCCCGTGTGACCACCACGGCCGTCGAGCTGCTGGAGGTCGTGTGGGGCCGTGCTTCGACCACGCCCACCTCCGCGTCCCAGCTGCGCGTGCTGCACATCCTCGAACACCACGACGGCATCAACCTGCGGACGCTCGCGGAGTCCCTCGCGTCCACTCCGCCGGCCACCAGCCGGCTGTTCGACCGGCTCCAGGCCACTGGCTTCGTCGAACGGGTGCCGAGCCCGGAGAACCGGCGCGAGGTGCGCCTGCACCTGAGCAGCCGGGGGCGCGCCTTCCTGGCCGATCTGCGCGCGCGCAGGGAGCGGGAGCTGCAGGCGGTGCTGGCGGAGATGCCCGCGAGCCGCCGGGCCGCGCTCCTGGAGGGACTGGAGGCGTTCTGCGCCGCCGCGGCCACGCAGATACACGGCGACGTCCCGGACGCGGACGCCGACAGCCGGACAGCCTGAACCGCACGCGGGAGCGGCCGGCCGTGGCGTGTGTCCCCGCGCGGCCGTCGTCGTCGAACGGCCGCTGTTCTTCGCGTTCCCCACCTGTACGTCCCTCACCTGTACCCGCTTACCCCCTCGCGGGCGGTCCTTGCCCGACGCCGAGGATGCCGGGAACGCCGGGGATGCCGAGCACGCCTGTGGAGCCGGTGGTCGCGACGCCGCAGGTGTTCAGGGACGGCCCGCACCCTGTGCCGCGGCGCGGAGCAGGGCGAGCTTCTCGGCCGCGCCGGTGTTCGGAGCGGCCCAGTTCAACACGATGTGCAGGTCGGCGCGTTCGATGGTCATGATGTCGCAGTCGAGGACGATCTTGCCGAGTGCGGGGTGGACAACCGTCTTGTGCGAGCGCCCGATCGGCAGGGTCTCGTACCGGTTCCAGAGATCGGCGAAGCGCGGATCGGTCTCTCGCAGCCCGCTGATCAGCTCGGTGACGGCGCGGTCGTCGGGGTATCGGTCGGCGGCCCGGCGCAGGTCGGAGACCATCATGCGCTCGAAGGCGTCGGCGTGTGCGGCGCCGCGCTCGATGCGGGAAGCGCCGGGGGCGGCCGGGGCGGCGAAGTGCCCCCAGATCAGGTTGCCCGACCGGGCGCCGGCCTCGGCCGGGGTGCCGAACAGCTCACCCCAGAGCGGGTTGCTCTGCACGATGTCCCAGGAGGCGGTGAAGACGGCCAGCGGGGTGTCGCTCATCCGGTCGATCATGCGCTGCACGCCGGGCGGCACCTCGCGCGGCACCGTCCCGGACGGCGGGACGGCCGCTCCTGCCAGCCGGTAGAGCAGTTCGCGCTCCACGGCGTTGAGCCGCAGCGTCCGCGCGAAGGCCGCGAGGACCTGGGGGGAGGGATTCTTCGCGCGGCCCTGTTCGAGCTGTACGAGGTAGTCGACGGAGATGCCGGCCAGGACCGCCAGCTCCTCACGGCGCAGGCCCGGAACTCGCCGGTTGCCCGCGACCGGCAGACCGACCGCGGTCGGGCCGATGCGCTCTCTCCACGCCCGCAGCGCCGGCCCGAGCTCGGTGTGGCTGGTCATGGATCCAGTATGGGCTGCGTCGGCGAAGAGCCGGGTGGTACTGGCGCTACCAGGGACGACAGCGCCTGGTGCGCCCCCTGCGGCCGGGCCGAGTATCGACTTGTCAACCCAAGCGCGCCGGACGCACGGCGCGATCTTGCCGCCCGCGGCGGCGCCCTTTGCCCAAGGAGATGTCCAAGATGGCTCCCACCGTCGGAATCATTGGCTCCGGCCTGGTCGGCGGCTCCGTCGCCCGGCTGGCCGTCGACGCCGGCTACAGCGTCGTGCTCGGCAATTCACGGGGCCCCGAGTCGATCGCGGAACTCGTTCAGCAACTCGGCCCGCTCGCCCGCGCCGCGACGGTCGACGAGGTGATCGAGGCCGGCGACATCATCGCCCTTTCCGTCCCGCTCGCGCGTTTCGAGGCGCTGCCGGCCGACAGGCTGGCCGGGAAGGTCGTCCTGGACCAGACGAACTACTACCCGCAGTTCTGGCGTCACGCCGAACTCGACGCCGGGAAGCTCACCTCCAGCGAACTCGTGCAGCGGCACCTCAAGGACTCCCTGGTCGTGAAGGGCCTGCACAATCTGGACTGGAACCACATGTACTCCAACGCCCGCCCGACGGGTGACGCCGAACGGACGACGCTGCCGATCGCGGGCGACGATCCCGCTGCCAAGGAGGTGGTGACGCGGTTCCTGGAAACGGTCGGCTACGACGTGGTCGATGCCGGCTCGCTCGCGGAGAGCTGGCGGATCGAGCCCGGGACGCCCCTCTACTTCTGGCCGTACGCCCCTGCCGTTCCGGACGGGATCACGGGGGACGAGGAGAAGCGCTTCTACCTCGAACACCCGGTCCCGCCTGTCTCGCCCGAAGCAGCCCGCGCGATGATCGACAGCGCGCGGCGCCCGTCACCGGTCGGCGGCACGCTGGCCGGGATGCCTCCCGCCCACGTCGCCATCTTCATGGACCGAGCGAGCGCCGGCACCGTGAACAAGTAGTACGCGGCGGGCGCGTTCCTCAGCCCCTCACCGCATGCCGACCCGGCATTCGCCGGCCGCACGCGACCACACCCCGACGTATCCGGGCATCCGGCCGGGGTGCGGTCGCGTGATGGCTATCCCGCCCCCGCCCGTTGGCGTGCCTCGTCGCGGAAATGCCGCGGAGAAGCCCCGACCACGCGCCGGAATGCCGTACTGAAGGCACTCTCGGATTCGTAGCCCGTTGCGGCGGCCAGTTCGGAGATGGACCGGGTGTCGGTGCGCAGCGCGTCACGGGCCAGGCTCATCCGCCATTCGATGAGGTAGGTCAGCGGGGCGGTGCCGACCTTGGCCTTGAACGCCGCGGCGAACGCGGACCGCGACATGTGGCTGATCGCGGCGAGTTCGTCGAGCGTCCAGCGCCGGCCCACGTCCGCGTGCATCGCGCGCAGGGCCGCGCCGACGCCGTCCTCGACCAGGGCCCCGAGCCAGCCCACCGGCTGATCGGTCTGACCAGCGTGGACGCGCAGCATGTGGACCAGGATGAGGTGCGCGAGGTGCTCCAGCACCAGGGATCGGCCGACGCCGGCGGATTCCATCTCCGCGACCGTGAGGGCGGAGAGGTTCGACAGGAGCGCTCCGCGCGGGTCGCCGGCCCGGACGAGGACGACGGGCGGCAGTACGTCGAAGAGCACGGAGGCGTTGGCCTGCTCGAAGACGAAGTCGATGCAGCAGACGTAGGTGTCCTCGTCGGCCACGGGGCCGATGCGCACCTCGCCGTCGTGCTCGCTCTCGTGAAAGGCGACGGCCAGGCCCGGCGCCGGATCGAGGGTGTCAGCCAGGGTGTAGGAGGGCGGGCTGTTGAGCAGGAAGAAGTCGCCCTTGTGCAGCACCACGGGCTCGCAGCCGTCGAGGGCCATCCAGCACTCGCCCATGAGGACGACGCCCAGCTTCACGTGCGTACGGGGGTCGAAGCGCACGGCCCAGGGCGAGGCGGCGTGCACCCGCGCGGGGACGACCGCCTGCGTGCGCAGCAGACGCAAGACATCGACGATCGGGTCGCCTGCCCCGACCGCCCCACCCCGCCTGGACGATCCGTAAAGTTTCTCAGAACCCACGTTATTCATCATACGCACGTGCGTTCCTACGGTTGACTCCATGAGCAACGCACACACGGTGCCCGCAACCGGCACCCCCACCACAGACGCACTGCCTGCCGAGAACTACAAGATGATCGACGCCCTCGGTCACCAGCTGCGGGTGTACGACGAGGGACCGGCCGACGCGCCGACCCTGGTCATGTTCCACGGCGCCCCGCACAACTCGCTCGAATTCCGCTTCAACGCCCCCGCGCTCGTCCGGGCCGGATACCGCGTCGTCATTCCGGACCACCTGGGAGCCGGCGGATCCGACCGCCCCGAGGACGTGGAGCTGTACTCGGGTCACCACGACTACGAGCGCGCCCTGGCGGTCGTGGACGCCCTGGGCCTCGACACGTTCTACGTCGAGGGCGGCGACCGCGGAAGCCTCCCGCTGTGGATGCTCGCGGCCCTGAACCCGGAGCGGGTCCGCGGCCTGATCTCGGAGAACGTCAGCCACCTCAACGGCTTCTTCATCGATCCCGCCCTCGATCAGCGCAAGCGGTCCTGGTACATGTCCTACTTCCAGTTCGACGCCGCGGAAGAGGCGCTGCGCGTGGACGACTGGGCGTTGGCGAGGGAGTTCTTCGACTGGCACCCGGACATGGAGCACATCATCGCCGACTGGGAACGGCCCAACGGCCTGAAGGCCAGCTGGCTCAACTGGTACCACGCAACGGTCAACCCCGACCACGCTCCCAAGGCGGAGCCGCTGCCCGACGTGACGGTGCCCGTCCTGCAGCTCTACTCCATGAACGACCCCTACATCGGCCCGGAGCAGCTGATCACCGGCCGTGAGTTCATCAAGGGCTCCTTCACCCTCAAGCGCATCGGAGGAGCGGGCCACTTCATCGCCCGCAACGCCCCCGAGGTGTTCAACCGCGAGGTCATCAAGTGGCTCGGCGACCGCGAGAGCGAGCGCCGCGCCGACTGACCCTTCCAGAGACGTCCTGAGCCCGTCCCCGGGACGGGCCCAGGATGGTCTGCGGGGCGCCCAGCTCACCATCGTGGAGCACGGCCCTGGCGACCGCGGCGCGGCTCGCCTGGTCAGCAGCAGTCGCCGGACGACTCGGTCTGCTGGCTGGGTTCGGCGGCGGTGGACGGGCCGGTGCCGATGTGGATGAGTTGCGGTGCGGGGGTGCAGCAGCTTCCGGCCTGTTCGGTGTGGGGTTCGTCGAAGAGTCCGGCGCCGCCGCACACTCCGGTCTCGGGCAGGGTCAGCTCGACGCGGTCGGCGGCGTCGAGGTCGCCGGCGATTGCCGCGGCGACCGAGCGGACCTGCTCGTAGCCGGTCATGGCGAGGAAGGTGGGGGCGCGGCCGTAGGACTTCATTCCCACCAGGTACACGCCGGGTTCGGGGTGGGACAGCTCGCGGTGGCCGTGCGGGGGGACGGTGCCGCAGGAGTGCTGGTTGGGGTCGATGAGCGGTGCGAGCGCGACGGGGGCTTGGAGGCGTTCGTCCAGGGCGAGGCGCAGTTCGGACAGGAAGCCGAGGTCCGGGCGCAGGCCGGTGAGGACGATGGCCTCGTCCACCGGGTCCAGGCGGCGTCCGTCGTCGCCGATCAGGACGAGGCGGCCGTCGGTGTCGCGTTCGATGGTGTCGGTGCGGAAGCCGGTGACGGCGTCGGCGTGGCCCTGGTCGACGGCGGCCTTCGCGGCGAGGCCGAGGGCGCCGCGGGCGGGGAGCTGGTCGGCGCTGCCGCCGCCGAAGGTGGAGCCGGAGATGCCGCGGCGCAGCACCCACAGTGTGTGCGTGCCGGGAGCTTCCTCGGCGAGGTCGGCGAGGGCGGCCAGCGCGGTGAAGGCCGAGGCGCCGGAGCCGATGACTGCGGTGCGCTTTCCCGCGTAGCGGGCGCGGACGGTGGGGTCGGCCAGGTCGGGAACGCGGTAGGTGATGTGGTTGGCGGCGGCTCGTTCGCCGAGGGCGGGCAGGCCGTTGCCGCCCGCCGGTGCGGGGAGGGCGAAGGTGCCGGAGGCGTCGATGACCGCGCGGGCCGGCACGCGCTCCTCGCGGCCGTCGGCGTGCTGGTAGTGGACGGTGAAGGGTTGGTTCTCCCGGTCGGCGTCCACGGTCCGGTCCCGGCCTGCCCGGGAGATCCCGGTCACCGTGGCCCCGTAGCGCACCGCCTCCCCGAGGACGTCGGCGAGCGGCTGGAGGTACTGCGCGGCCCAGTCCGCCCCGGTCGGGTAGGTGCGGGTGTCGGGCTTGGTCCAGCCGGTCGGGGCCAGCAGTTTCTCGGCGGCCGGGTCGGTCAGCTCGGCCCAGGTGGAGAACAGCCGCACGTGGCCCCACTGCCGCACTGCGGCGCCGGCCTGTGCACCGGTCTCCAGGACCAGCGTGGTCAGCCCGTGTTCGGCCAGGTGGGCGGCTGCGGCGAGCCCGGTGGGGCCGGCGCCGATGACGACGACCGGCAGGTCGCTGGTGGCGGGAGCGGACATGGTGGTGCCCTCCTTGCGTACGGCAGGTTCGGAACCTCGACCGCTGATTCGATGTCCGTCGATGTCTCGAAGGTTGCCTCACGTATCGACGAGTGTCAACATAGACGTATGTCGAAGTCATCGTCGCCGTCGGTGGAGCTGCCGGTGGAGCTGCCGGTCCTGCGGGACGAGTCGGCCGTGGCGTGCTGCCCGCCGATCACCGCGGGCGAGTTGTCGGTCGCCGACTCGGAGGCGATGGCCGCGATGTTCAAGGCCCTGGGCGACCCGGTGCGGCTGCGGCTGTTCTCGAAGATCGCCTCGCATCCGGGCGGGGAGGCGTGCGTGTGCGACATCCAGGACGTCGGCGTCTCGCAGCCGACCGTCTCCCACCACCTGAAGAAGCTCCGCGAGGCCGGCCTGCTGACCTCCGAGCGCCGCGGCACGTGGGTGTATTACGCCGTCGCTCCGGCGGTGGTCGCGGGCATGTCCGCGATGCTCGACCTGCGCGGCTGACCGTCGGGGTCCAGTCAGGGCCGGTCGGTCGCCCGGTCTCGGGTGGCGAAGACGAGGCTGGCCAGGGCCAGGCCCACGACGGAGCCCAGCAGTTGCGCGGCGACGAAGCCCGCCAGGGACCCTGGGGCTATGCCTGCGAAGGTGTCGGTGAAGGTCCGGCCGATGGTCACCGCCGGGTTCGCGAACGACGTGGACGAGGTGAACCAGTACGCGGCCCGTGCGGCGGACGGCGGCAGGTGAAAGGCCGGGTCAGGGGCAGGAGCGCTTGACGTTGTTCTCCGCGGTCTCCCGCGCTGCGGTGGCCAGCCCGGCGAACGATCCGGCCAGTGTTTCCAGCACGTCCGGCCGCAGCCGGTAGTACGTGAACCGGCCGCACGGCTCGGTCTCCACCACCCCGGCTTCGCGCAGCACCTTCAAGTGGTTGGAGAGGTTGGTCTGCCGCGCTCCGGTCTCCTCCACCAGATGCGTCGTGCACAGCGTCTCGCGGGCGAGGAGGGTCACGATCCGCAGGCGGAGGGGGTCGGCCAGAACCCGCAGCAGATCAGCGTCGACTGACATCAGCATGGAGTGATATTTTCACATCGGCGAGTGCCGATGCCAGCCCGCTCCGCCCCGGGCGTCCGCACGTGCCCGTCGCACCGGCGTCCGGTACCCGAAGCCACGCCCGCGCCGCACAGCACCTGATCAGAGAGAACCGGGATCCCGTGTCCGACAAGCCCTCCGTACTGTTCGTCTGTGTCCACAACGCCGGCCGCTCCCAGATGGCGGCGGCCTGGCTCACCCACCTCGCAGGCGACCGCGTCGAGGTCCGGTCAGCCGGCTCGGCCCCCGCCGAGGAGGTCAACCCGGCGGCGGTGGAGGCCATGAGGGAAGTCGGCGTCGACATCTCCGCCGAGACGCCCAAGCTTCTGACCATCGGCGCGGTACGCGAGTCCGACGTCTGCATCACGATGGGCTGCGGCGACGCCTGCCCGGTCTTCCCCGGCAAGCGCTACCTCGACTGGGACCTCGACGATCCCGCCGGTCAGGGCATCGAGGCCGTACGCGCCATCCGCGACGAGATCAAGGCCCGCGTCGAGGGCCTGATCGCCGAGATCGCCCCCGCACCGACCCCATGAGCGCCACCCCCTGGGGTCCGCGACGACGACGGCATCGTGGGCCCCCCGCCCACGTCACGGCCATGCAGAGCAATGTCGAACTCCGCGTGGGTGCGGAGGGTTACGAGGCAGGCGAATTCCTACTGCCCTTCGGTGAGGGCGTGAGCGAGAAGGGCCGCCTGTTCTGCCATCCGCAGCTTCCACGGTGTCTGGTCTGCTCCGGCGATCTCCCCCCAGAGCAGCGCTGTGGCCGCGCCGAATGCCGCAAGTGCTTCCGGTGCGGCGGCACGCCACGACGGAAAGCGGCTGGCGAATGCGATTGCTGCCTCGACGGGGTGGCCTGCGTCCATGAGCCGCAGGCTCATGGCTCCGGGGTCGATCCATGCGGCGCCCCGCGTGGGCCAGGCCCAGTCGACGAGCCGCGCACGCCCGGCGGCGATCAGCACGTTGTCGGGGGCGTAGTCGGTGTGGAGCAGGGTGTCGCCGTCGAAGTGGTGCAGGGCCCCTGGCGGCGCGTAGTCGGCCCAGCGGTCGACGGCGTTTTTGATGTCGATGTCGGCTGGTGCCGTGATCGCTTGTAGTTCCGCGAGTGCGGCTTCTACGAGTGCCAGGTCGGGTGAGCCGGAGGTGTAGTCGGCGTGGCGGCCGTCGATCACTTCGTAGCCGAGGATGCTCCAGCCGTCGAGTTCGAGGTGCCAGTACAGGCGCGGACAGGACGCCGGCAGGTGTGGTGCGATCGCCGCCTCGCGGCGCTGGGCGTCGACCTGGGCGTGATCGGATGGGATGCCCTTGACGAAGACGCTGCCACTGTCGGTCTGCAGGACGGAGGCGATGCCGGAGTTCATTCCTCCCTGCACGGTCACCGCCTGGTGCACTGCGCCGGTCCTGTCGGCGACGGCCTGGCGGACGTCGGCGGGCAGTTCGTCGAAGTCGATACGGGACATGGACACGCGCGGTTCCTCGGTGTTCTCGGGGACAGGGAGTGCCGCCCCGGCCAGCCTACGGCCCGGGCGGCACTCCGCGGTGGCGCGGTGGGTCTAGTAGGGCTGGTCTTCACCGGCCGAGCAGGAGCACTCGGCGCCCTCTGCGGCCTCGTCCAGGTCGGCGATGATCTGGATCTCGTCGTCCTTGACCGCCGCGGTGGGCAGCGGCACCGGCAGGACGCCGACAGGCCCGTCTGCGGGGCGGCGGCCGATGGTGAGGAACACCGGCTCGCTGGGCGGGGTCATGATTGCGGTGGGTGGAGTCATGATCCGTAACCTCCATGCTGGCAGTAGAGTTCTCGACGGTCCCCCGCTTCCTGGTAGAGCTTGGCCAGCGGTCGGCAGGTTCGGCACGTGCCGACCTTCGTACAGCCGGAGCATCCACCGGTGCGGAGCTGGAGGGACTCGGCGATCGCGCCGAGTCGAGGGAGGGCTTCGACGCCCTCGGTGATGAGGTTCACGCTCGGATCGCGGCCGACCTTGCAGACCGACGCGATGCCGTGCGGGTTGACGTGGAAGAACGTGCGGCCGGCATTGCAGCCGGTGAAGATGCTGCGGGGCTTGATGTGGCTGTGCGCCTGCGTCGCGAGCGGGTTCGCCTCACCGTCGATCGTCGGCGACATGTTCGAGAAGACCTGGTGGCGGAAGCCGTACGACTGGGCGAGGCGGACCATCGCGTCGACCTCGTGCGCGTTGTGGTCCGAGACGATCACGTTCAGCCGGACCGGCAGCCCGTCCTCGCGGGCGGCCTCCAGGCCCTTGACGAACCTGCCGAATGCACCGCGGTTCCGGGTGACCTTGTCGTACGTCTCGGCAGTCGCGCCGTAGACGCTCAGGGTCAACCGGTACGGGCGTTGCCGGGCGAACAGCTCCCGGATCGGCTGCTTGCGCAGACTGGAGCCGTTCGACGAGACCTGCACCATCATCCCGAGCCGGTGGGCGTACTCGTACGCCGCGCCGAACTCGCGGTCGATCAGCGCTTCACCGCCGGTGATCTGCAACCACAGGACTCCTGCGTCGCGCAGCGTCCGCAGGAGCTGTTGCTTGCCGGCCCAGTCCAGACCGCCGAACCGCTTCTCGCCGAGGTAGCAGAACTCGCAGTCGTAGTCGCAGCCGAGGTTGATCTCCCACGATGCCTTCGCGTACCCGTACCGGGACCGCTCGCGGACGAGGACGACGTCACTGACCAGTGCCGTAGGCAGCTCGGTGACCCATGCCGTCTTCGCCGCGTTGACCAACCAGGCCGGAACGGTCCGGCCTTCCTTGCAGGCGTCCTGCAGCTCTTGGTAGCGGACCTCCGGGATGCGCACGCCAGCGGCTTGGCCGGGCTGGACCAGAAGGTACTGGCCGAGGAACGGGCTGGCCACCAGTCGCGGGGGCGGGCCGTTCCGTGATGCTCTCATGTTGGTGTCTGCTCCGTTCACGGGGCCTCCACTGGGTGGGGATCAGGTTCTGGTTCGCTGAGCCGGGGCGAGCAGGTGCGTGCACGGGGTGCGTCTCCTTGCCCGGACTCATTGGCGCGTGTGGGAAGCGTCCCGCCCCGAATGCCTTGGTTTAAGGCCCGCGTGATTACCCACCGTGGGTACTATTGCAAGGAGTTGGGCTAGCGCCACGGTCCGTCACGGATGGGAGGCGGCAGATGCCGATGGCGAACGAGCCCCAGGAGCTCCCGGGCGGACTGCTCGCGGACCCCGAGATGGCCGAGGCCTGCCGTACCCGCGACTTCGCCACGGTCTTTACGCTGGTCCGCCGCCGCGCCGGCATCTACGGCTCCCGCATCGCAGTCTTATGCGGCATGACGCCCAGCCGCGTCGGCGAGATCATGGCCGGTCAGCGCAGGCTCGCGCACATCGACGTCATCGAGCGAGTCGCCGACGGGTTGCGTATCCCCGGCGCCATGCTCGGTCTGGCGCGCCGGCCATGGGAGATCCCGGCCCGAGCCGCGATCAGCGAACCGGAGGAGGAAAGCTTGCCGGCCCCCACGCCGTCGGCGGCCTCGACCTCGGGTCTGGACGGAATCCTTCACCTGGTCGCCGGCGAGCGGGTCTCTCGCTCTACGCTCGCTGTCCTGAAGTCGTCCATTGAGGACTACTGGCGGCGCGACGACCAGCACGGAGGCGCCGCGCTGCGCCCCGCCGTCGTCGGTCACCTCCGGTACACTCAGCAACTTATCGACAACACCAGCGAGAGCGTCCTGCGACGGAGCTTGATATCGCTGGCCGCCGAGTTGGCGCGGCTCGCTGGGTGGGCGTACTTCGACGCCCGTCAATACAGCACTGGCCGCGCGTACTTCGCCCAGGCCCTGCAGCTTGCCCAAGGTGTCGGAGACCGGCTGTTCGTTGCCAACGTCCTGTCGTGCATGAGCTTGCAGGCCACCTACGAACGGGATGCCCGAGAGGCAGCCGCGCTCGCCGCTGCAGCGCAGGACACCGCTCGCGAGGCCGAGACACCCGACTTGGTGATGGCCATGCTGCACATGCGGGAGGCCTTCGCCCAGGCCACGCTGCGTAACAGTGCCGACTGCCACCGTTCCATTGCCAGAGCCCATCGGTACTTCGAGCGTGCCGACCCGTCAACTGCTCCACGGTGGGTGCGGTACTTCGACGAGACGAAGCTGATCGTGGACACTGGCATCGCCCTCGCGCAACTCGGCGAGCACGGCAAGGCCGAGCCGCTGATCGCCGAGGGGCTACGGCGGGAAGATAGCGACCAGGTGCGCGGGCGCGCCTTCCACGCTTTTTGGCTGGCGCCCACCCAGTTGCGCAACGGTGACCTGGGCCAGTCGTGCTCCACGGCCTCGATGGCGCTGGACCTGGCCACCAACGTGGATTCGCCGCGGATCGTCGGCCATGTCCGCGAGTTCCACGCACGTTTGGCCGACCACACCCGCGAGGCCCCCGTGCTGGCTTTCGAGGCGAAGATGCGCGAGGCGTTCGGTCAGTCTCAAGGGGCCTCGTCCAGCAGCAGGTAGAGCAAGCCGATCAAGGAACCGCTGGACACGATCTCCCGCCGGTAGATCATGCTCCGGATCTGCGACAGGGGGATCCACTCGATCCGGTCCGTCTCGTTGACCTCAGTCGGCGGCCCCACGTATGTGCCCGCCTCGGCACGGAAGACGAAGTGCTCGGAATCGGTGATGCCGTTCGCCGGCTGCCCGTAGATCAGAGGCTTGACCGTGTCGACCCGCCAGCCGGTCTCCTCCTCCAATTCGCGGGCGGCAGCCTGTTCCGGGGTCTCCCCGTCCTCTATCAACCCCATGGGCAGCTCCCAGGCCCAAGTGTCGGTGATGAAGCGGTGGCGCCAGAGCATCAGCACCCGCTTCTGGTCATCGACCATGGCGGCGACGGCCAAGTGACGCATCTTTATAACGTGGTGTTCCCAACGGCGCCCGTCAGGCTGCTGGACGTCCACCAGCCACACGTTCACCCACGAGTTCTCGTAGATCGGCCGCTCCCCGTGGATCTGCCACTGCATCCTGCGTGCCCCTTCTGTGCCGGCTGATGTCCCCAGCATGTCAGCCGGACAGTTCGGTGTCCCAACTCCGCGACCAGCAAGGAGCCGGAGCGCGAAGCGCGATCGGCGACCCTCTCCGAGGCGCTCGCAGACGTTCCCCATGGACGCCCGACTCGGCGCCTCGCCGGGGCGGGGTCAGCGTGGGGTGGGGGTGATGCGGATGCCGATCGTTCCCTTCGTGCCGCGGCGGAGCCGGCTGGCGAGGAGTGCGAGGCGGCCGGACAGGCCGTACTTGCGGGCGATCTCGGTGCGGTAGCGCGCGGTGGTCCGCGCGTCGCAGATCTCGGCGGTCGCCTCGACCTGGGCGCCGGTGGGGTTCCCCCGGATGTCGCACGGGCCGACGAGGACGTCCGCGCGGGCGCGGATGCGCCGTACCTTCCAGGAGTCCGCCACCGTCCAGACGCCGAGGGCCGGGCCGTCGCGCACCACCCAGACCGGGGTCGAGACGGCGGTCCCGTTGGCGCGGTAGCTGGTGAGCAGCAGGTACTTGCCCGCTGCGAGCGTGCTGACTGTCGTGTCCTCCATGGCGCACTCCCAAGCGAGTTCCCGCGGCGCCTCACGCCGGGTCCGCTCCATCGTACTCGGCCCTGCTTGACAGAAGTGACGCCCGCTGTCCACTCTGACCAAAAGGCGGAGGGACGAGGCCCGGGCTCGGGTCATCTGACGCTCTGTCCGTCCGTGTCCGCCGCGCCCCACCGGTGCTCGACCCCGGCCAGGCGCCAGTACGCCAGGGCGCAGGCCCAGACGACGACGAACAGCCCGACGATGATGTACCCGACGCTGTCCAGGTTGATGGCCGCGATCCAGTCGGTGACGCCGTTGCGGAAATCGGCGTTGTCGTGCAGGACGCCGACGAGTTCGATGGTGCCGATGACGAACGCGACGGCGATGGACAGGCCGGTGATGGTGAGGTTGTAGTAGACCTTGCGGACCGGGTTGGAGAACGCCCAGTGGTAGGCGAAGTTCATGAACGTGCCGTCGAGGGTGTCGAACAGGCTCATGCCGGCGGCGAACAGCAGCGGCAGGCACAGGATCGCGTACCAGGGCAGTCCGGCGGCGGCGCCGGAGCCGGCCATCACCATGAGCGTGACCTCGGTCGCGGTGTCGAAGCCGAGGCCGAACAGCACGCCGATCGGGAACATCTGACCGGGGTGGCGGACGGACCTGGTGAGCCGGCCCAGCAGGCGGTTCATGAAGCCCCGGTTGTCCAGGTGCTTCTCCAGCTCGTGCTCGTCGAAGTTGCCGGTGCGCATCTCCTTGAAGACGCGGTAGATCCCGGTCAGCGCGAAGAGGTTGAGCGCGGCGATCAGGTAGAGGAAGGTCGCCGACACGCTGGTGCTGATGACGCCGAGGGTCACGTGGGTCTCGGAGTCCTCGTTCATCAGGGTGCCGGCGACCTTCGCGCCGCCCGCGATCAGGCCGGCCATCGCGACGACGGTGGAGGAGTGGCCGAGGGCGAACCAGAAGCCCACCGAGACCGGCCGCTTGCCGTCGGCCATCAGCTTGCGGGTGGTGTTGTCGATCGCCGCGATGTGGTCGGCGTCGAAGGCGTGGCGCATCCCCAGGGTGTACGCGGTGACGCCCAGACCGACGCCGAACGCCTCCTTGCCGACGGTGTAGTGGTGCGGCGCGACCATCACCACCAGGATCGCGAACGCCACGGCGTGCAGCGCGGCGATGGCGGCCAGCAGCAGGCCGGTGCGTATCCAGTCGGCGCGCTCGAAACGGCGGTAGGGGGAGGCGGCGGGCGCCGTCCCGGTCGGTACTGCGGGTGACGGCGGATTTCCGGGCAGCGTCATGGCGGGTAAGCCTCTCCAACCCCTCGTGGACAGTCTCGTCGTGCGATGCCGTGGCCGGTCTCCTGGCTTACGGGTCCGACGCCGTCGTCTTCCGCCTTCCCAGCCGCCGAAACGGCCAGTGGCCTCCGCCCGGTGCGCCGAGCGGAACGAACACGATGACTTCCCGATCACAGTGGCGAGGGCCGCGCCGGCATCACACCGGCTTCCCGAGCACCACGGCCGGGCCAGCGTAGGTGTGCCCACCACGCAGGTGCAAGGCCGTCGCACCCCGCCGCCGCACCGCGCGCCCGGCGGCGGAGAGCGGATGTGCCCTGGTCACGGCCACCGGCATCCGGTTCCGCGCGCAGGCGTGCGGGCGTGCGGGCGTGAGGGTCCGCCGGTGGCTCAGGGCCGCAGGCGCAGATCCGCGCGCTCCTCCAGGAGTCTGACGGCCAGGAGCTCGCCGTCCGCCGGCCCGTAGCGGTCCAGGGCCTGCGCGTACAGGCGGCGAACGGAGTCGGCCACGTCGTGCGGCGTGCCGTGCGCGTCGGCCATCGACGAGACGAGGGACAACTGCTCGCAGATGTGGTCGAGTCCGAAGGTCTCCAGGTAGTCGCCGCCGAACAGGGCGTCGAGGTCGTGGCGGACGAAGGCGCTGCCGGCCGCGCTGTCCGCCAGGACCTCGCGCATCAAGGTGAGGTCGATGCCCGCGCGCCGGCCGAGCAGGAGTGCCTCCGCGGTCGCGACGGCCTGCCCGAACCACAAGGCGTTGACGAGGAGTTTGAGCGCGTAGCCGGTGCCGGGGCCTCCGGTGTGCACGATTTTGGCCGGATCGGCCACCGCCTCCAGCAGCGGCCGGTGACGGGCCACCAGTTCCGCTTCCCCGCCGACGAAGAGCCGCAGCCGGGCCGCGGCGGCGTCCTGCGGACTGCCGCCGATGGGCGCTTCGAGCGTATGCAGCGGCCTGCCGGCGAGCCGGCCGCGGACCTCGGCGGCCGCCTGCGGGGAGGTGCTCGTCATGTCGATCCAGGTCGCGCCGGGGCGCAGCGCGTCCACCACGGCGGGGCCCATCACCGCGTCCACCTCGGCGGGACCCGGCAGCACGGTGACGAGCACCTCGCACCGCGCGGCGGCCGCCGCCGCGGACGGCTCCCAGACCGCGCCCGCGGCCCTGACGGCCGCCTCCCTGGCCGGGTCGGCGTCCGATGCCGTGACCTGGTGACCGGCGCGGACGAGGCAGGCGCTGACGGGCGCCCCCATCCGCCCGGCCCCCACGACCGTGACCTGCGTCATATCTGCTCCGTTCGCTGCGTCCACGCGCGTTCCCCGCCGAGGCCGCCGTGCGCCGCGAGGCGCGGTCGTGACGGCGGCCGTGGAGGGCTGATACACAGTCATCCTGCGCAGCCCGTCCGCCGGACGCGACATCGAGGAGGCGTCATGCGAAGCCTGACCGTGGTGGGCCCGGGGGCCGTCGAGTGGCGGGAGGCGCCCGCGCCGGTCCTCCAGGCGGACTCCGACGTGCTCGTACGCCCGCTCGTCTCCTCCGCGTGCGACCTCGACCGGCGCCTGGTACGCGGCCCGAGTCCGTTCGCACCGCCGTACGCGCTGGGCCACGAGGCGGTCGGCGAGGTGATCGAGGTCGGCGGGGACGGCCCGCTGCGGCCCGGCGACCGGGTCGTCGTCCCCTGGCACATCAGCTGCGGCACCTGTGACGCGTGCACGCACTCGATGCCGGGCGCGTGCCGCACGGTCCCGCGCCTGGCGAGTTACGGGAACACCGCGGGCGGGCACTGGGGCGGGCTGTTCGACGAGGTGGTGCGGGTGCCGTGGGCGGCCGCCAACCTCGTCGCGCTGCCCGACGGCGTCGACCCGGTGGTGGCGGCGTTCTGCTCGGACAACCTCGTGGACGCCTACCGGGCGGTCAGTCCGACGCTGGCGGCGCGGCCGGGGGCCACCGTCCTCGTGGTCGGCGGCACCGCGACCCTCGGCCTGCTGACCGTGATGTCGGCGGTGGCGCTGAAGTCGGCGCGCGTGACGTACGTGGACCGTTCGCCCGCGCGCGTCGCGGCGGCGGCCCGGCTGGGCGCGGCCGCCGAGGTGGTGGAGGACTACCCCGACCGCTTCGACGGCGACTTCGACCTGACCGTGGACGCCTCCGCGCACCCCGAGGGCCTGCGGTGCGCGCTGCGGTCCGCGCGGCCGGGCGGCGCCTGCGTGTCGCGCTCGGTGTACTTCACCGAGCCTGCGCTGCCGTACTTCGACCTGTACGCCAGCGGCGTCAGCTTCATGACCGGGCCGCCGCACGCCACGCCCTTCATCCCCGAGGTGCTGGCCCACCTCGCGTCCGGGACGCTCGACCCGGGCGCGGTGCTGGCCGGCCCGTACCCGTACGACCGGGCGCCCGAGGTCCTGCTCGACCCGCCGGCGGGCAAGCCGGCGTTCGTCCACCCACAGCAGGGCTCGTGACGCCCGGCCGCGGCGACCGGTGAGCCGGGGGCGTCATGCGTCGTCGGACGCCCCGGGAGGGCCGGAAGCCTTCGGCCTGTCGGCGCGGGCCGCGGCCGGACGGCCGGCGGGCGAGGGCTTCGCCGATCCCGCGGTCCAGGACGCGAGCAGGGCGAACGCCTCGGCGGAGGGAGTTCCTTTCGTCGGCGTGTAGAGCGCCACGTACTGATCGGTCGCCTGGGGAACGACCAGCGACTGGTAATGCAGATCGAACTCGCCGACCACGGAATTGTGGAACCGCTTTCCGAAAGCGGCCGGCTGGGTGAGTTCGTGTTCCGCCCAGTACGAGGAGAATTCCGGCGATCCGACGCTCAGCTCCCCGATCAGCGCGTGCACGCCGTCGTCGTCGGACTGCGCCGCGGCCGTCCGCAGCGTCGAGGTCATGTGCCGCGCGGAGGTCTCCCAGTCGACGAAGACACGGCGAGCCTCGGGACGCAGGAAGGTCCACCGGGCCAGGTTGCGCCGGGCCGCCGGCATGTCCAGCAGACCGTCGAGCAGGACCCCGGCCATCGTGTTGGCCGCGAGCACGTCCAGCATGGAGTTGTGCACCAGGGCGGGCGTCGGGTCGAGCGCCTCGATCATCGAACGGATCTCGGGGGGCACGACCTGCGCCCGCGCCCGCGGGCCCGCCCCGCTCTGCTGCCTGGCGGGCGGGCCGGTCAGCCGGCGCAGGTGCTCGCGCTCGACCTCGTCCAGCCGCAGCGCCCTGGCGAGCGCGTCCACGACCTGGTCGGAGACGTTGCGGGCGCGCCCCTGCTCCAGCCGGGCGTAGTAGTCGGCGCTGATCCCGGAGACGACCGCGAGCTCCTCACGGCGGAGTCCCGGCACGCGCCGGCCGGTGGTCTCCGGCTCCAGGCCCACGTCCGCCGGTTCGAGCCGGGCGCGACGCGAGCGGAGGAAGTCGCGCAGCTCCTGGGAGTGGTCCATGTCCGCAAGTATGCCCCTGCCGGGTGCGGCGCCGGCCGCCGTGACCGGTCCTGCCGGACCTGGGTCCGCCGGCTCCCGCCCGCCCGACCCGGTGTGCGCGACGGCCGGTCGTTCCCCTTGCGGATGCGAGCCGGGGCGACGGCCGCCGCTTCCCGTCACGGCCGCGTCCGCAGCAGTCCGACGACGTCCTGCACGCTGTCCCGGATCATGACGCCCTCCTCCCAGGCGGCGGCGTGCTTCCCCGTGCACCGGGTCCCCTCCACCAGCCGCAGCCCGTCCACCTCGGACAGGCGGTCCCGGAACCGCTCCTTCTGGTTCATCGGCACGAGCTGGTCCTCGCTGCTCTGGTCGAGCAGCACCAGCCGCGGCGCCCTGCCCTGCCGTATCCGTTCGCCGATGTCCGCGGGGTCGAAGAGGGCGGGGGAGACCGCGGGCCACTGCCGCTGGTCGGCGCCGAAGGCGTTGGACAGGAACATCTCGTAGTCCTCGCGCTCCCGTGCGTGGCGCGCGCCGAGCCCCTCGGCGACCGCAAGCGCGGGCAGGTCGTACAGCCCGTTGAGCCCGAGCACCGCGGCGGGGCGCGGTGCGTCGGCGAGGTACCCCAGCCCGTAGTGCGCGGGCGGGCGCAGGACGGCCTGGAAGGCCAGGCAGGCGCCGCAGCTGTGCCCGGACAGCACGTAGGAGTCGTCGGTGAGGCCGAGCTCCCCGAGCAGGGCGAGCCCGTGCAGGACGTCGCTGACGTGCTGCGGGTGCACGGCCTCGCGGGCGGGGTCCGCGTGGTTGTCCCTGATCGGGTCGTACGGCTGCGTCGGGTGCGTCGGGAACCGCGAGAGGGTGTAGTTCAGCGACGCCACGGCCGTGATCGGGCCGTCCGGGAGGCCGTCCGCGAACGCGTGTGCCACGGCCGGCTCGATCGACGCCGACGTCAGCTGCGGGTGGCGCCAGGCGCCGCCGTGGATGTGCACCTGGTAGCGGGGCAGGGCGGACGGCGACCCCGCGTCCGGCAGGGACTCGACCGGCGTGCCGACGAGCCGGGCCGTCCGCGGGGTGCGCGGCAGGTAGATGCTGAGGTTCTGGTAGCGGTTGGCGCGGTCGATGTACGGGATGTCCTTGCGGCGACCACGACGACGGGCGCGGCGAGGTGGGGGCTGTCGACCGCGGCGAGCTGCCAGGTGCTCAGCCGGGCGGCCGTTCCGGCGGTGGTCGTGTACGGCATGCGCGTCCTGCTCACGGGGTCAGGCCAGCCCGTCGGGGGTGCGCTCGGAGAGCTCGATCATGGTGCCCCACGGGTCCCGGACGAAGGCCAGCCTGCGGCTGATGTCCGGGTTCTCGACGACGGGGAGGGTCACGGCCACGCCGCGGTCCTTCAGCTCCGCCAGCGCGGTCTCGACGTCCTCGACCTCAAGGCAGAAGTGCAGCAGGCCGGTGCCGGTGAGGCTCTCGTGGACCGAGTCCACGACAGGGGCTTCGCGCTCGACGCCCGGGCCGCCCATGATCTCGATGTGGAACGCGTCGTCGGCGGCGGGGCTCAGATAGGCCCACAGCATGTCCATGCCCTCCCAGGAGTGCAGGACCCGGAAGTCGAGCTTCTCGACGTACCAGTCCACCGCGGCCTCGAAGTCCTTCACCCGCAGTCCCACGTGGTGTCCGCGGAACGACGCGAAGGGGCTGGCGGAATTCTTCGGCGGGTCGGCGGGCATAGGCATGATGAATCTCCATCGGTAATGGCGGGTGGATTGTTCCCGCGTTCGAGGCTAATCGCGGCGCGACCCGGGAAGCGAGCACGGAAGCAGGCACTGGCGAACCGGGTTTCGCATACCTGGGTCTGGCAGAACCAGGCAGCCGCCATGCGCCACGCAGAGCACCGGGGACGCCCCGGGAATTGCCAGGTGATGCGCGATAGGCGATGCGGGACAGGGAATGGACGATAGGCGATGTGCGGCAGGCGAAAACACCGCGGAGAAATTCCGGGAAGATCACCTGCCGCAGCCGCTACGACGTAGCTCGTGCGGACCACCCGGGCCGCGGTGTCGCTCCCCGGTGGACGGTCCGTGTCGGCTCTGTGGGGGGATGGCGGCCGCCGTCGCCGACCGTAGTGTCCTCGGCGAAGCAGTGCCCGTACCCGGGCACGAGGACAGGAGCGATCGTGAGCACGGCCGGTAACTCTTCACGCGTCATCGTCGTCGGCGGCGGCATAGCGGGTCTGGCCGCTTCGAGGGCCATGGACCGGCTCGGGCTGCCGGCGCTGACCCTGGAGGCCCGGGCGACGCCCGCGGACGACGCGGGCGTCGGGCTCGCCGTGAACCTGCCGGGCAACGCCGTCCGCGCGCTGCACCGACTCGGCGTCACACCGGGGGAGCTGGGGGCGCTGGGATCGCCGGTGCGCAGGCGCGAGTACCGCAACGAGCGCGGCCGGCTGCTGTTCGCGGTCGACGAGACGCGGTTCTGGGGCGAGGAGGCGCAACCGCGGTGCCTGCGCCGCTCGGACCTGATGAAGCTGCTCGCCTGCGAGGTCCCGGCGGGCGGCGTGCGCGGGGGCGCGCGGGTCACGTCGCTCACCGGGGCGGCCGGCGACCCCGGGGGCGCGGTGCGGCTCGGTCTCGCGGACGGCTCCTTCGAGCCGTGCGACTTCGTCGTCGGCGCCGACGGGGTGCACTCGGCCGTGCGCCGTGCCGCATTCGGCGACGGGGCGCCGCGCACCGCCCTGGTCTCCGAGGCCAGTTGGCGGTTCATGGCGCCCGACCCCGGCATCGACTGCTGGACCGGCTGGTCGGGAGCGGGCGGCGCGCTGTTCCTGCTGATCCCGGTCGACCGCGGGGAGGTGTACGGGTGGGTGACGGCGCCGGGCCGCGACGCCGACGGGCTGCGCGCCGCGTTCGCGGGGTTCCCGCGGATCGTGCGGGACACGCTGGACGCCGCGTGGGAGCAGCCCGTGCCGCCGTACCCCTCGCCGCTGGAGGAGGTGCGGATGCCCGCGTGGACCCGGGACCGGGTCGTCCTCATCGGCGACGCCGCCCACGCGACGTCCCCGATGTGGGCCCAGGGCGTCGGGCTGGCGGTCGAGGACGCCCTGGTGCTGGCCGAACTCCTCGCCGACGTCGACGACTGGTCCCTGGTCGGGCCGGAGTACGAGCGGCGCCGCAGGTCGCGGGTGGAGCACGTGGCCGCGGCGACCGACCGCATCTCGCGCCTGGCCGCGCTTCCCTCCTGGCTCAGGGACGCGGTGGCGCCGCTCGCGGGACCCCTCGGCTACCGCGCCGCGTACCGGCCGCTGCGGGAGTCCGTGACCGGCGTCCGGACAAGGCCGGTCGCGTCGCCCCTCGGATGATCCCGGGCGCCGGGCCGCGACGGGCCGGTCCCATCGGTGCCTGAGCGCGGCCGCGTACGGTCCGATCCGCGGACGGTCCGATCTGTGCCTGTGCGGTGGGAGCCGGGTCGGGGCGGCTCCCACCGCGGGGTGCGGGTCAGGCGCTCGGGGTCACCAGCCGATGCCCAGCTGGTGGCGGGCGCCGCCCCCGGCGCGGCGGTCGGCGAGG